>DATCKH010000196.1:0-2967 GCA_036562425.1 Thermaerobacter sp. | reverse complement strand
GGGTCCTCCCAGGGTGCCGCCTGCAGGTCGAACAGGTCTTCATAGCCGATGTCGCTGGTGCCGAAGAAGCTGTGCTCGTTGGCCACGCAGCGCATGGTCACCGCCGCCCGGAAGCGGTCGGTGTGGGTGACGATCCAGTTGGTCATGTAGCCCCCGTAACTGCCCCCTGCCACCCCCAGGCGCTGGCGGTCGATGTAGTCAAAGCGGGCCAGCACCGCGTCCACGCAGGCCATGAGATCCCGGTAGTCGCAGTTGCCCCAGTCGCCGCGAATGGCGGCGCAGAAGTCCTGGCCATATCCCTGGCTGCCCCGCGGATTGGTGTAGAACACAGCGTAGCCGCGGGCGGCCAGGACCTGGAACTCGTGGAAGAAGGCATAGCCGTACATGGCCATGGGACCGCCGTGGATCTGGAGGATGGCCGGGTACTTCTTGCCGGGCTCGAACCCCACCGGCCGGATGAGCCAGCCGTCGAGCACATGCCCGTCGGATTGGAAGGTGAAGTGCTCGGGCCGGACCACCTGCACCTCCTCCAGGAGGCGCCGGTTGACCGCAGAGAGACGAACGGGTACGTAGCCGGCGGGGCGTTCTCCGGCGCTTCCTGCCCGGGAGACGGCCGCGCCGTTGACACCCGCGCCCGCCCCCGCGCGGGACGCCGGATCCCCGCCACCTTCTCCGCCTTCACCCGGTCCCTCGCCCGGCCAGGTTAGCGCGGCTGAGGTGACCTGCTGGCCGGATCCGGTCCGCCGGCCAGGACCGCCGGCCGGGGGACCGCCTACCAGGGGGCCGATCTCGGCAGCCCATACGTCCCCCGGTTCGGTTTCCGTCAGGCGGACGAAAGCAGCCCGGCGCCCCCTCCGGTCGAGGCTGAAGCCCCGCAAGACGTGAAGGCCCCGCGTCAGCGGGCGCACCGTCCCGTCCAGACCGAACCAGTACAGGTTCACCGCCCCGCGCCAGCTCACCAGGGCGTAAATTCCCGATCCGTCCGGCGCCCACGCCATCACGGCGCCGGCTTCCCCGACGATGTCATTGATGCTCTCGTCACCTACCGTCAGGTCCGCCTCGGCCGTGAGGCAACGGCGCTCCTTCCCGTCCACGGAGAACAGATAGAGATGGGTGTTGCCGTACGCCCGGTAGCGACGGGCGTCCTGCCCCCGGCAGGCGATCCATCGCCCATCAGGAGAGGGTAGGGCTTCAAAGATGTCGATGTCGGAGTGGGTGATCTTGCGCACGCCGGCCGCGGCCCCGCCGCTCCCGGCGGACCCGGCCTGCGTCAGATCCCACGGCTGGCCGGGTGGCCCGTCGCATGGGACGAGGTACACGTCGGTCCACGGCTGCCGGTCGGCCTCGGGGTCGGGGTTCGTCACCACCACGAGGTGCTGGCCGTCCGGCATCCAGGCCACGGTGCGGATGTCATAGGGGCCACGGGTCCACTGCCGCACCTCGGCTTCGCCCCACGCCGCGCCGGCAGCGCCCCCGCCCCCTCCCGCCGTCCCGCCCGGGTCCAGCTCGACAATGGCCACGTGCTTGCGCCGCTCGTCGAAGAACCCGGCGCCATCCAGCTTGTACCGGAGCCGGGTGATCACCCGTACGTCGCGGTTGTACTTCCGGTAGAGATCCTTCTCATCGGGATCGGCCGCTCCTAACGGCTCGAGTCCCCGTTCAGGGTGGGCGGCCACCAGCACGGCCACGCGGCGACCGTCCGGTGACCATACCGGTTCCGCGGCGCCTTTCTGCAACCGGGTCAGGGGTCGGGCCTCCCCGCCGCTGGCGGGCATGACGTAGAGCTGGGCGGGCCGGTCTTGATCAGGCTCCCCAGCCTCACCACCTGCCCCGCCGCCGGGGTCGGCACCACTCTCGCCGGTCTCAAGCGCCGAAGGCAGCGGCCGGTCGGAGAGGAAGGCCAGCCATTGCCCATCCGGGGACCAGCGCGGGCTGCGGTCACGACCGGGCCCCGTGGTAAAGGGGCGGGATCGAGCGCTGCCATCGGCCGGCGCTACGAAGATGTTGGACCGGTACGCATTCCGCCCGGCGTCGATCCACTGCTCGACCCACGCGACGAGCGACCCGTCGGGTGAGATGCGCGGGTCGCCCACGAAACGCATGCGCAGGAGATCCCGGGACGTCAGGGGACGCCCGCCGTCCCGCGCGTGTCCATGGTCGCCCTTCCCCGCCACCCATCCCACCTCCACCTGCGCTGGGCGCGTCTCTGACCGGGGTTGCAGCCCAGTGTACCGCGGCCCACGGTGTACCGCGGCACCTACACCCACCATCCCCCCTGGGGGACCGTGTTCGAAAGGCGGGGTGGTGGTACCTTCCCCACAAGCTGCCCAGACCGCACGCTCCCCCCAAGCTACCCAGGCCGCATGGTCCCCACACGGTACGCAGACTGCACGAGCTGCCATCGCCTGCTGACGCCATGTGTTTATAAAAGAAGAAGGCTGCCACGCCGGAACGCGGCAGCCTTGGCACGGGGCCCCGGACCTTTCCGGTCTGGAGCGTCTTCTCCTCTCCTGCCGTGGTTCTCCAAGCCGGGAGCCGCTCACCCTCGCCCGGCTCACCGATGTCTCAGGCCTGCTCCCTCCGGTGCGGCTGAAGGTAACGGTCGAACCACTGGACGATCCGGTCCAAACGGTACACACGATGCCACGGTTTCCCGCCGATGCTCAGCCCGTGGCTCTCCCCCGGGAAGCGGACGAATTCCGTAGGGACCCCCCGTATCTTCAGCGCCGTGTACAGCTGCTCTGCCTGCTCGATGGGGCAGCGGAGGTCCATCTCGACCCCGCTTGTCCCTGCCAGCAGACAGGGAAGCCTGGCTCAGGCCGTCCGGCCCAGCTCGGCCTTCTTGGCCTCGATGTCGATGCCCATCAACCGAGCCAGGTTCTCGCCGAGGATCTTGCGCTTGGCGCTCTCGTCCAAAGGCGGGTAGCCGTAGCCCTCCATCAGGTCCTGGGGCATCTCGAACTGCCA
>DATCKH010000192.1:0-9064 GCA_036562425.1 Thermaerobacter sp. | reverse complement strand
GTAGACGCTGCCCACCTCCACGTCGGCCACGATCTGCTCGATCCACTCGCGGGCCTTCTCCCCGCCCTGCTGGGTCTGGGCGGAGATGTAGACCTTGCCGTCGTCCTCGATGTCGATCTTGACCCCGCACTCGTCGGCGATGCGGTTGACCATGCGCCCGCCGGGACCGATGACCTCGCGGATCTTGTCCACCGGGATCTGCATGATGATGATCCGCGGCGCGTAGGGCGACAGCTCGGGACGCGGCTTGTCGATGACCTCCAGCATCTTGTCGAGGATGTACAACCGGCCGGCCCGCGCCTGCTCCAGGGCCTTCTCCAGCACCGCCCGGTCGACGCCGGCGATCTTGATGTCCATCTGGATCGCCGTGACGCCCTCCCGGGTCCCCGCCACCTTGAAGTCCATGTCGCCCAGGTGGTCCTCGATGCCCTGGATGTCCGTAAGGACGACGAACCGGTCACCCTCCTTGACGAGGCCCATGGCCACGCCGGCCACCGGCGCCTTGATGGGCACGCCCGCGTCCATCAGCGCCAGCGTGCTGCCGCAGGTGCTGGCCATGGAGGTGGAGCCGTTGGAGCTGAGCACCTCCGACACCAGGCGGATGGTGTACGGGAACTCCAGCTCGTCGGGCAGCACCGGCACCAGCGCCCGCTCCGCCAGGGCGCCATGGCCGATCTCCCGCCGGCTCGGCGCCCGCAGCGGCGCCACCTCGCCCGTGCTGTAGGGCGGGAAGTTGTAGTGGTGCATGTAACGCTTGAACTCCTCGATCTGCCCCAGGGTATCCAGCATCTGGCGATCGCCGGGGGCACCGAGGGACGCGACCGTCAGCACCTGCGTCTGGCCGCGCTGGAAGAGGCCCGAGCCATGGGCCCGCGGCAGGAGGCCCACCTCCACATGGATGGGCCGGATCTCGTCGGGCCGCCGCCCGTCGGGCCGGATCCCCTCCTCGAGGATCTGCTTGCGCACGATCTCCTTGAGCACCTGGTCCAGGACGTGCCGGATATCCAGCTCGCCCTCCGGGAACTCCGCCAGCAGCTCCTCCAGGGCGGCCTTCTTGACCTCTTCCACCGCCTGTTCGCGGGCCTGCTTGTCGGGGTGGTTGATGGCCTCCCGCAGGCGCTCGGTGTACCGCGAGCGCACCGCCTCCGCAATGGCCGGGTCCGGCTCGTAGAGCTCGGGTTCAACCTTCGGCTTGCCACACTCGGCGATGATGCGCTCCTGAAACTCGACCAGGTGCTTGATCTCCTCGTGCCCGCGGAAGATGGCGTCGAGAATGACCGCCTCGGGCACCTGGTCGGCACCGGCCTCGACCATGTTGACGGCGTCCCGCGTTCCGGCCACCGTCAGGTGGAGCCGGCTGTGCTCCCGCTGGGCGGCGGTGGGATTGATGACCAGCTCGCCGTCCAGCAGGCCCACCTCCACCGCGCCCACGGGCCCGTTCCAGGGGATGTCCGAGATCCCCAGGGCCACCGAGGCGCCGATGATGCCGGCGATCTCCGGGGAGCAGTCATCGTCGTAGGACAGGGTGGTGACGATGATCTGCACCTCGTTGCGGTAGCCCTTGGGGAACAGCGGCCGCAGCGGCCGGTCCGTCAGCCGCCCCGACAGGATGGCGCGCTCGCTGGGCTTGCCCTCGCGGCGGAAGAAGGAGCCCGGGATCCGCCCGGCCGCGTAGAGACGTTCCTCCCAGTCCACGCGGAGCGGGAAGAAATCGATGCCCTGCCGCGGCTCCTTGGACGCGGTAGCCGTGGCCAGAATGACGGTGTCACCATATCGCACCAGCGCGGCGCCGTTCGCCTGCTGCGCCAGCTGCCCGACCTCGACGATCAGCGGGCGACCGGCCAATTCTGTCTGGTACACCCGTTTCTCCAAGCTCGTAGGCCCTCCCCTCACACACACCGTCCAAGAGACAAGAGCGGGCCGTGCCCGCTCTTGTCGACCGGATTCAGCGCCGCAAGCCGAGGCGTGTGATCACCGCCTGGTAACGCTGCGGATCGCGGCTCTTGAGGTACTGCAGCAAGCGGCGGCGCTTACCGACCATCTTCAGCAACCCGCGGCGCGAGTGATGGTCCTTCTTGTGCTGCCGCAGGTGCTCCGTGAGCTGGTTGATCCGCTCGGTCAGGATCGCCACCTGGACCTCGGGTGAACCGGTGTCGTGCTCGTGCAGCGCGAATTCCTTGATGAGCTGCTGCTTCCGCTCCTGGGTGAGCGCCAATGCCAAGCCCTCCTTGCCTGGGCCCGCGGCATCCCCGCCCGGCCAGGCTGCCGCCGGAGGCAGCGGGCGCCTCGCCGGGGGATCGCCGCCGCGGGCACGAATTGCGCCTCATCGCCTGAGGTCGAAACGATTGTAGCAACCGCCGGTGCCCCTTGGCAAATCAGTTCAGGATACGTCACCGGCGCGCTCCCGCCTGCCGCCGGCGGCAGCCCCGGCGCCGGGTTCCTCCCCAGCGGCGCCCGTTTCCCCATCACCCGCGGCCGTGCCCGCCGGGTCCAGCAGGGGGTCGCCGGCCGGCGGCTCCCGCAACAGGTCCCGCGCGGCCGCCACGTCCTGCCGGATCTGGGCGGCCAGCTCTCCCGGGCCGCGGAAGCGCCTCTCCTCCCGTAACCGGCGGACGAAGCCGACCCGCAGCGTCTCGCCGTACAGGACCTCATTCACATCCAGGAGGTGCACTTCCAGGCGCAGTTCCCCGCCGCCGAAGGTGGGACGCCGGCCCACGTTGGCCACGCCGGGCCACAGGCGGCCGCGCCAGGCCACCCAGACGGCATAGACGCCCTCGGCCGGGAGGACCAGGCCTTCCGGCAAGTGCACGTTGGCCGTGGGGAACCCGATCTGCGCGCCCCTTCCCTCCCCGGGGCGCACCACCCCCGGTAAGGAGTAGAGGCGACCCAGGGCCGCGGCGGCGCCGGCCACGTCACCGGCTTCCAGGAGCTGGCGGATCCAGGTGCTGGACACCGGCCGCCTGTCCACGCGCACGGGCGGCACGACGTGGGCCCGGAAGCCCAGTTCCGGACCCCAACGCTCCAGGTCGGCCGCCGAGCCGAGGCCGCCCCGGCCGAAGCGGAAGTTGAAGCCGACGAACACGGTGCGGGCCCGCAGGCGCCCGGCCAGCACCCGGCGGGCGAAATCTCGCGCCTCCACCTGGGCGAGCCCGGGGTCGAAGCGGGCCACCACCGCCGCGTCGATGCCGGCCCAGGTGAAGAGGGCCAGCCGGTCCTCCAGCGTCGCCAGGAGCGGGGGCAGCCGGTCGGGAGCCAGCACCGCCAGCGGGTGCGGATCAAAGGTAAGGGCTACCGCCCGCCCTCCCTGGGCCCGGGCGGCGGTGACGGCTCCGCGCAGGAGGGCCTGGTGGCCGCGGTGGACGCCATCGAACGTGCCGATGGCCACGTGGCTCGGTTCTTCGCCTTGCCAGTTCTCAAGACCGTATACAACGTGCATGGAACATCCCCTAATGCCGGCTTTGCCCGTGACGAGCCTATGACGAAACCATCACCGTCTCCGGCCGGGCCACCAGTTGCTCTCCCCGCCGCTCCAGGCGGGCCACGGCCAGCAGGCGTCCCTCCGGATCCAGCAGGCGCACCCGGCCATCGTCGCCGCCGCCGGTGACGCCGGGCCGGTTCGTCCCCCCGAACCGCGGTGCGGGCGGTGCGCCGTTCCGCACCCGGCGGGCATCATCGGGCGACAGGCGCCACGCCGGCAGGAAGGAGAGCGCCTCGGCGGGGTCGATGAGCAGCTCGCCGCCCCGCCCGCTCCGCGCCGCCCGGTCGACCTCCTCCAGGGTGCGGGCCCCCTCCAGCGCGAAGGGCCCCGCGGCAGTGCGCACCAGCGCGCCCAGCACGGCGCCGCACCCCAGGGCTTCCCCCAGGTCGCGGGCCAGAGCCCGGATGTAGGTGCCCTTGCTGCACCGGACGTCCAGGAGGAGCCGCGGCCAGGGGCCGGGATGCCAGTCCACCACGTCCAGCGCGTGGATGGTCACGGGCCGCGGCGCCAGCTCCACATCCTCACCACGGCGGTGCCGCTCGTAGGCCCGCCGCCCGCCCTGGCGCACGGCCGATACCCGCGGGGGTACCTGCTGCTGGGCGCCCACGAAGGCGGCCAGGACTTCCCGCACCCGCTCCAGCGACAGGCCCTCCGCGGGGCGGCAGGCCGTCACCTCTCCCTCGGCGTCGTGGGTATCGGTGGTGATGCCGAACCAGATCTCGGCCCGGTACCGCTTGTCGGACTCGCTCAGATACCCGGCGATGCGCGTGGCCACGCCGAGACAGATCACGAGGACACCGGCGGCCGCGGGATCCAGGGTCCCCGCGTGGCCCACCCGCCGCAGCCCGAACGCCCTGCGGCAGTGGTCGACCACGTCGTGAGAGGTCATGCCGGGCGGCTTGACGACCGGCAGCACGCCTGCCAGCGCCACGCGGCTCACCGGCCGCCCTCCCCGCCCGTGCCGTGCCGCGGCCCGGAGCCGCCGGTGCCGCCTTGCAGGTACTCCACCACGCTCTGCAGGACCTGTACGCGAGCCCGCTCCAGGGGCCCGGCCACCGTGCATCCCGCCGCCCGGGCGTGGCCGCCCCCGCCGAAGGCCGCCGCCAGCTTGCTGACGTCCACCTCCCGGTTGGAGCGCCAGCTCACCCGGACCCGGCCGTCGGGTTCCTCGATGAACAGCAGGGCCACCTCGACGCCGGCGATGCTGCGGGGGTAATTGACGAAGCCCTCCGTGTCGCCGCGCTGGGCGCCAATGCGGTCCATCATCGCCCGGGAGACGGACATCCAGGCCAGGCGGCCGCCGGCGCCCACCTCCAGCGTGCCCAGGGCCTCGCGCAAGAGGCGCAGCACCCGCAGCGGGCGCGATTCGAACACGGCCTGGGCCACTTCGGCCGGGCGCACGCCGGCTTCCAGCAGCCGCGCGGCCAGGCGCAAGGTGTCCGGGCGCGTGCTCTCGTACTGGAACGACCCCGTATCGGTCAGGATCGCCGTGTACAGCCCGTAGGCCATGGTGGTATCCAGCTCGACGCCCAGGCGCTCGATCAGCCGCGCCGTGATCTCGCCGACGGCTGCCGCCTCGGGCTCGATCAGGTTGATGTCGCCGTACCGCCGGTTGGAAGGATGGTGATCGATGTTGATGACCCGCCCGATCCGGTCGATGGCCGCCCGGGCGGGGCCCACGCGGTCCAGGTCCGCGCAATCCAGGAGAATGGCGGCGTCATACTGGGCCCAGTCGTCCTCGTACTCGTTCCAGAGCCGGAACCGCTCGACGCCGGGGAGAAACCGGTACTGCTCGCCGGGAGGATCCGCGCTGATCCAGATGGTGCGCTTGCCCAGACGTTCCAGGGCCAGGCCCAGTGCCAGCGTGGAACCGATGCTGTCCCCGTCGGGGGACAGGTGGAGGAACAGGGCGAAGCGGCGGCCGGCCCGGAGGGCCTCCACGACGGCCGCCATGGCGTCTTCCCGCGCCTCCAGGCCCGTGTCCGCGCCCGCTTCCTGGCCGTGGCCGGGGCCCGGCACGGAACCCGGACGATCCCGTTCAGTCACGCGCTTCACTCCCCCGTCTCCCCGCGTTCCGGCGTGTCCTCCCGCTCCGGACCTCCCTCCGGAGGCGTCCCGGCGGCATCACCCTCCTGCTGTTGCTCATCAGCCGGAGCGGCGCCTCCCTGCTCGCTCTTCAACGCCTGCAGGAGCTGGTGAATCCGCACGCTGTACTCGGCCGACTTATCCAGCCGGAAGTCCAGCTCCGGGACGTGACGCAGGCGCATGACGCGCCCCAGCTCACTGCGGATGAAGCCGCGGGCGCTCTCCAGGCCCTCCATGGTCCGCCGCCTTGCTTCCTCGTCGCCGATCACGCTGATGCGCACGCGGGCGTGCCGCATGTCCGGCGAGAGCTCGACGGCGGTAACGGACGCCATGCCCACCCGCGGGTCCTTGACCCGGCGCAGGATCTCCGCCAGCGCTTCCTGCATGTTGTCGGCGACCCGCAACCTTCGCCTCGTCGACATGGCCATCACCTGCCGAAGGCCTTCAAACGATCTCGGTATCCACGTCGATCAGCTCGACATCCGTGCGGGACTCCAGCCAGCGAAGGCAATCGGCCAGAAGGGCCTCGCACTGGCGATGCTCACCGCTCACGCAGGCGAAGGCGATGTCCGCCCGCCGCCAAGAGTCCTGGGCGCCCACCTCGGCCACGGCCAGATGGTAGCGCTGGCGCAACCGTTCGATAAGGCTCCTGAGCACGCGCCGCTTGTCCTTCAGGGACTGGCTGCCGGGGAGGGCCAGCGTCACCCGGCAGATGCCCACGAAAGCCGGCATGGGCAACCCCCTCCGGGTCAGATCGTGCGCGCGACTTCCTGCTCCTGGAAGGCCTCGAGCACGTCGCCCTCCTTGACGTCATTGAAACGCTCGATGCCCACGCCGCACTCGTAGCCCTGATTGACCTCGCGCACGTCGTCCTTGAACCGCTTGAGCGAGGCGATCCGCCCCTCGTAGACCACCGTGCCGTCGCGAATGACGCGCACCCTAGCGTTGCGGGTGATCTTGCCCTCGGTCACATAGCACCCGGCCACGGTCCCGACGCCGGGCACGCGGAAGGTCGCCCGTACCTCCGCCTGGCCGATGACCACCTCGCGGATGACCGGCTTGAGCAGGCCCTGGAGCGCGGCCTTGACGTCGTCCAGCAGCTCGTAGATCACCCGGTAGGTGCGGATCTCCACATTCTCTTTCTCCGCCGTCTGCCGGGCGTTGGCATCGGGCCGCACGTTGAAGCCGACCACGATGGCACGGGAGGCGGCAGCCAGCATCACGTCCCACTCGCTGATGGCACCCAGGCCGGCGTGCAGCACCCGCACATAAACCTCTTCGTTGGACAGCCGCTCCAGTGCGGGCACCAGGGCGTCCAGCGAGCCCTGCACGTCGGCCTTCACCACCAGGCGCAGCTCGCGCTCGCCGGCATCGCCGCCCGCCTGCTGGGCGAACTGCTCCAGCGTCAGGCCCCGGGCGGCTCGCATGTGCTCGTCGCGGCGCCGTTCCTCCTGCCGGCGCTCGGCGATCTCCCGCGCCTGCCGCTCGTCGCTCACGACTTCCAGCCGGTCACCGGCGTCCGGCACCTCGGAGGCGCCCAGCACCTCCACAGGGGTCGACGGCCCGGCCTCCTTGATGCTGCGCCCGCGGTCGTCGAAGAGGGCGCGGACGCGCCCGTAGGTGGTACCGCAGACGAAGGCGTCCCCAACCCGCAGGGTGCCCGTCTGCACCAGCACGGTCGCCACCGGCCCCCGGCCCCGGTCCAGCTTGGCTTCGATCACCGTGCCCCGGGCCGGCCGGTTGGGGTTGGCCTTGAGCTCCTGCAGCTCCGCCACCAGCAGGATCATCTCCAGGAGCTCGTCGATCCCCTGGCCGGTGTGGGAGGACACCTCGACCATCACCGTGTCGCCGCCCCACTCCTCCGGCACCAGGTTGTACTCCGTCAGCTGCTGGCGCACCCGGTCGGGATTGGCCTCGGGCTTATCGATCTTGGTGATGGCCACCACGATGGGCACGCCGGCCGCCCGGGCGTGGTTGATGGCTTCCACCGTCTGGGGCATGACCCCGTCGTCGGCGGCTACCACCAGCACGGCGATGTCCGTCACCTGGGCGCCGCGCGCCCGCAGGGCGGTAAAGGCCTCGTGGCCCGGCGTGTCGAGGAAGACGATGCGCTTGTCGCCCACCTCGACCACCGAGGCGCCGATGTGCTGGGTAATGCCACCCGCCTCCTGGGCCGTGACCCGGGTCTGGCGGATGCGGTCCAGCAGCGACGTCTTGCCGTGGTCGACATGGCCGAGCACGGTGACCACCGGCCAGCGCGGCTGCAGCTGGGAGGGGTCGTCCTCGGGCTCCTGTTCTTCCCGCTTGGCGACCTCCACCTGCGGCTCCTGGATTTTGACGGTAAAGCCGAACTTCTCCGCCACTTTGGCCGCCACTTCGGCGTCGATCTCCTGGTTGATGGCGGCCATGACACCCATGCCGATCAGGGTCTGGATCACCTGGGCGGGCTTCAGGCCCAGCAGCTCGGCGAAGGCGCCCACGGTGACCGCCCCGGTCAAGGTCACCTCGCCGCCGACCCGGTGCCCGTGCCGGATCTCGTGCTGCGACTGCTCCATCTCCCGGCGGCGCCGGCGCTCCTCCTTGCGCCCGCCGAAGAGGCGATCCTCGTCGTCCTCGTCGAGGAAGTCGCGCTCATCGCGCTCGTACTCGCGGCGCTTGCCCCGGCGCCCGCCGCCGCCCGCCCGGGCCGGCGCGGCAGCCCGCGCGGCCGCCGGCCGCGGCGGCACGAAACCGCCGCCAGGCCGCCCCCCGCCGGGGCGCGGGCCCCCACCGGGCCGGGGGCCGCCCGCAGGCCGCTGCCCGCCGCCGGGCCGGGCCTGTGCTCCGGCCGGCCGGGCCCGACCGTTGTTGCCGGGCCGTCCGTCTCCCGCCGGACGCCCGGGCCGGCCACCCGCGCCCTGCCGGTCACCACGGCGTTCGTCCCGCCGGTCGTCGCGGCGCCGTTCCCCTTCCCGCTGCCCACCGGCTTGCCCGCGGCCGGAACCGGCGGATCCCGCCGCGCCCGCGGAACCGGCAGCGCCGGCCATGGTGCCGCCCCGGGCACCGCCACCCTGGGGGCCCCGCTGGGCCTGGCGGCCCTGCGACTCCGCCCGGGCCGGGGACTGGTGCCCGGTCGCCGCCGCGGCCGGGCCGCCCTGGCCCGCAGCGCGGCTTTGGCCCTGGGTCGCCATCTGGTTGTTTGCCTGACCAGCCGGCTGGGCGCCACGCTGGCCCGGCGCCTGGCTCGCCGCCCTGGCCGCCCCGCCCTGGCCACCCGGGCTGCCCTGGCCGCCCGGGCGCGGCGCGGGCTCGCCGCGCAGAATCTGGGTGATCCGGCGAGCGACCTGGTCGTTGATCGTGCTCATATGGTTTTGAATGTCAATGTTCATCTCTTCCTGGAGGATGCGCAGGATCTCCTTGCTCTGCACCCCCAGCTTGCGAGCCAGCTCATACACGCGAATGCTGCGAGACAAACGGCTCACCCCCCGATTCTGCGCCCGGCCTCGCTGCCGCGCCGCGGAG
>DATCKH010000185.1:0-2656 GCA_036562425.1 Thermaerobacter sp. | reverse complement strand
CCCGCTGGAGACCAGCATGATGCGCAAGGCCCGGGAGCGGGGCGCCGTCGAGGTGCACGTCCACAACCTGCGGGACTGGGCCGAGGGCAAGCATCACGTGACCGACGACCGCCCCTTCGGGGGCGGGCCGGGCATGGTGCTCAAGCCGGAGCCGATCTTCCGCGCGGCGGACGAGCTGCTAGGGCCCGGCGGCCCATCCACTTGGGGCGAGGGCGTGCGCTTCATCCTGATGACGCCGCAGGGCCGCACCTTCAACCAGGAGATGGCGGCCTGGCTGGCGCGCCAGCGACGGCTGGTGATCCTCTGCGGGCACTACGAAGGCGTCGACGAGCGGGTGCGCCAGGCGCTGGTCACCGATGAAATCTCCATCGGCGATTACGTGCTGACCGGCGGCGAGCTGCCGGCGCTGGTGGTCATCGACGCGGTGGTGCGCCTGCTGCCCGGGGTCCTGGCCGAAGGTGCCGCTGCCGACGACTCCTTCACCAGCGGGCTGCTGGAGGGCCCCCATTACACGCGCCCGCGGGTATACCGGGGGATGGCGGTACCCGAGATCCTGCTCAGCGGGGATCACGGGGCCATCGCCCGCTGGCGGCGGGAGCAAGCCTTGCTGCGCACCCTGGAACGCCGGCCCGACCTGCTGGAGCGGGCGCCGCTGGACGATGCCGACCGGCGCTTTCTGGAGCGCGTCCGGCGCGAGCGTGAGGCGGGGCGCGATGCTTTGAGTGGCCAAGGATCGCTGTGATATAATCGCCGCGTGCGACCGGCTGGTGCCGCCTGGTACCGGCCCGTGGCAAGCAGGGAGGAGCGGTGGAGCGCGATGGACCTTTTGCGTAGTATCCAGGAAGAGTACATGCGGCGGGACCTGCCCGAATTCGGACCGGGGGACACGGTGCGGGTCCATCTCAAGGTGAGGGAAGGCGGTCGCGACCGGATCCAGGTCTTCGAGGGCACCGTGATCGCCCGCCGGGGTGGCGGCCTGGATGAAACCTTTACCGTGCGGCGGATCGCCTCGGGCGTCGGTGTCGAGCGCGTGTTCCCGCTGCACTCGCCGGCCATCCAGCGCATCGAGGTGACGCGGCGCGGCAAGGTGCGGCGGGCGCGGCTCAACTACCTGCGGCAGCTGCGGGGCAAGGCGGCGCGGATCAAGGAGAAGCGGTAACGGGCCGTCGCGGGGCCGCGGCACGACGCGAGGAGGACTGGTTACCCAGTCCTTTTTCCGTTTAGGGGCACCCATCGCCGTTGAGGGGGACTGATGCTCGGGATCCGCTTCCCGGGGGGAGCGGCCCGGCGAGGAGAGGAGTGACCGCGGGCGGTGTCGGCACGAGGTAGCGCGGCGCGCGAGGTCTTCGAGACACTGGTCGTCGCTCTGATCCTGGCCCTGCTGATCCGCGGCTTCGTCGTGGAATCATTCCTGGTGGACGGCGTCTCCATGGAACCTACCCTGCACGACGGGGAGCGGCTCCTGGTTAACAAGCTGGTCTACCGCTTCCACCCGCCGGAGCGGTTTGACATCGTGGTGTTCCGTTACCCGCGGGATCCGTCCCGCGACTTCATCAAGCGGGTGATCGGGCTGCCGGGCGAGACCGTGGAGATCGTGGAGGGGCAGGTCTACGTGAACGGCCAGCCGGTCGACGAGCCCTACGTGGTGAATCGGGGACCGGACTTCTACCCGCCGACCACCGTACCGCCCGGTCACGTCTTCGTCCTCGGCGACAACCGGCCGCACTCCGACGACAGCCGCAGCGGCTGGACCGTGCCCGTGCGCGAGATCATCGGCAAGGCCTTCCTGGTCTACTGGCCGCCCTCCGAGGTGGGGACCATCCCATGAAGGGCGTGCTCAAGGGGCACATGGCGCGGGCGCTGCGCCAGGTACGGCGGTACCTGGACGCGGTGGACGTCGTGATCGAAGTGGCGGATGCCCGCGCCCCCTTCACCTCCCGGGCCGTCCAGGTGGCGTCCCTGGTGGGCGGGCGCGCCCACCTGCTGGTCCTGGCCCGCGACGACCTGGCCGACCCCGACACCACGGAAGCCTGGCTGGGGTGGTTCCGCCAGCAGGGGATCCCCACCGAGGTCGCGGCCGCCGGCGACCCGCGCGCACCGGAACGGCTGCGGCGGCGGGTGGTCGCCGCGGCCGGGAACCGGCCGAAGCCGCGCGCCATGGTCGTGGGCCTGCCCAACGTGGGCAAGTCCACGCTGTTAAACCGGCTGGCGGGACGGCGCCGGGTGCGCACGGGACCGGAGCCCGGCGTCACCCGGGGCAAGCAGTGGGTCGACCTCGGAAGCCTATGGTTGCTTGACATGCCGGGCGTCCTCCCGCCCCGCCTGGGCGGCGGCGCCCGGCGTCTCGTCCTCGGGGCGCTGGGACTTGTGGGGCCCGAGGTGGTGTCCCCTTACGAGGCCGCGGTGTTTCTGATCGCCCGCCTCGGCGGCCAGGAGACCTTCCGCCGTGGGCTCCGGTCGCGCTTCCGCCTGGACGAAGCCCTGGTGCCGGCGCCACCCGCCGCCCTGCCGCCCGTGGAAGCGGTCCTGGACGGGATCGCG
Source organism: Thermaerobacter sp. (assembly GCA_036562425.1). Classification (GTDB taxonomy): domain Bacteria; phylum Bacillota; class Sulfobacillia; order Thermaerobacterales; family Thermaerobacteraceae; genus ZC4RG37. The sequence goes on along the minus strand of DATCKH010000185.1, from coordinate 115 downwards.
CGACGGCGGGGCCTGCTGCGCCCCGGAGGCGAGCCCGACCGGGAGCGCGCCGCCCACGTCCTGCTGGCAGCCTTCCGGGATGGCGCGCTGGGGCGCCTTTCCCTCGAGCACCCGC
>DATCKH010000157.1:0-3967 GCA_036562425.1 Thermaerobacter sp. | reverse complement strand
AGCGCCGCCCAGGCGGCCGAGCGTTTCCGGGCGCGCCTCGCCGAGGCCGGCCTGCGCTTGGAATTGCGGCTGGCCGGGCAGCCTGTCATGGTGGAGGCCGACCGCCACCGGCTGGACCAGGTGTGGACGAACCTGCTGGAGAACGCGCGCCAGCATACCCCGTCCGGAGGCACGGTGACCATGACCGTGAGCGTGGAAACGGGTAACGGGCCGCGATGGGCCCTGGGCGAGGTCCGGGACACCGGCCGGGGCATCCCGCGCGAGGCCCTGCCGCGGATCTTCGAGCGGTTCTACCGGGTCGATCCCGGCCGCAGCCGGTCCGCCGGCGGCACCGGCCTCGGGCTGGCCATCGTCAAGCACATCGTCGAGGCTCATGGCGGCTCGGTGGAGGCGGAGAGCGAGCTGGGCGCGGGGACCGCCATCCGTTTCCGCCTGCCGCTGGCCGAATGTTAACATTCGTTCACATAACCTTCGCCGATTGCTCACACGGCCATAACCAAGGGCCGGCCCGTTGTCGAGTACGCTCGAAGCGGGGGACATCCTCGCGGTGGGGAGGCGGGCAGATTGCAACGGAAGGCGCTCCTTGTCCTGGTGATGGCGGCGGCCATGCTGGTCCTGGCGGCCTGCGGCGGCGGGCGGGGCCAGGGCGGGGGCGGCGAGCGGTCCGGCACCATCCGTATCGACGGCTCCAGCACCGTCTATCCCCTGACCCAGGCCATTGCGGAGGAGTTCATGGCCGAGAACCCCGACGTTAACGTCACGGTAGGGGTCTCGGGCACCGGCGGCGGCTTCGCGAAGTTCACCCGCGGTGAGATCCAGATCAGCAGCGCCTCGCGGCCCATCAAGGACGAAGAGAAGGCGCTCGCCGAAAAGAACGGGATCGCCTACACGGAGCTCGCCGTGGCGCTAGACGGCATCGCGGTCGTGGTGAATCCGCAGAACGACTGGGTCGACCACCTGACCGTGGAGGAGCTCAAGAAGATCTGGGCACCCAACAGCAAGGTGAAGAAGTGGAGCGACATCCGCCCGGGGTGGCCGGACGAGCCCATCAAGCTGTACGGGCCGGGTACCGATTCGGGCACTTTCGATTACTTCACCGAAGAGATTGTCGGTAAGGCGGGCGCCAGCCGCACCGATTACACGGCCAGCGAGGACGACAACCAGCTGGTGACGGGTGTGGCCAACGACAAGTACGCGCTGGGCTACTTTGGCTACGCTTACTACGCCGAGAACAAGGACAAGCTCAAGGCCGTGCCCATCGACGGCGGCAACGGGCCGGTGGCGCCCAGTGATGAGACCATCGCCGCCGGTACCTACAAGCCGCTCTCCCGGCCGATCTTCATCTACGTCAACAACGAGGCCTACAAGACGCGGCCCGAGGTGAAGGCTTTCGTGGACTTCTACCTGGATATCGCCCGGGACATGGCGCCAGAGGTCGGCTTCGTCGCGGTGCGCGAAGACGTTCTGGCGGATCAGAAGGCCAAGCTGGAGGCGTTGAAGTAAGCGGCGGGTACGAGGCGCCCGTGCGAAGCGGCGCGTGGCGTTCCGGCGGCCGGAACCCCACGCGGGCGTTTCGCGAAAGGAGTGACAGGGAGTGGGTCACGGGAGGCGTGCCGGGGAGCAGGTGCAGGGCGCGGCGGCATGTGGCCGCGTCGGGGCCCCGGGGAGTCCTCCGCTAGCGGGCGGGAGCGGCCCGCGGTCTCGCTGGGGCGACCGGCTCATGCCCCGCCTGTTGCTCTTGCTCAGCCTTGTCTCGGTGCTCACCACCATCGGCATCGTGGTGACACTGATCAGCGAGACCGCCGTGTTCTTCCGGCAGGTCAGCATCGTGGAGTTCCTGACCGGGCGGGAGTGGACACCTCTCTTCGCGGACAAGCACTTCGGCATCCTCCCCCTGCTGGCCGGTACCTTCTTGATTACCGGCATCGCCCTCCTCATCGCCGTGCCCCTCGGCTTGGGCAGTGCCATCTTCCTCAGCGAGTACGCCGGAGACACCGCGCGGCGCATCCTCAAACCGGTCCTGGAGCTGCTGGCCGGTATCCCCACCATCGTCTACGGCTACTTCGCCCTCAACTTCATCACCCAGGACGTCCTCAAGCGGATCTTCCCCGACATCAGCGTGTTCAACGCCCTGAGTGCGGGCATCGCCGTGGGCATCATGATCACGCCCATGATCTCGTCCCTGAGCGAGGACGCCATGTCGGCCGTGCCGCGGCGCCTGCGCGACGGCGCCTACGCGCTGGGTGCCACTCGCTGGGAGGTGGCGTGGCAGGTCGTGGTCCCGGCCGCGTTGTCGGGGATCGTCGCCTCCTTCGTCCTGGCCTTCGCCCGTGCCATCGGCGAGACGATGATCGTGGCCGTGGCGGCGGGCTCGACGCCCAAGCTGACGCTCAATCCCCTGGAGAGCGTCCAGACCATGACGGGCTACATCGTGCAGGCCGCCTTGGGCGACGTGGCCCACGGCGGCATCGAGTACAGCAGCCTGTTCGCCGTGGGCATGACCCTGTTCGTGTTCACCCTGGTCATCAACCTGCTGGCTATGCTGATCCGGAGCCGGTTCAGGGAGGAGTACCAATGATCGATCTCAAGCGGCCCACCGGGATCGCCGGGGGTGGCGTGCGGGTCCCGGCGGCGCATGCCGCCCCGGCGGGCGGGGCGGCCGGTCCCCAGACGCTGGCGGCGGGCGGGGCGGGCATGCTGGACAGGGCCCGGTTGCGGCGGCGCCGCCTGATGGATCGCGCGTTCCACGGCCTCTCGTTCCTGGCCACGGCCGTCGGCCTGGCCGTGCTGGCGCTCCTGTTGATGGACACCGTCCGGGAGGGCTGGCGTCACCTGGACTGGCAGTTCCTGACCAGTTTCGCCTCCCGGCGGCCCGAGCGCGCGGGCATCTACGGGGGGCTGATCGGCAGCCTCTGGGTGGTCGGGCTGGCGGCGCCGCTCCTGTTCATCGTCGGCGTCGCCACCGGCATCTATCTGGAGGAATACGGTTCCGACAGCCGCTGGGCCCGGCTGATCAAGATCAACATCGACAATTTGGCGGGCGTACCCTCCATCATCTACGGCATCCTGGGCCTGGCCCTGTTCGTCCGCTGGCTCCAGCTGGGCACCGTGGTGCTGACCGCTGTGCTCACCATGGCCTTGCTGGTGCTGCCCGTGGTGATCGTGGCTACCCAGGAGGCGCTGCGGGCGGTGCCGGCATCCCTGCGGTACGCATCGTATGCGCTGGGCGCCACCCGCTGGCAGACCATCTGGCGGGTCGTGCTGCCGGCGGCCCTGCCGGGGATCATGACCGGGACCATCCTGGCCCTATCGCGGGCCATCGGGGAGACGGCGCCGCTCATCGCCGTCGGGGCGGTCACCTACGTGCGCTTCGCCCCCCGCAGCCTGTTCGACCCGTATACGGTCCTGCCCATCCAGATCTATAACTGGCTCGTGCTACCCAAGCAGGCCTTCAAGGAACTGGCCGCCGCGGCGATCCTGGTGCTGCTGGCGGTCCTCCTCTTGATGAACGGGGTCGCCATCTGCCTGCGCAACCGGTTCCAGCAGCGCTGGTGAGGATGGCTGCGGGGCGGCCGGTCCGGGGCGGGACGTGCCGCCCCGGGGTTCGTACATGGGGAAAGGAAGCGATGGGAACATGGAGGGAGTCATGGTGCGACCGCCGGCGGCGGGCGAATCGGGCGCGGCGGAGTGCCGGCCGGCGATCGAGAATCCCATTATCCGCGTCCGCGATCTCAACCTTTATTACGGCGACTTCCATGCTTTGAAGAACATCAATATCGACATTGCCGAGCGCTCCATCACGGCGCTGATCGGCCCGTCGGGATGTGGCAAGTCCACCTTCCTGCGCACCCTCAACCGGATGAACGACATGATCAAGGGCGTGCGCATCGAGGGCAAGGTGTGGCTGCGGGACGTGGACATCTACAGCGGCGCCATCGAGGTGGAGGAACTGCGCACCCGGGTCGGC
>DATCKH010000155.1:0-1741 GCA_036562425.1 Thermaerobacter sp. | reverse complement strand
AGGGCGGCGATGTGGATGGCGCTGGGGATCACGTCATTGCTGGACTGGCCCATGTTGACGTGGTCGTTGGGGTGGACGCTGCGCGAGCCGATCTCACCGCCGAGGATCTGGATGGCCCGGTTGGCGATCACCTCGTTGGCGTTCATATTGGTCGAGGTGCCCGAGCCGGTCTGAAAGATGTCCAGGACGAAGTGGTCGTCGAGCTTGCCCTCGATGACCTCGTTGGCTGCCTGGACGATGGCGCTGGCGATGCGCTCATCCAGCAGGCCCAGCTCGGCATTGGTCTCGGCCGCTGCCCGCTTGATCAGGCCCAGGGCGCGGATGAAGGGCCGGGGAAAGCGGATGCCGCTGATGGGGAAGTTCTCAACCGCCCGCTGCGTCTGGGCCCCGTAGAGGGCGTGCGCCGGGACCCGCATCTCACCCATGGAGTCGTGCTCGATGCGATATTCCGCCACGATGGAGCCACCTCCGCGAGGCTGGGGCTTGTCCTCACCCAAACAAGGGTGTCACGAATTCCCTACGGCCCCAGCTTACCAGGAACCGACACGAATTTGCATGGCACATCCCATGCCGCGACGACCGCGGTCGCCGTGCGGCAATCTCGTCACCGAGCCCTTTCTCCGGACCGGGATTATGAACGGTTGGAACCACCGGCCTCCTCCGCCGCGGCCTTCCCGTTCTGTTCCGGCCATACGAACGACGCCAGAACCGAGGCCCCGAGGATGAGCGCCAGGATGGCCAGCGACACAGCCGGCTTGATGTGGACTACGTCGATGAGGAGCATCTTCGTCCCGATGAACACCAGCGTGACCGCCAGGCCGTAACGGAGATAACGGATCAGGGGCAGCACGGCGTTGAAGACGAAGTACAGCGACCGCAGGCCGATGACGGCGAATACGTTGGCCGTGTAGACGATAAAGGGGTCCCGGGTGATGCCAAAGATGGCCGGGATGGAATCCAGGGCGAACATCAGGTCCACCGTCTCGATCATGACCAGCACGACGAACAGCGGGGTGGCCCAGATGCGACCGTTCCGCACGACGAAGAAGCGCGAGCCCTCGTAGCTCTCGGTGATGGGCACGAGCCGCCGGAGAAGCCCAAGGACCGGGTTCCTGGAGGGGTCGACTCCTTCGTCCTTGTGGCGGAAAAACTTGAGGCCGGTGGCGATCAGGACCAGGCCGAACACGTACAGCAGCCAGTGGAACCTCTCCAGGAGCGCGGCACCGGCAAAGATCATCAGCCCGCGCATGACCAGCGCTCCCAGCACGCCCCACATCAAGATGCGCGGCCGGTCCACGTCGGCCACGCCGAAGAACGAGAAGATGGCAATGAACACGAAGATGTTGTCGAGGCTCAGGGCGTATTCGACCAGGTAACCGGCAAAGTACTCGGCTGCGGTGTTGCCACCGCGGGTGACACCGAGCCAGGCGCCGAAGCACACGGCGAGGACCACGTAGACGAAGGTGCGGATCAAGGCCTGCCTGGCCGTCGGCGTGCGGTGCCGCTGGCCGACGCCGAGGTCGAACAGGATGATGAGCACAAGCAACAAGTTGAACAGCAACCAGCTCATCCGGTATCCCCCCGAAAAACAACGACCTTCGGGGTGTACAACCAACCCCGAAGGTCTCGCTCGCTCGTATGAGCCCGGCGGGCCGGGCAGCGACACAACGCCGGAGTGACGACCCGCCGGACCGCGGCAGGTGGGTTCCTGCCGCGGCGGCTACTCCCCTTCCGGATACGT
>DATCKH010000129.1:0-4937 GCA_036562425.1 Thermaerobacter sp. | reverse complement strand
CGCCTGGCACGAACGCATCAACCCGCTCAGCCTGTTCCCGGTGGCCCGGGACTTCCCCGAGATCCCGTTCATCATCCCGCACTTCGGTTGCGGTTACCCGCGGGAGTTGCTGCACCTGATGTGGAGCTGCCCCAACGTGTATGTGGACACGTCGGGGTCAAACCAGTGGATGCGGTGGCACGACAGCGAGCTTACCCTGGAGTACCTGTTCAAGAAGTTCTACGAGACGGTGGGGCCGGAGCGCATCATCTTCGGCTCGGACTCCAGCTGGTTCCCCCGCGGTTTCGCCGTCCGTTACCTCCAGGACCAGCTCCGGGCGTGCTACTACCTGGGGATGAAGGACGAGGACATCGATCGCATCTTCTACCGCAACGCCGCCGAGCTTTTCGGCCTTGAACCGCGGCAGCAACCGGCGGGCGGCGACTCGCCGCAGCGGTGAGCTTGCGCGACGCGGCGTGCCGGCGGCCGGCGCGGCCACGGGGGCGCTCCCGCCCTCCCGCGCCGGCCGCGCGTCTTACGTCCCGTCCCGTTTCATATCCATGGCCTGAAGTCCACCCGGCAGGGCCGACGACCTGAGGGTACCATGGCCCGCGGCGGGACACGCGGGACGGGGAGGCGGGGCGATGATCAACGGGATCTGGCTGGCGTTGCTCGTCTCCGGCACCGCCGTCGCGGCCGCCACCGGGCGGATGGAGCAGGTCACCGAAGCGGTGATGGCTTCTTCCCGGCTGGCCGTGGAGACGGTGATCGGGTTCCTGGGCGTGACGTCGCTCTGGCTCGGGATCATGCGCATCGCGGAAGAAGCCGGCCTGATCCAGGCGCTGGCGCGGGCGATCGAGCCGCTGATGCGGCGGCTGTTCCCCGGTATCCCGCCCGGCGATCCCGCCATGGGAGCGGTCCTCATGAGCCTGAGCGCCAACCTGCTGGGCGTGGGGCAGGCGACGACGCCGCTGGGCCTCAAGGCCATGCAGGAACTGCAGCGGATCAACGCGCACAAGCACTGCGCCTCCGATGCCATGGTCACCTTCCTGGCCATGACCACCTCCGGCGTCACCCTGATCCCCGCCGCCGTGATCGCGGTCCGGGCCGCCGCCGGCTCCGCCAGCCCGGCCGAGATCGTCGGGCCGACCCTGCTGGCCAGCACGGTGGCCACCCTGGTCGCCCTGATCGCCGACCGGCTGCTGCGCCCCTTCGCCCCGGTCCCGCCGCCACCGCCCGGCGACGAGGATCCGGGCGCCGGGCCCGGGGTGAGGTGAGGCGGGTGTTCTGGGAGCTGGTCCAGGTTCTGTCGACCTGGGCGATTCCGTTCCTCCTGGTGGCGATTCCGGTTTACGGCTACGCGCGCGGGGTCCGGGTCTACGAGGCCTTCATCGAAGGAGCCAAGGACGGCTTCTCGGTGGGCGTGCAGATCCTCCCGTACCTGATCGCCATCCTGGCCGCCATTGGCGTCTTCCGCGAGTCGGGCGCCATGAACCTGCTGGTCAATCTGCTGGCGCCTGTCCTCGACCGTGCTGGCATCCCGGGTGAGGTTCTCCCCCTGGCCCTGATCCGCCCGCTGTCGGGCGGAGGCGCCTTCGGCATCATGACGGACCTCATCCACCGGTGGGGGCCGGACAGTTTCATCGGGCGCGTGGCGTCGGTCATGCAGGGCAGCACGGACACCACCTTCTACATCCTCACGGTCTACTTCGGGTCGGTGGGCATCCGGGAATCGCGCCACGCCCTGCCGGTCGGACTCATCGCCGATGCCGCGGGCATCCTGGCCTCCGTCATCTTCGTCCGCGCCATGTTCGGGCCTTGACGGGCACCGTACCCCGACCGGTGGACGCGCCCCGGCGCGCCGGGTCAATATAGTGGAGGCGGGGCCCGAGCCCCGCCGGGGGAGGGATCTGCGTGTCCGTCGAAGAACGGCTGGCCGAGCTGGGCCTGACGCTGCCGGAGGTGGCCAAGCCGGTGGCCGCCTACGTTCCCGGCGTGCTGGAGGATGGCTGGCTCTACGTGTCCGGCCAGCTGCCGCTGCGCGAGGGCAAGCTGGCCTACCAGGGCAAGGTCGGGGCCGACGTGACGCCCGAGCAGGCCTATGAGGCGGCGCGGCTCTGCGCCCTGAACATCCTGGCCGTAGCGCGCTCCCTGGCCGGTTCCCTGGACCGGATCCGTCGCGTGGTCAAGGTCGTCGGCTTCGTCAACAGCGCCCCCGGCTTCACCGGGCAGCCGCAGGTGGTCAACGGTGCCTCCGAGCTCCTGGGCCAGGTCTTCGGGGAGGCAGGGCGGCACGCCCGGTCGGCGGTGGGCGTGAGCGAGCTGCCGCTGAACGCGGCGGTAGAGGTCGAGGCCATCTTCCGCGTGGAGGAGTGAACCTCCGCGCGGCGGCGTCAAGGGCAGTGCGCGTGGAGGCGTAAGCGGAAGTGCCCGCCGAGCGCTTGCAGAAACTCCTGTCGCGGGCCGGCATCGCGTCCCGGCGGGAGGCCGAGCGCTGGATCGCGGCCGGGCGCGTGACCGTCAACGGCGTCGTGGCCACCCTGGGGACCAAGGCGGACCCGGAGCGGGATGTGGTGGCCGTCGACGGCTGCCCGCTGGGGGATCTCCCGCACCGGCTGCGCCGGAAGCGCTATGTCATGTTGCACAAGCCGCGGGGCGTCCTGACCACCATGCATGATCCCCAGGGCCGCCCGACTGTGGCCGACCTGTGCCGCCGGCACGGGCTCGAGGGTCTGCACCCCGTGGGCAGGCTGGACTTCGACAGCGAGGGCCTGCTCTTACTCACCGACGACGGGGAACTGACCTTCGCTCTCACCCACCCGCGCCACGAGGTTCCCAAGGTGTACCACGTCCTGGTCCGCGGTGCGGTGACACCGGACAAGCTGCGCCGGTTGCGGGAAGGGGTGCTGCTGGACGACGGGCCGGCGCTGGCCGTGACAGCGCGCCGGCTGCGCCGGGAGAACGGCGCCACCTGGGTGGAGATCACGATTCGCGAGGGCCGTAAGCGGCAGGTGCGGCGCATGTGCGCGGCGGTGGGCTGGCGGGTCCTGCGGCTGGTGCGCGTGGCCGTCGGCCCGCTGCGCCTGGGCGACCTGGCACCCGGGCGCTGGCGCCCCCTGCGACCCGAAGAGGTCGAGGCCCTGTCCCGGGCCGCCGGCATCCGCCGCCCCCGGCCGCCGGCCTGAGTGCGGGGCGGTATACTGCCAACACGCGGCATTCCCGGAGGGGGAGATTGAGGGCATGGCGACCACGTTGCCGCCGCGTATCGATTCCTTCCGCGAGCTGGATGCCTTCCGGCCGCCAGCCGGGCGGCTGCACTCCGCGACCCACGACGAGATCCTTGCGGGCGCGACCACCGACGTGTACTTCGTCAAGACCTACGAGGTGCTGCGCGAGCTGGGCGCGCTGGACACGCCGGTGACGGCGGAGATCTTCACCACGCGGGCGGGCGTCCTGTGCGGCGTGGAGGAAGCGCTTCAGCTCCTCCGTCACCTCCAGGTCGATGTGTGGGCCGTGGACGAGGGCGAGCCCGTAGAGGCTGGCGAGGTGGTGATGCGCATCCGCGGCCCCTACGGGGAGTTCGGCCTCTACGAGACGCCGATCCTGGGCATGCTCGCCTCGGCCTCCGGCTGGGCCACCGCCGCCCGGGAGGTGCGGGAGGCGGCCGGTGACACGCCCGTCGTCTGTTTCGGGGCCCGTCACGTGCACCCGGCGGTGGCGCCGGTGATGGAGCGAGCGGCCGTGGTGGGGGGGCTGGACGGCGCCAGCTGCATTCTCGGCGCCCGCCTGGCGGGACGGGAGCCCAGCGGGACGCTACCCCATGCCATCATGCTCATCGCCGGCGACACGCTGGAGGTTGCCCGGGCCGCCGACCGCGTCTTCCCGCCCGACCAGCCGCGGGTGGTGCTGGTAGATACCTTCCAGGACGAGGCCGTCGAGGCGGTGCGGGTGGCCGCCGCGCTGGGCCAGCGCCTGGCGGCGGTACGGCTCGATACGCCCTCGGAGCGCGGCGGCGTCACCCCCGGCCTGGTGCGGGAGGTCAAGGCCCGGCTGGCCCAGGCGGGGTACGGCCATGTCCGGGTCTTCGTCTCCGGCGGTATCACGCCGGAGCGCATCCCGGCGCTCAAAGACGCGGGCGCCGACGCCTTCGGGGTGGGCAGCTACATTTCCTCGGCCCCGCCCATCGACATGACCATGGACATCAAGGCCATTGGCGACCGGCCCGTCGCCAAGCGCGGGCGCATCCCCGGCCTGACCGGCAACCCGCGCCTGCGCCGGCGTCTCTGACGGCCACGCACCGGATCGGCCGGGCGCGGGGACGTGCCGCGGGCGCGCCAGGAAGTTTGCATGGTCGTATGGAACGTATGGAATGTGGACGTAAAGTGTGGCACGATGGGTGTGGAGCAGTATGTGAAGGCAATCACAAAGTTACCGGCGATAGCGGCCGGACGCCGACCGCCCGCGCCGGCACGACGCCCGCCCGTACCGGGCACGACCGGGATGGTGCACCGCCCGCCCCGGGCCCGGTTGGCCGGCGTGGCGGCTCGCCGCAGGCCGGAGCGGCGCCGGGAGCCCAAGGGGGGCGGTGAGCGAGCGTGCATGCCATCGTTTGCCTCAAGCAGGTACCTGACAGCTCGGAGATGCGCATTAACCCCAAGACCGGCACGCTGGTCCGTCAGGGCGTCACGTCCATCATCAACCCCTACGATGTCCACGCCCTGGAAGCCGCCTTGCAAGTCAAGGACCAGTTCGGCGGAGAAGTGACGGTCGTCAGCATGGGGCCGCCTTTCTTCGAGCAGTCCCTCAAGGAGGCGGTGTCGGTCGGCGCGGACCGGACCGTGCTGGTCAGCGACCGGGCCATGGCCGGTGCGGACACCTTTGCCACCAGCCGGGTGCTGGCGGAGGCCATTCGCAAGATCGAGCGGGACTTCGGGCCGGCCGACCTGATCTTCTGCGGC
>DATCKH010000121.1:0-25449 GCA_036562425.1 Thermaerobacter sp. | reverse complement strand
AAGACGACCCGCTCGGGCGTGATCACCTCGAGCGTCATCGTGCGCGCCGCCATCGGGTCGCCTCCTTCCGCCCGCGCCTCACACCAGGCTCTTGGCCTTCTCCACGGCCTCGTCGATGGTACCGACCATGTAGAAGGCCTCCTCGGGCAGGTCGTCGTGCTTGCCCTCCAGGATCTCGCGGAAGCCGCGCACCGTCTCCTCGCGGGGCACGTACTTCCCCGGCGTGCCGGTGAAGACCTCGGCCACGAAGAACGGCTGCGACAGGAAGCGCTCCAGCTTGCGGGCACGCTGGACGATGAGCTTGTCTTCCTCCGACAGTTCGTCCATGCCCAGGATGGCGATGATGTCCTGGAGGTCCTTGTAGCGCTGCAGCACCTGCTGCACGCCCCGGGCCACTTCGTAATGCTCCTCCCCGACGATGTTGGGGTCGAGGATCCGCGACGTCGACGCCAGCGGATCCACGGCCGGGTAGATGCCGCGCTCGGCGATGGAACGCTCGAGCCGCACCGTCGAGTCCAGGTGGGCGAAGGTGGTCACCGGCGCCGGGTCCGTGTAGTCGTCGGCCGGCACGTAGACCGCCTGCACCGAGGTGATGGAACCCTTGCGGGTCGTGGTGATGCGCTCCTGGAGCTGGCCCATCTCCGTCGCCAGGTTCGGCTGGTAACCGACGGCGCTGGGCATCCGCCCCAGCAGGGCCGACACCTCGGAACCGGCCTGGGTGAAGCGGAAGATATTGTCGATGAACAGCAGCAGGTCCTGGCCTTCTTCGTCCCGGAAGTATTCGGCCATGGCCAGGCCGGTGAGGCCCACGCGCAGGCGCGCGCCCGGTGGCTCGTTCATCTGGCCGAAGACCAGGGCCGTCTTGTCCAGAACCCCGGATTCCTTCAGCTCGTGATAGAGGTCGTTGCCCTCGCGGGTCCGCTCGCCCACGCCGGCGAAGACCGAGAAGCCGCCGTGCTTGTAGGCGATGTTGTGGATGAGCTCCATGATGATGACGGTCTTGCCGACGCCGGCGCCGCCGAACAGGCCGACCTTACCGCCGCGGGCAAAGGGGCAGATCAGGTCGATGACCTTGATGCCCGTCTCCAGGATCTCGGTGGCCGGGTTCACCTCGGACACGTCAGGCGCCGGCCGGTGGATGGGATAGCGCTTCGCGGTCTTGGGGGGCTCCTTGCCGTCGATGGGCTCGCCCAGGACGTTGAACATGCGGCCCAGCACCTCGCGCCCCACGGGAACCGTGATGGGGCCGCCCGTGTCCACCGCCTTCATCCCGCGCTGCAGCCCGTCGGTGGAGGACATGGCCACGCAGCGGACGATGTTGTTCCCCAGGTGCTGGGCGACCTCGACGGTCAGGTCGATCTCCACCTCGTCGCTCTTGTGCTGGATCTTGATGGCGTTGTAGATGTCGGGCAGCTTGCCTTCCGGGAACTCGATGTCGACCACCGGGCCGATGACCTGGACGACCCGGCCGACGTTCTGTTCCGCCATGTCCCTCTCCCTCCGCTTCCGGCGCCGCCCGGCCGCGGTTAGGCGTTGGCCTTGAGAGCCTCGGCGCCGCTGACGATCTCCAGGATCTCCTTGGTGATGGCAGCCTGGCGAGCCCGGTTGTAGTCCAGGGTCAGCTTGTCGATGAGCTCGCTGGCGTTGTCGGTGGCGTTCTTCATGGCCGTCATGCGGGCGCCGTGCTCGCTCGCCTTGGCCTCCTGCAGCGCGCGAAAGACCTGGATTTGAACGTACTTCGGCAAGAGATCGGCCAGGATCAGCTGCTCAGACGGTTCGTAGATGTACTCACGTACGCCCCGGGTCCCCCGGCCGGCCCCCGCGCCGCCCCCGGCCCCGGCCGGTCCGGCGGGCCCCTTCTCCCCCGGGGCCCCGGGTTCCGCCTCGGCCGGCAGCTCGCTGACCGGCAGCAGCCGCTGCACCACGGGTCGCTGGTTGATGGCCGAGCGGTACTCGGCGTAAATCAGGCGCACCTCGTCGATCCGCTCGGCCAGGAAGTCCTCCATCAGCCGCTCGGCCAGCGCCTTGGCATCGAAGAAGCGGGCGTCCTCGCCCAGCCCCGTGAGCTCATAGGCGAAGGAGTACCCCCGGCGGCGGAAGTAGTCCCGCCCCTTCCGACCCACGGCGACCAGGACGGGCTCCACCTCCGCCGGCAGTTCCTCCAGCTCGCGCTCCGCCCGCCGGATCACGTTGGCGTTGTAGCTGCCGGCCAGGCCGCGGTCGCCGGTGATGACCACCAGCGCCACCCGCCGCACCGGCCGTTGAGCCAGCAGCGGGTGGGAGCGGGCGGCCTCCGATCCCGCCAGGCGGGCGAGCATGGCGCGCAGGGCCCGGGCGTAAGGGCGGCCGGAGCGCGCCGCCTCTTCGGCTTTCTTGAGCTTCGCGGCGGCGACCATGTACATGGCGCGGGTGATCTGCTGCGTGCTGCGCACCGCGCGAATACGCCGCCGGATGTCCCTCATCGAGGCCATGCCTTGTCACCCTTCCCGCCGGGCCTTCAGGACGCTCGTCCCACCTCGCGGGCCCGCTCGGCCTTGCCATCCTGCTCGCCCGCGCCCAGGAAGCCCCGCTTGAACTGCTCGATGGCCGCCTTCAGGCGCTCGTCGTTCTCCTTGGTGATCTCCTTCTCGGTACGGATGGACTCCAGGATCTCCGGGTTGAACCGCTTCAGGTACTGGAGGAACTCCCGCTCAAACTCGCGCACGCGCTCCACGGGCACGTCGTCCAGATGGCCATTGACGCCCAGGTAGATGGCCACGACCTGCTCTTCCACCGGCATCGGCTGGCGCTCGCCCTGCTTGAGGATCTCCGTCAACCGCTGGCCGCGGGCCAGCCGCGCCTGGGTCGCCTTGTCCAGGTCGGAGCCGAACTGGGCGAAGGCCGCCAGCTCGCGGTACTGGGCCAGGTCCAGGCGCAGGCGCCCCGCCACCTGCTTCATCGCCTTGATCTGGGCGGCAGAGCCAACGCGCGACACCGAGCGGCCCACGTCGATGGCCGGGCGGATGCCCGAGTGGAACAGGTCCGACTCCAGGAAGATCTGCCCGTCGGTGATGGAGATCACGTTCGTCGGAATGTAAGCGGAGATGTCGCCGGCCTGGGTCTCGATGATGGGCAGGGCCGTGAGCGAGCCGCCGCCGATCTCGTCGCTGAGCCGCGCCGCCCGCTCCAGCAGGCGGGAGTGCAGGTAGAACACGTCACCGGGGTAAGCCTCACGGCCCGGGGGCCGCCGCAAGAGCAGCGCCAGCTCGCGGTACGCCCAGGCCTGCTTGGTCAGGTCGTCGTAGATGACCAGGACGTCGCGGTGTTCCTCGTACATGAAGTACTCGCCCATGGCGCAACCGGCGTAGGGAGCGATGTACAGCAGCGGCGCCGGCTGGGAGGCGGTCGCCGAGACGACGATGGTGTAGTCCATGGCGCCGTGCTTCTTCAGGGTCTCGACGACGCCCGCCACGGTAGACGCCTTCTGGCCGATGGCCACGTACACGCAGATGACGTCCTGGTCCTTCTGGTTGATGATGGTGTCCACGGCCAGCGCGGTCTTACCGGTCTGGCGGTCGCCGATGATCAGCTCGCGCTGCCCGCGGCCGATGGGGATCATGGAGTCGATGGCCTTCCAGCCCGTCTGCAGCGGCTGGTTCACCGACTGGCGCATGATGACGCCAGGCGCGGGCGACTCGATGGGCCGCGTCTTGGTGGCCTTGATGGCGGGACCTCCGTCGATGGGCTGCCCCAGCGGGTTGACCACGCGCCCCAGGAGTTCCGGCCCCACCGGCACCTCGATGATGCGGCCCGTGCGCCGGACCTCGTCGCCTTCCTTGATGTCCGTGTACGGCCCGAGCACCACGACGCCCACGGAGTCCTCGGCCAGGTTCAGCGCCAGGCCGTAGACGCCGCTCTTCGGAAACTCCACCAGCTCGCTGGCCATGACCTTCTCCAGGCCGTACACGGTCGCCACGCCGTCGGCGATCTGGATGACGGTCCCGACGTCTTCCAGCTCCGCCCGGCCTTCGAAGTTCTCGATCTGTTGCCTGATGATCGCGGTGATCTCTTCCGGACGAATGCTCACCAGCCCGTCCCTCCTAGCCTCGACCGCCGGCCTCCACCAGCCGCCGGTGCAGCTGCACCAGGCGGCGGCGCAAGCTGGCATCGATGCGGCGGTCGCCGATCTTCACCACCAGGCCGCCCAGCAACTCCGGCGCCTGGCGCACCTTCAGGCGCACCTCGCGCGCCCCGAAGATCCGAGCCAGTTGTTCCCCGAGCCGGCGGCGGACGTCGTCGTGCAGCTCGGTCGCGGCCTCGACCTCCGCCTCGACGATCCCGGCCTCCCGGTCGCGCAGGGCAGCGAACTCGGCCACGATATCCGCCAGGAGCGATTCCCGCCGCCGCTGCACCAGCAGCAACAGCAGGTTGCGGACCCAGCGGTGAACGCGGTCCCCGAACACGGACTCGACCAGGGCCTGCTTGTCGCGCGCCGGGACGGTGAGGCTCTCGTAGCGCTCGCGCAGCTCGGGGTGTTCGGCGAACACATCGAGCACGCGGTTCAGATCTTCTGCCACGCGGTCGAGTTCACTGCTCTCGCGGCCGAGGTCGTACAGCACCCGGGCGTAGGGATGGGCGAGGCGGCGACGCGGCTTCATCGCAGGTTCGCCACCTCTTCCACGGCCTCGGCCACCAGGCGCTGCCGCTCTTCTTCGTCCAGCGCCCGGCGAATCACCCGCTCGGTGGCCATCACCGTCAGATCTGCGACCTCGCGCCGCAGCGCGGCGATCGCCTGTTCCTTCTCCCGCTCGATGGTCGCCCGGGCCCGCTCGAGCAGCTGTTCAGCCTCGCGCCGGGCCGCCTCCAGCCGCTGCTGGCGCTCTTCCTCGGCGAGCTGCGCGGCCCGGTCGATAATGCTCTGGGCCTCCCGCTGGGCCTCCGCCAGGCGCTGCCGGTATTCGGCCTCGATCCTGGCCGCCTCTTCCCGGGCGCGCTCCGCCGCCTCCAGGTTGCTCTCGATCTCCTCCCGGCGCCGGTCCAGCATCTCGAGGAAGGGCCGCCAGAACAGCCAGCGCAAGACCGCGAGGAAGATGAAGAAATTGACGAATGCCCAGATCAACTCAGGCGAAACCTTCACGACGATCCCTCCAGCCCGTGGCCGGCGCCCTGCCCCGGCGCCGGCGGGCGATGGTCGTCCCCCGCCGCCGGGGCGGCGGGCTGTTCCCAACACCATTGGGGGGCGGTCCGGCGCGGCATGCCGGCCGGGCCGCCGGCCGCCCCCCGCCACCCAACCCAGAACCCTGGCCGGGCCATGCCGTGACCGCCCACAGGGCGGCCCAGCCTCCACAGAGGTCGAATCAGCCGGCCACGTTGCCGGCGAACAGGAAGGCCAGGGCGAAGGTGAACAGGGTCAGCGACTCGATGAAGGCCAGCGACAGGATCAGCGCCGTCTGGATGCGACCCGCCGCTTCCGGCTGCCGCCAAATGGCATCCATCGCCGCCGCGGCGGCCCGGCTCTGCCCCAGCGCCGACCCAAAGGCGGCAAATGCCAAGCCGATCACCGCCAGGGCGGAAAAGAACGCAATGCCGGTGATCTCCACCTCGTCTCCCCCTCCTTTCTGCAAACTTTGCGCTCCGCCGGGCCGCCGCGCGGCAGCCCGGTGAGCCAAACTTGTCCTGACAATCTTTATCGCAACATTGTCGGGTCACGGGATTCCGGCCCCGGCGCTGCTGGCAACGGGTGGGGCCGGCGCCACCGTCAGTGATGGTGGAACTCACCGGTGGCGGCCTCGATGTAGAGGGCCGACAACATGGTGAAGATGAGCGCCTGTACAAATCCGGCCACCAATTCGATGGCCATGACGCCAATGGGCAGGAACCAGGGAATGGCGGACAGCAGGCCGGCCAGTACGGCCTCGCCGCCAAAGATATTGGCGAAAAGACGCAGGGAGAGCGAGAAGGGCCTGATCAATTCCTCAATCACGGCCAGCGGCACCGTCAGCGGCCACACGTACGCCGGCCCTTCCAGGAAACGCTTGAAATAGCCGAGACCGTGGGTGGCCAGGCCGTAAACCTGCACCGACAGGATGGAGAAGATGGCCAGGCCGCCGGTCACACCCCACCGGCTGGTGGGAGGCTGGAACCAGTCCTCGTGAGGCAAGACGGGAAGCAAGCCGCTGTAGTTGCTGAACAGGATGAACAGGAAGAAGGAACCCAACAGCGGCGTGAAGCGGCGAGCGCGTTCCCGCCCCATGAGGTTGGTGACGAAGTCATACAGCAATTCCACAGCCCATTCGACCGCATTATGGAAACGCGATCCGGGGACGCGCTGCAGGCCGCGCGTGGCCAGAAACGCCAGGACGATGATCAGGCCCATGATCATCCACATGCTGACGATGGACTCGTGCACGGGCAGGCCGAACAACTCGAAGACCACATGCCCGCCTTCCGCACCATGCCCGCCTTCTCCACCCGCGGCGGCCAGCTGCAGCCAAGGGGTCAAGACCGTTCCCTCCTCGCCCGCATCAGGAAGAACAACGGGATGTCACTGGCCAGGATCAGCCCCACCAGCGTGGCGATGATGGCCATGGGCTGCCCCACCACGAGGAACACCACCAAGAGTGAAACAAAACTTAGCACCATACGCAACAAGTAGCGAAATAAAATCCGTTGTTGAAGTATGGCAGCCCTGTCACCGGCCCCACCGGCCCGCGCCAGCTGGCGGTAGGGGCCCGCCACCAGCCGGTAGTTGAGGGCCCCGACCAGTAATCCCACGATGCCACCCAGCGCCGCCACGGCGGCCGGCGGCCAGTTTGTGACCCAGTTCACGAGTTGTGGCCTTCCTTCCCCTCGTCCTGTTGCCCGTCCTGATGCCGTCCCGCTCCCGGCGGCGGTTCCTGGGGCGGCTCTTCCGCCCGCTGTAGGGTCCGCCAGAGCACCCGGAAGGCGGCAACGGCGCCCAGCATCAGCCCGGCCAGCTGCAGCCAGGGCGTGGTGCCCCACCAGCCATCCAGCCAGCGGCCGCCGTAGTAGCCTATGGCCATACCCGCCAGCAGCGTGCCCGCGAAAGAGAAAGCGAGCTCGAACAAGCTCCCCGCGCCCCGCAAGCCGCTGCCGTCTGAGCCGGCCCGGTCTCCGCTCCCCCCGGCACGGCCCCCGGGCCGGAGCCTCTGACCGCCGTTCCCCTGCACGTTGGCGCCCTGCCTTTCACCGTTTTCAGCCCTTTTTGCAGGGATTCCGTCCGGGGTTCGATCTCCAGAGGTAGATTAGCAGAGCCTTTCACCGCGCACAACCGCGCTGGCGTCCGGGGGCCACCGTGGACCGCGACCTCGGCGCGCGCCCGGGCAGCCAGCCGTGCCTGCGCGACCGGCCACACCCCGGCCCGGATGCGCCGGCAGGCCCGCGCGTCCTCGCGGGTCTCACGGGTCAGCCCTCGGCCACACCGGGGCGCCAGGGCTCCGGGGGAGCCGGCCGGAGGCCGAAGAAGTACTCGATGGCATCGGCCGTTCGCTCCGCCGCCCGCCCGTCCCCAAAGGGATTGCGGGCTCGCGCCACCTGCTCATAACGCTGCGGGTCGTGGAGCAGGCGCTCCGCCTCCCGGATGATAGCCTCCTCGTGCGGTCCGACCTGGATCACGGTCCCCGCCTCGATGGCCTCGGGCCGCTCCGTCTTATCGCGCAACAGCAGCACGGGCAGCCCGAGGGCCGGCGCCTCCTCCTGCAGGCCGCCGGAGTCGGTGAGCAGCAACGTGGCCCGGCCCATGAGGTTCGCCCAGTCGGCGTACTCCGGCGGGTCCAGCAGCGTCACCCGCGCCACGCCGGCCAGGTGCTCGCGGATGGTCTCGGCCACCACCGGATTCGGGTGGACGGAATAGACCAGTTCGATGTCGGGGTTGCGCTCCACCAGAAGGCGCAAGGCCCGGGCGATCTCGTGCAGCGGCTCGCCCCAGTTCTCGCGCCGGTGTGCCTCGCACAGCACCAGCCGCCGGCCCGGTGAGGGAAACGCGGCCAGTTCACGGCGCCGGAACTGGTAGCCGGCACGAACCGTAGCCAGCAGCGCGTCGATGGCCGTATTCCCCGTGACGAAGATGCCACCCGCCGGGATGCCTTCCCGCAGGAGATTGTCCCTCGCCGCCGGCGTGGGCGCGAAGTGCAGGTCACACAGGGCATCGGTGAGGCGGCGATTGATCTCCTCAGGAAAGGGCTGGTACTTGTCGTAGGTGCGCAGGCCCGCCTCCACATGGCCGATGGGCACCCGGTGGTAAAAGGCGGCCAGGGCCCCCGCGAAGGTGGTGGTCGTGTCGCCGTGCACCAGCACCAGATCGGGCCGCGCGTCGGCGATCACGCCCTCCAGCCCGCTCAGGGAGCGGGTCGTGATCTCGGTGAGGGTCTGGCGCGGCCGCATGATGTCCAGGTCATAGTCGGGCCTGATGCCGAACAGGTCGAGGACCTGATCCAGCATCTCCCGGTGCTGGGCCGTCACCGCGACCCGGACGTCAAAGGTGGCGCGCCCCGCCAGCTCGCGCACCACCGGCGCCATCTTGATGGCTTCGGGCCGCGTGCCGAAGACGACCAGCGTCCGGATGGGACGGCCAGGATCACGCCGCGTCTCGTTCTCGCCAGTCATGGGCCGGCACGAGGTCTCCTTTCCCACACAAGACAGGTGCCACACAAAAGACCGGGCCCGGCATCAGGCCGAAGCCGGCCCCCGGGCCGCGCCTATCCCCCGACAGCCAGGGCTCAGTGGCCCAGCCGCCGGGGCCGTTGCTGGTTCCATTCCTGCAGCTTGCGCGCCACCAGGTGCACCGACGCCCCCACCGTGAGGACGATCAGCAGGCCCTGCAGCAGGTTCCCCTCTGCCACCGCCACCGCGCCGATGGCCAGCCACGCCGTGATCAGGTACATGACCAGCACCGCGTCCCGGTGGCTGAAGCCGAGCTGGATCAGGCGATGGTGCAGGTGCTCGCGGTCGGCCGCCATGACCGGCCGCCCGGCCTGCAGGCGCCGCACGATGGCCAGGGCCGTATCGGCGATGGGCAGCCCGAGCACGATGATGGGCGCCGCCAGGGCCACCACCGCCGCCGTCTTCAGCAACCCCACCACCGAGATGGCGGCCAGGGCGTAGCCGATGAACAGCGATCCCGTGTCCCCCATGAAGATCTTGGCCGGGTTGAAGTTGTACGGGAGGAACCCGAGCGTGCTCCCGGCCAGCGCCGCCGTGAGCAGCACGACCTCCACCGGTTGCCCGGTCTGCAGCGCCACCACCAGCAACGTCAGCCCGGCGATGGACGCGATACCCGCTGCCAGCCCATCCAGACCGTCGATGAGGTTGATGACGTTGCTGACCGCCACGATCCAGAGCACGGTCAGGGGCACGCCCCAGATCCCAAGGACCAGCAGGTCGTCCCCCGCCGACGGGGTCAGGACGCCCAGCGGGTTCGTCAGCACGTTGATGCGGATGCCGTGGGCCACGGCCACCATCGCCGCGGCGATCTGCCCGGCCAGCTTGGCCAGCGGCGGCAGGTCGAACAGGTCGTCCGCCAGGCCGACCGCCAGCATCACCAGCCCGCCTAGCAACACGCCGGTCAGCTCGCGATGGGCCCATCCCAACCCGAGCATGGCCGCCGCCGCAAAGCCGGCGAAGATGGCCAGGCCGCCCAGATGCGGCACCGGCTCGCGGTGCATGCTGCGCGCCGTCGGGCGGGCCACCAGACCGAGGCGAGCCGAGGCGGCGCGCACCAGTGGCGTGCATGCCAGGACGATCACCGCTGCGACGGCCAGGGTGACGATATATGACTGCGGATGGGCCCACACTGGCATAATCGCTCTTCCTCCCGACTGCTCTTCCAACCGCGCTCCCTCACGCGGCAGCGCGAAGTCGCACGCGTGCCGCGTGCTCCGCCAGGATTGTATTGCCGGCCGTGTGCGGTGTCAAACCAGGAGGGCACAGTTGGGCTACTGCGCCGGCCGGGCCCCGCCGCGCGCCCATCTCAGTCCCTGCGGCCGAATTCCGCCTCCAGGCGGGCGATCTTCTCCACTCGCCGCTGGTGCCGCCCGCCGGCAAAGGGCGTAGCCAGCCAGACCGCCAGGATCTCCCGCGCCAGGCCCGGACCCACTACCCGGGCGCCCAGCGTCAGGACGTTGGAGTCGTTGTCCTGGCGCGTCAGGCGCGCGGAGTACGGCTCCGTACAACAAGCCGCGCGAATCCCGGGCACCTTGTTGGCCGCGATGGCCATGCCGATCCCCGTGCCGCAGATCAGCACGCCGCGCGCGGCCTCGCCACTGACAACCTTCTCGCACACGGCGCGGGCGAAGTCCGGGTAGTCGCACGACTCCCGGCTGTCCGTCCCGACGTCGATGACTTCATAACCTTCGGAGACCAGGAACTGAATTAGGTCCTGCTTGAGATCATAGCCCGCATGATCGCTGCCGATGGCGATCCGCATGCCGCGCACCTCCCCGGCGTCGCCCGCGCCGGCCGGTTCGTCCTCAGCCTCGCCCTGCAGCTCTCGCCGCAGCCGCGTCGCTACATCACGAGCCTCCCGCTCCAGCCGGCGGGCCACGATCCTGTAGTCGTTCAGTGATTGCCCGAAGGGGTCGGGGACGTCGGGGTCGTCCAGGGTACGACCGGCGGCAAACTCGCGCCAGAGGGCGACCTTCCCCGCCACGTCCGGGTAGCGCTGGCGCAACTGCTCCGCGTGGGAGCGCGTCATGACCAGGATCAGGTCGGCTTCCCGGACGAGACCGGCGTCCACGGCGCGGCTCTGATGGCCGTCCAGGCTGACGCCGTGTTCCGCCACGGCCTGCCGCGCCTCGGCTGGCGCCGGCAGTCCGGGCAGCGCGTGCAGGCCCGCCGACTCCACGTGCACGCCCCCGAGCCCCAGCCGCTCCAGGGCCGCCCGCAGGTAGGCGGCGGCCATGGGGCTCCGGCACGTATTGCCGCTACAGACGATCAACACCCGTCGTACCGGCACCGATCTCCCCTCCGGAGGCCGCCTTGCGCAGACGGTTCATCACGGTCCGGCCCAGGCCGCGCTCCGGCACGGCCAACGCCAGGATGCGCGTGGCACCGGCGGCGTCCGCCGCCCGCAGGGCCCGGAAGAGCCGCCGCGCCTGTTCCGCCGGGTCGTCCCGGGACCCCAGGTCGAAGGCGACGACATCGCCCGCCCCACCGCTGCGCGCGCCAGGGGTTGCCGCCCCCGGCTCACCGGAAGACGGGCGGCGCTGGCCGGCAGGCCCGTACTCATCACCCGGAGCCGGGTCGCGGGGAATGAGGGGGATGCCGGTGACCTCGGCCACCCGGGCCAGGTCCTCCCGGCAGCCGATGATGGCTACGCGGCCTCCCGCCGCTACCGCCCGCCGCAGCGCGGCGGCGGCCGCCTGCCAGCGGTCACCGCCTGAAGGCACGAGCTCCAGCGGCGCCCGCGGGGCGTAGTGGCGATATTTCATGCCGGGGGACGGCGGCGGCTCTCCCGGCGCCAGATCCGTCGCCCCTTCGACCGGCTCACCCAGCACCGCTTCCAGGTCCTCCAGCGGCACGCCGCCGGGCCGTAGCAACCGCGGCCGGGGGCCGGACACGTCTACCACCGTACTTTCGACGCCCACCGGCGCCGGTCCCGCGTCCAGGAGCACGTCGATCCGGCCGGCCAGGTCCTCCCACACGTCCTCCGCCCGGGTGGCGCTGGGCCGGCCGGAGCGGTTGGCGCTGGGCGCCGCCACCGGCCGGCCCGAGGCCTCGATCAGGGTCCGGGCCACGTCATGGGCCGGGCAGCGCACCGCCACGGTGGGCAGGCCGGCGGTGACGACCGCCGGTACCCGGTGTCCCGCGCGCACCACCAGCGTCAGCGGTCCCGGCCAGAAAGCCCGGGCCAGGGCGACCGCCGCCGGCGGCCACTCGCTGACGAGCTCGGGCGTAATCCCGTCCGGCGACGCGATGTGAACGATCAGGGGGTTGTCGGCAGGCCGCCCCTTGGCGGCGAAGATGCGCCGCACGGCCGCGGCGTTGAAAGCGTCGGCGCCGAGGCCGTAAACCGTTTCCGTGGGAAAGGCTACCAGACCCCCGCGCCGCAGGACCTCCGCAGCCCGCCGGATCACCGGCTCGTCGGCCGCGGGATCACCGCTTAGCTTCCACCACGCGGTGCGCGGTCCGGTCAAGGCTCCCACCGGCCGCCCACCACCCGCGGGATGCCCGCCAGATCCTTCCACACCCGGCAATCCTGGAAGCCATGGCGGCGGAGGATGTCCATGACGGCATCGGCCTGGCCGTAGCCCACCTCCAGCAGCAGGTACCCGCCCGGGACCAGCAGCCGGCCCGCACCGGGCACCAGCCGCTCGTAAGCCTCCAGTCCTGTCAGGCCCGGGGTCAGGGCGATGTGGGGCTCGTAGCGGCGCACCTCGTCCGCCAGGGCGGGGAGCTCGGTGGCCGCGACGTAAGGCGGGTTGCTGATCACGGCGGCCAGCTTGCCATCCCATCCCGCCGCCAGCAGGGGCTCGCACCAGTCACCGAGGAACCAGCGAATCCGGCCTTCCACGCCATGCCGGCGGGCGTTCTCGCGGGCCACCTGGAGGGCCGCCGCGGAGCAGTCGGTGGCGAGGACGGTCCACCGCGGGCGCTCCAGCGCCAGGGTGACGGCGATGGCGCCCGAGCCGGTGCCCAGGTCCGCCACGAGGCACGGTTCTTCCGCCAGCTCCGACAGCGCCAGGTCAACCAGTAACTCGGTCTCGGGGCGAGGGATCAGCGTCGCCGGCGTAACCCGGAAGGTGCGCCCGTAGAACTCGGCGGTGCCCAGCAGGTAGGCGACAGGCTCGCGCCGCCCGCGCCGGAGGATGAGCTGCACGTAATGACACCACGCCGCGGGCGGCAAGGGGCGCTCCGGCTCCGCCACCACGGCGTAGCCGGGTACGCCCAGGGCCCGGGCCAGCAGCAGGCGCGCCGACGCCCGGGCTTCCTCCGGGTCCACCCCGCAGGCTTCCAGGTAGTCACGGCCCCAGCGCAGTGCCTCTCCGACCCGCTCGGGCCGGTGCGGCGGCAGGCAAGTGGCCGCCGCCGCGGCCTGCATGCCACCTCCGTGGCCATCCGCAGCCAATTCAGCTCACCGCCTCGCCCATGCGTGCCGCTTCCTCGTGGGCGGTCAAGGCGTCGATCAACTCGTCCAGGTCCCCGTCCATGATTTCTTCCAGGCGATACAGCGTCAGGCCGATGCGGTGGTCGGTCACGCGGTTCTCACGGAAATTGTAGGTGCGGATCTTCTCGCTCCGCTCCCCCGTTCCCACCTGAACGCGCCGCTGCTCGGCCAACTCCTGTTGCTGCCGGCGAGTATAGTAATCCAGCAACCGCGCCCGTAAGATCTTCAGGGCGCGCGCCCGGTTCTTGTGCTGCGAGCGCTCGTCCTGGCAGGTCACCACGATGCCGGTCGGCCGGTGGGTGATGCGCACGGCCGACTCCGTCTTGTTCACGTGCTGGCCGCCGGGCCCGCTGGCCGAGAAGGTGTCGATCTCCAGGTCGTCGGGGTTGATCTCCACCTCCACCTCCTCGGCTTCGGGCAGGACCGCCACCGTGGCCGTGGAGGTGTGAATGCGGCCGCCCGATTCCGTAACCGGCACCCGCTGGACGCGATGCACGCCGCTCTCGTGCTTGAGCCGGCTGTAGGCGCCGCGGCCGGCGACGGAGAAAATCACTTCTTTGAACCCGCCCAGCTCGCTCTCGGTGCTGGACATGACCTCCGTGCGCCAGCCCTGCCGCTCGGCGTAGCGCTGGTACATGCGGAACAAGTCGGCGGCGAACAGCGCCGCTTCCTCGCCGCCGGTGCCGGCGCGGATCTCCATGATCACGTTGCGCTGGTCGCGGGGATCGCGGGGCAACACCAGGCGGCGCAACTCGCGCTCCAGCCGCTCCCGCTCCTGGTCCAGACGCTCCACCTCGTCGGCCAGGTAGGCCCGTTCGTCCGGGTCGTCGCTCTCCCGTAACAGCGAGCGGGCGGCCTCCAGGTCGTCCAGGACCGCCTGCCAGCGCCGATAGGCCGCCACCAGCGGCTCCAGCTCCCCCCTCTCCTGCGCCAGGGGCTGCCACCGGCGGGGATCGGCCGCCACCTCCGGATCGGCCAGTTGCCGCTCGATGGCCTCGAAGCGCGCCACCCGCGCGGCCACCGCCTCCTGTAGACCCCGATCAAGCACCACCGCTCACCCCGCTGCCGGGCACGCCCGGGGAGGCCCCGGCCACCGGCGCCGTCACCGTTGCCAGCGCGACGCCCTGCCGCGCGGCCTCTCGCCCGGTGAGCGTGTCTTCCCCGAGGCAGGCCCGCAACGCGACGAGGGCCACCTCGAGCTGATCATCCCCCGGCTCCTCCGTGGTCAATCGCTGCAGCCAGAGGCCCGGCGCCGCCAGGGCCGCCACCCAGCGGCTGCGGCTCCGGCCGGCCAGGCGGATCCACTCGAAGGCCAGGCCCGCGATGACCGGCACCAGCGCCACGCGGATAGCCGTCCGCCACCAGAAACCGGGCCAGCCGAACAGCGCGTGCACCGCCACGGCCAGCACCGCCACGAACAGGAGGAACGCCGTGCCGCACCGCGGGTGGAAGCGCGAGAACGGCCGCGCTCCGGCAGGCGTCAGGGGCGCTCCCGCCTCCAGGGCGTGGATGGCCTTGTGCTCGGCCCCGTGGTACTGGTACACCCGCCGGATATCGGGGATCCGGCCGATGGCCAGCAGATATCCCAGAAGCAGGAGGAGCCGCACCGCACCCTCCACCCCATTCCGCGCCAGGTCACCGCCCGCGGGTAACCACGCCGCCAGCCAGGTGGGAACCAGGACGAACACGACCAGGGCGAGGGCCACCGCCAGCGCGTTGACCAGGGCCAGCAGGCGCCCGTCTCCCTGCGCGTCCGGCGCCGACCGGCCGCCCACCTCGTCCTCTTCCACCACGCGGGCGGAATAATTGAGGGCGCGAATGCCGGTCACCAGCGCGTCCACCAGGGCCACGGCGCCCCGCACCAGCGGCAGGCCGAGCCACGGCCACCTCTCGGTCCAGGGCCGGTAGTTGCTCACCTGGAGGGCGATGGAGCCGTCCGCCCGGCGCACGGCGATGGCGATCCGCCCCGCACCGCGCATCATCACGCCCTCGATGACGGCCTGGCCGCCGAACAGGTTCTTCGTGTTCATGGGTCAACCCCTCTCCGAACCCCTCTCCGTCACCGCGAACCGCCACCGGGCATCCGTCGTTGACCCGGTAGCGCCGCCGTCCGGGACGGGAGTGCTCGCCGGACGCCGGACGGCCCACCGCAACGGCCCCTGAAAGAAAGGAGAGCAGAGCCAGCGCTCTGCTCTCATCCTACCACCGCCGCGGTCCCCGCGCCCGGCACCGTTTCCCCCGCGGCCGTCAGGCGTCGGCCGGCGCGCCGGCCTTCTCCTGCTGCCGGTCCTGGTAGTAGCGCTCGTACTTCTGCCGGAACCTGTCCACGCGCCCGCCGGTGTCGACAATGCGCTGCGTACCGGTGAAGAAGGGATGGCACTGGGCACACACGTCCACCCGCAGGTTCTCGCGCGTGGACCCCACCTCATAGACCGCACCGCAGGCACAGGTGATGGTCGTGCGCTTGTATTCGGGATGAATGCCCGGCTTCAAGGGTTCGCACCTCACTTGTGGCGTCCATGCCCGTGATGTCGTGTTCACGATCGCCGCACACCATTTCATTATAACACCCTGCCGCAAGGACGCACGGGATCCACCCCGCGCTCCCGGTCGCCGCTCCCGCCCAGCGTAGCCGGGCACGCCGGCGGGTGGGAGCGGCGGAGCAGAGCCGGAGGCCCCGGGCCGCCCTCATGAACCGCCCCTGGCCCCAGCGCCGGCGGGCGCCCCCGGCGACGTACCGGCATGCCCGCCGGCCGCGGCCGGAGCGCCGCTGCCGGTCGTGGCCCGCTTGAGATACCGGAGGGGATCGTACCACGTGCGCCCGCGGCGGACTTCGAGGTGCAGGTGGGGGCCCGTGGCGTTGCCGGTGGCACCGACGACCCCGATCACCGCCCCCTTGTCCACCCGCTGGCCGGGTGTGACGCGGATCTCCGCCAGGTGGGCGTACAGCGTGCGCCAGCCGTCCTTATGCTCGATCTCTACCGCCAGGCCGTATGCGCCGCGCCAGCCTGCACGGCGCACGGTGCCGGCCAGGACGGCGTGGACGGGCGTGCCCGGCGGCGCCGCCAGGTCGACGCCGTGATGCATGCGGCCGTCACGCGGACCGAAGGGCGATGAGACGCGGCTACCGCCCCCCAGGGGCCGGGCCCACGCCTCGCGCCCCACGTCCGGGGGGTGGTGCTCCGCGGGCGCCCCCGACACCGGCGCCACCACTGCGTCCGGGTCGGGGCGTTCGGCCTGCAGGCCGGGCAGTACCGGCCCCAGGTGCGCGGCCACCATCCCCAACCAGGCGGCGGCCAGGATGGCATTGACCCGGGAAAGCCAGCCTGCTGCCCGCGATCGGGCAGACGGTCGCACCAACATCACCTCGCGCGCCTCACCAGCACGCACGAGGTGGAGTCTGGTGCAACGCCCGTGTCATTATGCTTCCGATCTTATCCTTTTTCTTGTTTCCAGTGGCGTATTGCGGGTGGCGCTGGTAGCCGGGCTGCCCGTCACCGCCGCTTCAGGAGTTGCGATGCATCTCCATGTATTTCGCGATGAATTCCGCGTTGGAGCGGGTCTTACGCAGGCTGTCGATGAACTTCTCCAGGATTTCGGCCGGATCGCGGTCACCCAGCGCCCGGCGCAGCCGCCACATGATCTCCAGTTCGTCCTTGGACAGCAGGAGTTCCTCGCGGCGGGTACCGGAGCGCTTGATATCGATGGCCGGGAAGATGCGGCGCTCGGCCAGGCGGCGGTCCAGGTGCAACTCCATGTTGCCCGTACCCTTGAACTCCTCGTAGATCACGTCGTCCATCTTGCTGCCGGTGTCGATCAGGGCGGTGGCGATGATCGTCAGGCTGCCGCCCTCCTCGATGTTCCGCGCCGCGCCGAAGAACCGCTTGGGCTTGTAGAAGGCGGCGGGATCGAGACCACCCGACAGCGTGCGCCCGCTGGGCGGGGTCACCAGGTTGTGCGCCCGGGTCAGCCGGGTGAGGCTGTCCAGCAGGATCACCACGTCCCGGCCGTGCTCCACCAGCCGCTTGGCCCGTTCCAGGACCATGTCGGCCAGCTTGGCGTGGTTCTCCGGGGTCTGGTCGAAGGTGGAGCTCAGCACCTCGCCGCGGACCGACCGCTCCATGTCGGTCACTTCTTCCGGCCGCTCATCGATCAGGACGACCATGAGGACGACGTCGGGGTAGTTGTGGGCGATGCCGTTGGCGATCTGCTTGAGCAGTACCGTCTTGCCGGCCTTGGGAGGTGCCACGATGAGGCCGCGCTGCCCCTTGCCGATGGGCGCCACCAGGTCGATCAGCCGCTGGGCGATGCTGCCGCCCGGCGTCTCCAGGGTGAGGCGCTCGTTGGGGAAGATGGGCGTCAGGCCCTCAAAGTGCAGCCGCTCCCGCGCCTGCTCGGCGTCGACCCCGTTGACCGCCTCCACCCGCAGCAGAGCGAAGTAGCGCTCGTTTTCCTTGGGGGGCCGCGCCTGTCCGGAGACCATGTCGCCCGGGCGGAGGTCGAAGCGGCGGATCTGGGACGGCGAGACGTAGATATCTTCCTTGCTGGGCAGGTAGTTGACGGGGCGGAGGAACCCGAACCCCTCAGGCATGATGTCCAGGAGCCCTTCGGCCCAGAGGAGCCCGTCCTTCTCGGTGCGCGCCTTGGCGATCTCAAAGATGAGCTCCTGCTTGCGCATGGAGCTGTAGTGGGGAATCTCCAGCTCCCGCGCCAGGGCGTAGAGCTCCTTGAGGGTCATCTGCTCCATCTCGCGGATGTCGGGACGCGCGTTGCCGCTCGACCGCTGGACCTGGTTATCGGCAGGCGCCGCGCGCTCCCCTTCATCCGGCGGGATGGCCTGCGTCTCTTCGGCCGCCCCGTTGCTGGCGGGCGGCTGCGCGTCCGCCACCGGCTGGACGGTCGCGCCGCCCGTCCCGGACGCACGGCTAGACCGCGTTCTTGTTGAGCGTGTACGCGTCGTGGCGCGCGATTTAGTTGTGTCCGACAAGGAGGTCACCTTCCCTTAGGCAGGCATGAAACTACTGGCGTGCAGCGCGTACCGATTGGGGGAGGAGGAGGCCAACCATAAGGATAGCGGCTGCGGTAGCATGCTATGCGTCCGCACGCATTCCCGTGCGACGTCGATTTTCGCGGGTGTGCGTGAAAAGTATAGCAGGCGGCCGTGCGCCGGTCAAACCCGGCCACGCGCCGCCTGCCAGTCTTTGAGGAACCGCTCGAGGCCCGCATCCGTGAGCGGGTGGTGCATGAGCTGTTTCAACACCTGGAAGGGCATGGTGGCGATGTCGGCCCCCACCCGCGCCGCTTCGATCACGTGCTGCGGATGACGGATGCTCGCCGCCAGGACCTGGGTGGAAATGCCCTGCGCCCGGAAGATCTCCACCACGTCTGCCACCAGCCCGATGCCGTCCTCGCCGATGTCGTCCAGCCGGCCGACGAAGGGACTGACGAAGGTCGCTCCCGCCCGCGCGGCCAGCAATGCCTGCCCCGGCTGGAAAACCAGCGTCACGTTGACCCGGATACCCTCCCGGGCCAGCCGGTGCGTCGCCTCCAGCCCGGCAGGCGTCATCGGCACCTTGACGACGATGTTGTCCGCGATGGCCGCCAGGCGACGCCCCTCCTCCACCATCCCGTCCGCGTCGGTGGCGATCACCTCGGCGCTGATGGGCCCGGCCACCAGCGAGGCCAGTTCCCGCAGGATCACCTCGGGGTCGCCGCCAGCCCGGGCCATGAGGGTGGGATTGGTGGTGACGCCGTCTACCACGCCCCAGGCCACCGCTTCCCGCACCTCGTCCACGTTGGCCGTGTCCAGGAATAACCGCATGTCTCCGCCCTCCTGTCACAGCTCTGTCGTGAAGTGTCCGGCCACTCCGGCCGGTGACCGGCTAGCGTCCTCCCCCGTCCCCGCTCACCGCCAGCGGAGCCACTGTTCCACCACCTTCGGCGGGGGCTCACCTCCCGGCAGCGACGATCCTGGTGGGGGCTCGCCCGGCACGGGCGCTTCCGGCGGGCGTCCGCCTGGCGCGGAGGCCCCCTTACCCGGCCGGTCCCCTGGGATCCAAGCGTCCACGGCGTCGCCCTGCGCCGCCCCCCTGGCAGGCGGGGCGTGCCCGCGCGCGGGCAGGGGCAGCGTGTGCACGCTCTCGCCCTCGGAGGTGAGGACGCGCACGCTCAGCTCCCCCTCCCGCCCGTCCCAGGGCAGCGTCACCTCGCCCCCTACGGTCGTGTAGACCCGGCCATCCACCAGCAGCGTGGCCTCCCGCGGCCCGCCGCTGGCCCGGTCGCGGACGCGCACGGTGATGGCGGCCGCCCCCAGCGGGCCCACCACCGGGGCCACGGCGGACACCGTGACGGGGGGCTCGCCGCGGCGGATGGTGACCGGCAACGGGCTGAGGACGCCGCCCTCTTTGTCCACGATCACCAGGTAACCGCGGTGGGTGCCCGCCGCGGGCGGCACATCCAGAGCGGCCACGATCCGGCTGCGCTGGCCGGCGGCCAGGCGCACGTGGCCGGCCAGGACGCGGATCTGCCCCTGATCCGTATAGCGGCGCACGGTCAGGGGAATCGCCACCGTGCCGCCCTCCAACCCGGGGCCAGGCGTTGCCGGCTCCACTTCCACGACGGCATAATACCGCCCCGACGCCGGCGCAGCCACCGTCACCACACCCGCGCCTTGCGCTTCACCCACCTCCACGGCAGCCCCCTGTTCGAGGCGGTAGAGGAATAGCGAGGCGCGCAGCCCCGCCCGCGGGGACGGGCCCGCCCGCACCTCCAGCAACGCCGTCCCTTCGTCCACGTCGAAGCGGTACGGCTGGGGCTCGCCGACGGGCACCTCGACTCGCGCCCGTTCCTCCTCCACGCCGGCCCCCGCGCTGCCGCCGTCATCGAAGCCGAAACCGGCCACCCGGCCCTCCAGGGCTCGCCCCATGGCGGTCAGGGTGGCCGTCTGGACGACGCGCCGGGAGCCGGAGCCGGCAACGTCCAGGGACAGCTCCTCAGGTTGCCAGCGCACACCCCGCGCCACGGCCGTGACCCGGAAGTCCAGTTCCTCCCGCTCCAGGGCGGCCGCCGTTACCGGGTGGAAGAAGACGTCGATCTCCCAGATACCCGGTTCCGGGCCCGGGATCTGCACCGTCCACACGGGAGACTCCGGCGCGCCGATCAGGCTGCCCGTGTCGTCAGTGCTGCGCCGGACCAGCCGCCCACCCGGGGCGAACACGAAGGCGCTGAGGGCTCCGCCGGCGGTGTCCGCCTCCCGCGGGATCGAAACCGAGAGGCTGAGATCCGTGACGTAGCGCGGGACCTGCACGAACACGCGCTGGACGAGGCCCCGCCGCACGCGCTGGCGAACCTCCAGCACGCCACTGTCGCCGATCACGTGGGGCCGGACGAAGGCCTGCAAGAAGCCCCGGGCCGCTCCGTCCTCGCCCACCAGGCGGGTGAGGCCATCGTACAGGCCCGGAGCGCGGGGCAGGTCGTACCGGACCGGCACCGCCAGGATCGCCCCGCCGGGGTAGGGCATGGGCCCCGGGAACGCCGCCCAGGCAGGGACGCCGTGCCACGTGCCCCGGCCGGGGCTCGGCCGGGTACGGTGCACGGCCAGAGACAGCACGCCCGGCGCGGGCCCCCGCAGGAACACGCCGCGGTAGGGGCGACCGCCGTCGAACCAGTGAACGAGCCAGCCTGGATCCGGCGGCGGCCCGCCCGCCAGAAGGCGCCAGGCGGCCAGGCCGTCCGGTACGCCGTAGCCCTGGGCCACCGCCGGCACCCCGGGCAGGGACCGGGCGGTCTGCTGCAAGGCGGCCGCCACGTCCAGGGGCTGTACCGGACCCGCCACCGCCCCCGCCTGCCGCCGCGCCAGCTCCAGCAACACGGCGGCGGTGCCCGCCACGTAGGGCACCGCCACGCTGGTCCCCTCGTCGGGGGCCAGGCCACCCGGCCACTCGGCCGCCTGCCACGACGGGACCGGCGCGTAGGTCAGGCCGGGGCCGACCAGGGAGGGTGCCGGGGTGCCGTCCTCGGCGGGCCCCGCCGCGCTGTAGGGCAGCAGCCGCTCCCCGGCCGGATCGCCCAGTAGCGACGCCGTCTCGCCGGGCAGGAAGGCGCCGACCACCAGCGCCACGTCGTCGGGTAACGGGAGCGCGGTCTGCAGACCGGGGCCCCCGTTCCCGGCCGCGATAACCGCCAGCAAGCCCCGCCGCGCCACCGAGCGCAGGACCCGCCGCGTCACGGCCAGGTCGTCCGCCGGCGCCTCGCTTTCGGCGCTGAGGTGGATGATGTCCGCACCGTGGGAAACAGCATACTCGATGCCGGCCAGGATATGGGTCCAGTCTCCCGCTCCCGTGGTACCAAGGGCCTTGACCACCAGCAGGCGGGCGCCCGGAGCCACCCCTTCGAAGCGAGCGCCCCACGCCGCCAGGATCCCCGCCATCCGGGTCCCGTGGCCGTTGCCGTCGAAACCGAAGTTCACGAGAAAGCCGTCCGGGTCGATATCGGTCACGGCCAGCGCCATGCCGGGGCCGGTACCCGGGGCGGCACCGGCCCGGACGGCGGAGCCGGCCTCCTCCGCCCGGAGGAACACGGCCTCCCCGCCGTCGCGCAGCGCGCGCAGCGGCCGCTCGTCCCCTAGTTCGAGGTCGCCGTCGGTATCCAGATACACCGTGTCGTAGCCGTCGGGTGGAAGGGCATCCACCGCCACGACCGCCAGCCGGTCGCGGTTCGTCCCGTTGCCGTTGAGGTCCGTGCCGCCGATGCCGACGTTCATCTCATCCAGCCAGCCCAGGCGCGCCTGCCCGCTACGGGCCCGGATCCCGGACAGGCCCAGGGTCACACCGCCCACCCGGACACGGTCCGCCAGCCGGATATCCTCGGTGAGGAACACGTCGCCCTCGGCGGCCCACACGGGGTTTTGCCCTTTCTGGAGCACGGCGCCGCCGGCCTCACGCGCCCTCCGGGCGCGATCGCTGAAAGCCCCCTCGCCCGTCAGGTCGACGAAGTCTACCAGCTTGGCGCGCCCGTCGGGAGTGCGGGCCAGGGCCGGATGCGCGGGGTCGACGCCCGTGTCGACGACGGCCACGGTCACCCCGCGCCCCGTCGCCCCGGTGGTCGCACGCAAGCGGTCGAGCCCGAGGGCGGCCCGGTTGGCGCCGTGGACCCGGGTTTCCAGCGAGCCGGCCGCCTCACCCGGATCCGGCCCCGGCGGCTCGCCCGGCGCAGCGACACGCACCGTACCGGGGAGCTGGGCCGCGGCAGCCGACGCCACCACCGCCGGCAGCGTTTGCGCAGGAACCCGGGCCTGCACGACCCCCAGCGCCGGGCCGTGCCAGAGGATCTCGCCCCCTGCCTGGCGGACCGCCGCCAGCAGGCGTTCGTGCTGCCCGGAACGGCTGGCCAGTTGCACCTCCAGCACGCGCTGGCCGCGCGCCAGGGCCCCCAGCCAGGCCTGTCGCAGCGACGGCGTCCAGGCCGGCCCGCCCTCCCCCTGGTCCGGGGCCTCGCCCCCGGACGGCGCCCCATCCAACACCTCACCGGCGCCGGTCCCCGCGGGCGTAGCTGCGGCGTCCCGCCGCGGCGCGGCCGGCCCCGCACCGGCGCCGACCGCCGGCGCCGGGCCGCCCTCCTCGTGGACAGGAACCGTTCCCGCCGGGCGGGCGCTGCTGGCCGGCGTCACCACGGTCATGAGCGCCAGCAAGAAGGCGGCCAGAGCGCGCCGGCCCCGCTGGCGGGCGCGCATGCGCGTGCCGGTCACGATCCTGCCCCCTCCCCGCCCGCCGCCGGTGTGATCGTTCCCGGAGGCGGCGTGATAGCCCCGCCGCGTGCCCCGCGCGGGGCGCGCCGCGGGGACACAGGCCGGGCCACACCCTCACGCCCGCCCGGGTGTGAGGCCGGGTGCGCGGCGGCCGCCGGCGCGGGAGGAACCGGTTCGGTAGCCTGTTCCCCGGCGTCGTCCCCGTCCGCGGCCCCGGCGGGAATGGCCTCCACATACGCCGCGATGCCCGGCGCCGTGGTGGCCACGGCCACGCGGTCCCCCGGCCGCAACGCCGCCAGGGAAGCCTGCTGCCCCGCGCGGATCACCTCCACCGCATCGCCAGCGACTACCTGGAAGGCTGCTCCCTGGGTCTCCAGATAGAGATAGCCGTGAACGGGATCGACCCGCAGCAGGCGTCCCCCGATATCGGCGCGCGTGGCGTCCAGCATGCGTACGGTGCCTCTGGCCGCGCGTAAGACCAGGTAGACGCGGTCACCCGCACGCAGGTGGGCCAGCGTGGCGGGACGGCCGTTGAGGAAGATGGCAGCGCCCTCCTCCACGGCGTAGGTCCGTTCCCGGCCCCGCAGGTCCCGGACGGTGATGCGCCGGCCGGCCCACGAGTTCTCGACCAGTTCCCCGGCGTCGTCTGTGAAAGTGGCATCGACAGCGAGGGCCACGGGGATCACGCCGGACCGGCCGGGCGGGTTTTGAATCCCCCAGATCCAGCGCAGCTCGTCGCCAGGGCGCAATGCCGCCAGGTCCGCCGGCTGCCCGTTGCGATAGATGGCGGCGCCCTCGTCGACCCGTACCACCCGGTCTCTGCCGTCCATCTCGACCACGAGGGCGTGTGCGGCGGGATCGCGGGCGACCAGGACACCTGCCTCGTCGAAGAGGACGCCGCGCAGTTCCAACAGGCGCGTGAGCCAGGCCGCGATTTCCCCGGCGGCGGCCTCCCGCTCGCCGTGAAAACGGCCATCGGCTGCCGGCACCAGCAGGCCGCTGGCCAGCGCGGTCAGCGCTGCCTGGCGCGCGGGCTCCGGCACGTCCGCCAGGTCCTCCGGTACGGGACTGCCCGCGGGCCAGCGGCCTGTGCCGGGGCCCAGCACGGCCCGGGCGATGGCGGCCAGATCCGCCCTCGTCACGGGCCGGCCCGCCGCCGCGGCGTCGCCGGCCCAGGCGGCGGGGATCCAGCCGAAGCCCGTGGCCAGGTCCAGCGCCTGCCCGGGGCTGGCTTCGACCGGCCCCGGGCGGGCCAGCGCCCGCACCAGCCAGACAGCGAGCTGGCCGCGGGAGACCAGGCTGTGAGGGGAGAGCGGCAGCCCGCGGGGCAACACGCCGCGTGCCTCCAGCAGGCGGAAAGCGCGGTCGTGGGCCTGGCCGGCGGTCGCCCCGATCGGTGCGGTAGCGCTCCCGGCCAGTGCCCCGGCGGTGGCTGCCGGCGCGGCAACGGCCTCGCTGGCACCGGTTCCGGCAGCGCCCGCGGCAGCGATGCCGGGCGTCGCATCAACACCGGCCGGCGGCGGGGCAGCGTGGACAGGGGGAAGGATAATGAGCAGGGCCACAAGCAGCACGCACCAAGCGCGTGGATTCCGACCCGGCATCCAGACCCCTCGCGTTCCCCAAGAACCAAGAACTCCGAATAAGGCGCCCGCGCGCCCGTGACGTGACTTGCCTCAGCGGTTCTCACCTGTGCGGCTGCTGGGGGAGCTGGTGGCGACGTCCTCTCCCGCAGGGCCGCGCCGGCCATTGCGCCCCGTCCTGCGCGCGGACCGCTTTTCGTCGAGCAGTGCCCGGACGCGGGCCAGCAGCACGTCTAACGCTACGCGGTTGAACCCGCCCTCGGGGATGATCAGATCCGCGTAGCGCTTGCTGGGCTCGACGAACTGCTCGTGCATGGGCTTGACCGTCTGCAAGTACTGGTTGATGACCGACTCCAGGGTCCGCCCGCGCTGCTTCATGTCCCGGACGAGCCGGCGCAGGATGCGGACGTCGGCATCGGTGTCGACGAAGATCTTGATATCCAGCAGGTTCCGAATTTCTTCCTCGGCCAGGACCAGGATCCCTTCCACGACGATGACGTCCCTGGGCTCCACGCGCACGGTCCGGTCCTCGCGCAGATGAAGGTGGAAGTTGTAGACGGGGCGATCGACCGGCCGGCCGGCGCGAAGCTCCCGGATGTGCGTGACCAGCAGCCGGGTGTCGAAGGCCAGCGGGTGGTCGTAATTCAGCCGCGCCCTCTCTTCCAGGGGCAGGTGACGGCGGTCCAGGTAATAGGCATCCTGCGGGAGCACGGCCACCCGGCCGGGCAGGTGCTCCACCAGCCGCTGGACCAGCGTGCTCTTGCCAGATCCGGTTCCACCCGCGACCCCGATGACCACCGGCCTCATGCGTTTCCCTCCCGGTCCTGTTCGATCATAAGCAAAAAAACCCCGCGCGCGAAGCGCGCGGGGCATCCAAATGATGTTCCGGCAGCGACCTACTCTCCCGGGCCGCAGGGGCCCAGTACCATTGGCGCTGGAGGGCTTAACGGCCGTGTTCGGAATGGGAACGGGTGGGTCCCCTCCGCTATGGCCACCGGAACGGTTGAGGGGTTCTGCCCCTT
>DATCKH010000117.1:0-4021 GCA_036562425.1 Thermaerobacter sp. | reverse complement strand
ACGTCAGCGGGT
This sequence comes from Thermaerobacter sp., assembly GCA_036562425.1. Taxonomy (GTDB): domain Bacteria; phylum Bacillota; class Sulfobacillia; order Thermaerobacterales; family Thermaerobacteraceae; genus ZC4RG37. Next base: position 4,009 of record DATCKH010000117.1, on the reverse strand, counting down.
GGTCATAGTCCGGACCCCAGCCGGCGTAGTTGATCTCATACTTGCCCTGCTTGGAGAGCTCGAGCTTCTGGTCGAAGGGCACCTGCTTGATGGTCAACTCCAGGCCCAGGGCGTCCTTGACCTGCTGCTGGAAGTACTGGCAGTCGAGCAGGGCCGTGTCGGTGTCATAGCAGAGCAGCTCCGCCTTAACCGTACCCGAGATGCCCTCTTCCTGCAGCGCCTGCTCCCAGAGCTGCTTGGCCTGCTCCTTGTCGCCCTCCACAGGGATCAGGTTGAGCGGCGCCACGTACTTCTCATAGAAGCTGCCGCTCTGGTCCGGCGCGGTGATCACCGGGTTGGTGAAGCCCTGAGCGGCCACACCGGCGCCCTTGCGGATGCTGTCGATGTAGGTCTTGCGGTCGATGGCGAGGGAGACGGCCCTGCGCGCCTTCGGGTTGTTCCAGGGCTTCTTCTCCGTGTTGAACATCAGGTAGAAGGTGCCGCCGTCCAGCCACTCGCCCATCTCGTCCTTGTAGTTCTGCTCGAAGATCTCCACATGAGTGGACGGGACACCGATGGCGTCAAGCTCGCCGGTCTCGTACAGGTTGACGACCGTGTCGTTCTCCTTGATCATCTTGAACTCGATGTAGGAGAGCTTGACGTTCTCGGCGTCCCAGTAGTGCGGGTTCTTCTCCAGCTTCAGCCGGTTGTTGTGCTCCCATTCGGTGATCATGAACGGCCCGCTGTAGACGGCAGTATCCGCCTCGGTGGCGAACTTGTCGCCATATTTCTCGACGATGTCCTTACGCACCGGCCGGTACGTGCCGAACTCCAGCAGGCTGATGAACCAGGCCACGGGCTTCTCAAGCGTGACCTCGAGGGTGTAGTCGTCCACGGCCTTGACGCCGAAGTTCTCCAGCGCCTTCTCGATGGCCTCGTCGCCCTTGGCCTCCATGACGGCCTTGCCGCCCTTGATGTAATCACCCACGATGAACGCGTACTGGGAAGCCGTGCGCGGGTCGACGGCACGCTTCCACGCGTACTCGAAGTCGTGGGCGGTCACGGGCTGGCCGTCGCTCCACTTGTTATCCTGGCGGAGCTTGAAGGTGTACTTGGTACCGTCCTCGGAGACCTGCCAGTCAAGAGCCATGCCGCCGCCCGGCTTGAAGGCGTTGGTCTCGGGATCGCGGCGCACCAGGCCCTCGTAGGTAGCGCCCAGGACCTCGAAGGAGACGGTGTCCGTAGCCTTCTGCGGATCGAGGCTCGGCGGCTCCTCGCCCAGGTTCACCACCAGGTACCCGTTCTCGTCGTATTCGGCCTGCTGGCCCTGCTCCTGCTGGCCCTGCTCACCGGACTGGCCGGTACCCGTGTTGCTCTGGCCGCACGCGGTCAGGGCCAGGGAGGCGATCACCAGCAGCGCGAAGAATGCGAACCACTTGCGATTGCGCTTCAACATTGGTTCCCCCCTGATGCAGGTCTGCGCAAGTGCGCAAGCCGGCTTTCGCGGGGTTCACCTCCTTTCGCCGGCTGATTTCGTTTCTTGTTGGGTGTTGCACACCGATTGATGTTTCTAGCGCCCGGCCGGAATTCCTCCCCGGAGTCGCCATGGACAAGTCAAGGTTTTAATTCCATATTACCGCTGCCTTAGCCACGAAAAAAGAACAGATTTAGACATTTTGGAACATACAAGCTCCCGGGAGGCGTGAGCGATCCGCCGGCCACTGGGAGGGGCCCGGTCTCATGCCAGGGGAAAGCCCTGTCACTTTCGTCCCACCAGGCGGAGGAACTGCTCCTCGTCCAGCACGGGGATGCCCAGCTCCCGGGCTCGCGCCAGCTTGGAGCCCGCGCCTTCGCCGGCCACCACGTAATCCGTCTTGCCGCTGACGCTGCTGGTGGCGCGGCCGCCCAGCGCCTCCACCAGGGCCTGGGCCTCATCCCGGGTCATCGATGCGAGCCCGCCCGTGAAGACGAAGGTCTTCCCGGCCACCCGCGCGCGCACCTCTTCGGGCACGGCAAGACCGCCATCCGTGCCGCCGCCTGGGCCCGCCGGCGCGGCCCCTGCCGGGCCCTCCGCTGCAGGCGCGCCCGCGCTTCCGGGTTCCGGCTCGCCCGCCGCCGCCCGCACGCCGGCGGCCGCCAGCCGCTGGATGAGCCGCCGGTTGTGCTCGTCCTGGAAGAAAGTGACGATGCTTTCTGCGATCCGCGCCCCGATATCGGGCACGGCGGCCAGCTCCTCCGCTCCGGCCGCCATGAGCCGGTCGATGGTGCCGAAGTGCCGGGCCAGCACGGCGGCGACGCGCTCGCCGACGAAACGGATGCCCAGGCCGTAGAGCAGCCGCCGCAGCGGGCGATCCCGGGAGGCGTCGATGGCCGCGATCAGATTGGCCGCCGACTTGGGCCCCATCCGTTCCAGGCCGGCCACCTGCTCGGCCGTCAGGTGATACAGGTCGGCGACGTCGCGCACGAGTCCGCGGGACACCAGCTGTTCGATGATGGCCGGCCCCAGACCCTCGATGTCCATGGCGTCCCGGGAGGCAAAGTGGCGGATGCGCTCCAATTGCTGGGCCGGGCAGGCGGCGTTGGGACAGCGGGTGGCCGCCTCCCCGGGCACGCGCACGACCCGGCTGCCGCAGGACGGGCAGCGGTCGGGCATGCGGAAGGGGCGCTCGGCGCCGGTGCGCGCCTCCTTGACGACCTCCACCACCTCGGGGATGATCTCGCCCGCCTTGTGCACCACCACCAGGTCCCCGATGCGGATGTCCTTCTCCCGGATGTAGTCGGCGTTGTGCAGGCTGGCGCGGCTCACCGTCGTCCCCGCCAGCAGGATCGGATCCAGCACCGCCACGGGCGTCAGCGCGCCCGTACGCCCGACGCCGACGATGATGTCCCGCACGCGCGTACGTGCCTTCTCGGCCGGGAACTTGTACGCGATGGCCCAGCGCGGGCTGCGCGCGGTCGCACCCAGGGCCCGCTGGTGCTCGAACCGGTCCACCTTGATCACGATGCCGTCGGTAAGGTAGGGCAGCTCGTGCCGGCGCTCCGCCCACTCCTCGATGAAGGCAAGGAGCTCGTCAAGACTCGTGCAGCGCCGCGCGTGGGGGTTGACGGGCAGGCCCCACTCGCGCAGGGCCTGAAGGGCTTCCCACTGGCTCGCGGGCGCCTCACCCGGCCCGGGGTCCAGGGCGGCCAGCCCGTACACCCAGATGTCCAGGGACCGGGACGCCGTGACCGCCGGCTCCAGCTGGCGCACGGAACCCGCCGCGGCGTTGCGGGGGTTGGCGAAGGGCTGCTGGCCCCGCGCCACCTGTTCCTCGTTCAACCGCCGGAACGCCTCAAAGGTCATGTAGACCTCGCCCCGCACCTCGACCCGCCGCGGCAGAGGGCGGCTGGCATCCCGCAGGCGCAGCGGCAGGCTGCGGATGGTCCGCAGGTTGGCGGTCACGTCCTCGCCTACCTCGCCGTCGCCGCGCGTGGCGCCGCGCACGAAGACCCCGTCCTCGTAGGTCAGGGCGATGGACAGCCCGTCGATCTTCAACTCCGCCACGTAGGCGACGTCGTCGCCCACCGCCCGCCGCACCCGCTGGTCGAAGGCCCGGAGCTCGTCCGCCGAGAAGGCGTTGTCCAGGCTCAGCATGGGCTCGGCGTGGCGCACCCGGCCGAAGGGCGCCGCCGGCCGCCCGCTGACACGCTGCGTGGGGGAGTCGGGGGTAATGATCTCGGGAAACCGTTCCTCCAGTTCCCGCAGCTCCCGCATCAGCGCGTCGTAGGCCGCGTCGTCAATCTCCGGCTGGTTCAGCACGTAATAGAGGTAATCATGATGCCGGATCAGCGCCCGTAACTCCTCGGCCCGGGCGCGGGCCGCGGCCACGTCGCCCGGCATGTCCTGGCGATCCACGGTTCCGCTCCCTCCGACTCACGCGCGGCGAAGGTTGGCGTAACGGACGATGAACGTCTTCAGCCCCGCATCCGGGAAGGCGATGGTCACCTCGGCATCGGCGCCCTCGCCCCGCCGCATGACGATGGTGCCTTC
>DATCKH010000114.1:0-7339 GCA_036562425.1 Thermaerobacter sp. | reverse complement strand
GGCGCGGCTGGCCATGCGGCTGGCGGCACGCCGGGAGCGCCGGGGCAGCATCGACTTCGACATCGCCGAGGTCAAGGTGGTCCTGGACGAGCGAGGCGTGCCGCGGGAGCTCCTGCGCCGCGAGCGCACCATCGCCACGCGGATCATCGAGGAGTTCATGATCGCCGCCAACGAGACGGTGGCGGAGCACTGCCACTGGCGGCAGGTGCCCTTCCTCTACCGCGTGCATGAGGAACCGGATCCGGACGAGGTGGAGGAACTCTCCCACTTCCTCACCTTCCTCGGCTACCGGCTGCCGCCGCGGCGGAAGCTGCACCCGCGCCAGTTCCAGCAGGTGTTGAAACAGGTGGAGGGGCGGCCGGAGGAATACCTGGTCAACGCCGTCGTCCTGCGGACCATGAAGCGGGCTCGCTACGCCACGGAGGACCTCGGACACTTCGGGCTGGCCGCCCGCTTCTACTGCCACTTCACGTCGCCCATCCGCCGCTACCCGGACCTGGTGGTGCACCGCATCGTCAAGGAACTGGTGGCGCGCGGGACGCTGCCCGCGCCCCGGCTCGAGCAGCTGGAGGCGATGTTGCCCGACATCGCCGACCACTGCTCCCAGCAGGAGCGGGTGGCGGAGGAGGCCGAGCGGGAGAGCGTCGACCTCAAGAAGGTCGAGTACATGCGCGACAAGGTGGGCGAGCAGTACCGCGGCATCATCTCGGGCGTGACGCCCTTCGGCCTCTTCGTCACCCTGCCGAACCTGGTGGAAGGCCTGGTTCATGTCAGCACGATGACGGACGACTACTATCATTACGAGGAAAAGCTCTACAGCCTCGTGGGCGAGCGCACCCGGCGCACCTTCCGCCTGGGCGACGAGGTCGACGTGATCGTGGCCCGGGTCAGCCCCGAGACGCGCACCATCGACCTGGTGCTGGCCGAGCTGGCCGGCGAGCTGGAGGAGGGGGCCGCGGCGGTGCGCGCCTCGCGCCGCGGGCGCGCGGCGGATGCCGGGCACGGCGACCGGGCGGGGCGGGCAGCCGGGGAGGCGCGCGGCGCCGGGGGCCGGCGGGGTGCCACGGTGGCGGCCGGTCGCGACGAGCGGCCGGGGCCCCGGGAGCGCGCCAGCGGTCAGGGTCGGGCGCGGCGGGCGAACGAGGCGGGCGAGCCGGCTGCCAGGACGGCCCGGAGCGGGGGCACGGGCCGAGCCGGCGGAGGTGCCCGGCCCGGCAAGCGCAAGAAATAACGCGGGAGCACGGCGGGCGCCGCCGACCCGGCGCAAGCCACGGAGCGGGTCAGGGGAGAGGAGACCGATGTCGGGGAAAAACGGCGCCACCGGGATCAAGATGGTGGCGGATAACCGCAAGGCCCGCCATGACTACTTTGTGGAGGAAACCCTGGAGGCGGGCCTGGTGCTGACCGGCACGGAGATCAAGTCCATTCGTGCCGGGCGCGTCAACCTGCGCGACAGCCACGCGCGGGTGGAGAACGGCGAGGTGTGGCTCTACGGCATGCACATCGCCCCGTATGAGCACGGCAACCGCTTCAACCACGAGCCGGACCGCCCGCGCAAGTTGCTCTTGCACCGGCGCGAGATCGACTACCTGGCGGGCCGGGTGCGGGAGCGGGGCTATACCCTGGTGCCCTTGAAGCTGTACCTGAAGCGGGGCTGGGCCAAGGTCGAACTGGGGATCGTGCGCGGCAAGAAGCTGTACGACAAGCGGGCGACCATCGCCCGGCGCGAGGCCGAGCGGCGCATGGCTCAGGCGCTCAAGGCGCGGGCGCGCTGAGTGCCCCAGAGCGTGCGCGCTTCCCGGTTCCACAGTGCGCCGGGTCCGGGGCGTCATCCGTTCCCGGGCGTGCCGGGACCGGATGAACGGCCCTGCCGCGTCGTGACCTGGCAGGCCACGGCCCGCGGTGGCGTGTTATAATTCGTGGCGCGGGGGTGATTCTAGATTCGACGCTGGTAGGGTGGGCCGGAGAAGCGAGCCGAGGTCCCGCGCCTCGTTAAACAGCGGGCCAACGATAAGTGCCAACGAAGAACTCGCTCTGGCTGCTTAAGGGATAGCGGCCAAGCCGCGTGATGCCCTCGCCTGCGGGGCGCACGCGGTTCAATGAAGCAGGCTGGCGACCGGCAGTGCCCGCCCTGCCGGCCGCGAGAACGCGCAGGCGGGCTGGCCTGCGACGGCCCCGCCTCCGGGGGCCGCGCGGGCGAGAGCCCACCGGAGGCTACGCTCGTAGATGCTCCGGCTGGCCCGCTGGCGGACCGGGGTGCAAATCCCCGCACCTCCACAGCCGGCTGCGCCCTTCGCGCCTGACGCGGACGAAGGGCGCTTTTACTGTCTCCAGGTGCTCTGGCCACGGTGCCGCGGCGGGCCGCGTCCAGCGGTGCCGCCGGCCGCGGGGCCGGGAGGGAGGGCGCCGAGGGTGAACGCGCCGGATCGCTGGGTCCTGCATTGCGACCTGGACGCCTTCTTTGCCGCCGTGGAGCAGCTCGACCACCCCGAGCTGCGCGGGCGGCCGGTCATCGTCGGCGGTGACCCGGGCTCGCGGGGCGTGGTGGCCACCTGTTCTTACGAGGCCAGGCGCTACGGTGTGCGCTCGGCCATGCCGCTGGCCCAGGCCCGGCGCCTCTGCCCTCACGCCGTGTTCCTCCCCGTCCGGCGGGAGCGCTATGCCGAGGTATCCCGCCAGGTGTTCGCCATCCTGGCGCGGGAGACGCCGGTGATCGAACCCGTGTCCATCGATGAGGCGTACCTGGAGGTGATAGGCGACGGCCCCGCCGTGGCCGCGCGCCTGCGCGCCGCCGTCCGCGCGGAAGTGGGCCTGGCCATGACCGTGGGCGTCGCCCACAACCGGCTGGTGGCGAAGATCGCCTGCGAGCTGGCCAAGCCGGACGGGCTGAAGGTGATCCGCCCCGAGGAGGCGGAGGCGGTGCTGGCGCCGCTTCCCGTGCGCATGCTGCCGGGCCTCGGCCCGGCGGCCGCGGCCCGGCTCGCCCGCGTGGGCATCGAGACCCTGGGGCAACTGGCGGCGGCCGACCCGGCGCTCATCCGCCGCCTGTTCAAGAGCCGGGGGCCCGAGCTGCAGGAGCGGGCCCGGGGCCACGATCCGCGCCCGGTGGGGCTGCGCGCGCCGGCGCGCTCCTTCAGCGAGGAGCGTACCTTCCCCCGCGACCTGCCCGCCGCGCAGCTGCTCCCGGAACTGGTCCGGCTCTGCGAAGAACTGGGCGGGCGCCTGCGCCGCCATGGCTACCGCGCCACCACCGTGACCCTGAAGGCCCGGTTCCCCAACTTCACCACCATCACCCGCAGCCGCAGCCTGCCCCGGCCCATCGCCGACGACGCCACCCTGTTCGGCGTTGCCAGGGAGCTCCTCGAAGTCCATGTGCCCGCGCACCAGCCCTTGCGGTTGCTGGGCGTCGCGGCCTCCGGCCTGATTCACGCCCGCGATCCCCAGCAGCTCAGCCTGTGGCGCGACGACGACCGCCGCCTGCGGCTGGCGGCGGCGGTGGACCGGGTGCGGGGGCGCTTCGGCCCCGAGGCCATCGGGCTCGCCGCCCGCCTTCTGGAACAGCGGGGAACCGGCCGGAGGGGAGCCAAGTGACGGCCGCCCTAGGCTACCTGCTGGTATTCTTTGCGCGCGTGGCCGACGTGAGCCTGGGCACCTTGCGCCTCCTGCTGGTCTTCCGCGGCCAGCGGCTGCTGGGCTCCCTGGTCGGGCTGGTCGAGGTCACCATCTACATCGTGGCGCTGGGCTTCGTGGTCAGCCGGCTGGACGAAGATCCCCTGAACCTGCTCTTTTACGCGCTGGGTTTCGCTACCGGCAGCTACCTGGGCGGCCTGATCGAGGAGCGGCTGGCCCTGGGCATCGTCACGGTGCAGGTGATTCCTCACAGCAATGGGGGCGACGCGCTGGCCGGCGACCTCCGCCAACAAGGGTACGGTGTGACGGTCCTGGAGGGGCACGGGCGCGAGGGCGTTCGCCACGTGCTGCTGATCACCGTGACCCGGCGGCTGCTGCCACGCCTCCTGCGCCTGCTGCGGGAGCGGGAGCCCGACGCCTTCGTGACCGTTCTCGACGCCCGCCAGGCCATCGGCGGCGTATTCCCCATCTTGCGCAAGGGCAAGTGACGGGCGCGTAAGGGGAAGCGCCGGGGCGGACGCCTGCATTCCAGGAGGGGGAGGGGAGGCACGCTGCGGGCCGCGCTCCTGATCGACTTCGGCAGCACGTACACCAAGGTCAGCGCCGTGGACCTGGACGAACCGCGCCTGCTGGCGCGCGCCCAGGCGCCCACCACCTACGCCACCGACCTGGCTCTGGGCTTGCGGGCCGCCCTGGAGAACCTGCGGAAGGCTTGCGGGGGCTCCCTGCCGGCCTTCGCCTACCGGCTGGCCTGTTCCAGTGCCGGCGGCGGCCTGCGCATGGTGGCCGTGGGTCTGGTTCCCGAGCTGACCGCCGAGGCCGCCCGCCGGGCCGCCCTGGGCGCCGGTGCCCGCGTCCTGGCCACCTACAGCGGCACCCTGGACGAGCAGGCCGTGGCCGACCTGGCGGCCCGCTCACCCGACGTGGTGCTGCTGGCGGGCGGCACCGACGGCGGAAACCGGAGGGCCCTGGTGGATTTCGCCCGCGCCCTGGCCGGGACGCCGCTGCGGGCGGCCGTCGTTGTGGCCGGCAACCGCGACGCCGCGCCCGAGGCGGCGGCCATATTGCGGCGCGCGGGGAAGGACGTGCGGGTGGTGGAGAACGTCCTGCCCCGCCTGGACACGCTCAACGTGGAACCGGCGCGGGCCGCCATCCGCGAGGTATTTCTGGAGCGCATCGCCATCGCCCGGGGCTGGGAGCGCGTGCAGGCGGAGGTGGACGGCATCCTGATGCCCACGCCGGCGGCCGTCCTGCGCGGGGCCGAGCTGCTGGCGGGCGGGGCGGGCGACGAGCCGGGCCTGGGCGAGCTCGTGGTGGTGGACATCGGCGGTGCCACCACCGACGTGCACTCGGTGGCGGCCGGCCTGCCCGCCGACGGCCGGACGGTCCTGCGCGGCCTGCCGCCGCCGCGCAGCCAGCGCACCGTGGAAGGCGACCTGGGGCTGCGCCACGGCGCACCCTCGCTCCTGGAGGCTGCCGGGCTGCCGGCGGAGGATCCGCAAAGCGCCGACCGCTGGCGCCGGTGCGCCCGGTTGCGAGCCGAGGAGCCCGGCTACGTGCCTGAGGGCGAGGAGGAGCGGCAGGTCGACGCCTGGCTGGCCCGGGAGGCGGTGCGGCTGGCGATGGAGCGGCACGTGGGCCGGCGGGAGGCGCTGATGACGCCCCGGGGTCGCCAGTGGATCCAGCGGGGCAAGGACCTGCGGGCGGTACCCCATCTCATCGGCACGGGTGGTATCTTCCTCCACACATCCGACCCCGGCTGGTTGCTGGCGGCGGCCACCGATCCGGAGGGACAGGGCCCGCTGCTCAAGCCCCAGGCGCCGGCGGCCTGGATCGACGGGGGGTACCTCATGGCCCACATGGGGCTGCTGGCCGAGGTGAAACCGGTGGCCGCCCTGCGGCTGCTGAAGCAAAGCCTGCAGCGGGTGGACCTGCCGCGGTCGGCAACCGGCGCCCCGGCCCGCCCGTGACCGGCCACCGCCACCGCCCGGGTGGGCAGGGTGGACGGTGACGAACCGCGGTGCCTCTGGGTGCCGGGGTGCACGCACGGCGACGGGCGCGGCGGGCCTGGTGCGCTCGAAGGATGACCGGAGAGCACGGGTCTCACGCCGGGCAGCCGGGAAGAACCGGCAAGGCCGGAAGGCCGGGGAGGACGGGACGGGAGCTGACCATGGACGTGATGGCGGACATGACGAAGGACGTGACGATGGAAGGACAACAGGCGGCCCGCGTTGGCGGCGGTCCTGCGGCGGGCGGCGTGCCCGAGCTGGTGATCGCCACCAGCAACCGCGGCAAGCTGGCCGAGATTCGAGGGATCCTGGAGGAAGCCGGTCTGAAGCTGCGGCTCCGCGCGCTGGACGAATTCCCGGGCATCACCATGCCGCCGGAGGACGGGGAGACCTTCCTGGAGAACGCCCGCCGCAAGGCGCTGGCGGTGGCGCGCCAGGCGGGCCGGCCGGCCCTGGCCGACGATTCCGGCCTGTGCGTCGATGCCCTGGGCGGCCGGCCCGGCGTGCGCTCCGCCCGCTTTGCCGGGGAAGGAGCCGGAGACGCGGCCAACAACGCCAGGCTGCTGGCAGAGCTGGCCGGCGTACCCGCGGAGCGGCGGGGGGCCGAGTTCCGCTGCGCGGTCGTGCTGGCCCTCCCGGATGGCCGCTGGACGGCTGCCGAGGGCAGCGTGCGCGGGCGCATTCTGGAGGAGCCACGGGGAACCGGCGGTTTCGGCTATGACCCGCTGTTTCTCGCCGAGGAACTGGGCATGACCTTCGCCGAGGCGGCGCCCGAGGCGAAAAGCCGGGTCAGCCACCGCGGCCGGGCCTTGCGCGCCCTGCTGCCGCGGTTGCGCTCCTGGCTGGTCGACGGTATAGTTAAATGACAGCCTCCGCCCGACGGGGCGTGGTGCAGGGGCAGCACGCTTGCTTTGGGAGCAAGAGGTCGGCGGTTCGAATCCGCCCGCCCCGACACCGTTTATGGTATACTGAAGGTTGCGTCCGGGACGTGCGCCGGCCCGACGCGCGAGCGCTTCCGCGGGAGTAGCTCAATGGTAGAGCGCCGGCCTTCCAAGCCGGTGACGCGGGTTCGATTCCCGTCTCCCGCTCAAGGCGCCCGTAGCTCAGCGGAAGAGCGACCGCCTTCTAAGCGGTTGGGCGAGGGTTCGAATCCCTCCGGGCGCTCCGCTCCGGGCGCGCCGGGGCAGCCCGCGGCAAGAGCGCGCGGCGGTGCCGGCCACGGGGCACGCCGGCGGCGGGCCGCGGGTGGGACATTCAGAACGCGCGAATCGTGGTGGCTGTAGCTCAGTTGGTTAGAGCGCCAGGTTGTGGCCCTGGAGGTCGGGGGTTCGAATCCCCTCAGTCACCCACCACGACAAGGCGGCGCGGGCAGGACGGCCGCGGCCGGGGTCGCGCCGGGGGCAGGTTGATCTCCCGCGCGGCCCTGCGGAATTGAAGTTCGCTCGTTCCTGCTCGCGCCGGCCGAGGCGGGTCGCCTCCCGTGCCCGGAGGGCACGCGGAGGGACCTCTGCGTTTGCAGGACCGGCCCGCCGCCGGTCTCGCGTTGGGGCGTAGCCAAGCGGTAAGGCAGGGGACTTTGGATCCTCGATCGCAGGTTCGAATCCTGCCGCCCCAGCCAACCGGGCCATTAGCTCAACTGGCAGAGCACCCGGCTTTTAACCGGGGTGTTGGGGGTTCGACTCCCTCATGGCCCACCGTGG
>DATCKH010000111.1:0-3819 GCA_036562425.1 Thermaerobacter sp. | reverse complement strand
AGGTCGTCGCTGGCGCCGACCCGGCAGAAGATCCGGTCCACCAGCCCGATCTCGGCCGCCTCGGCGGGCACGAAGCTGCCCATCTGGGCCATGATCACGATCAGCGCCACCTGGCGCATGAACGTGCTCTTGCCGGCCATGTTGGGGCCGGTGATGAGCATGACCCGCTCCCGCTCGCCGTCCAGGTCCACGTCGTTGGGGACGAACCGGCCCGCCAGCGTCCGGTCCAGCACCGGGTGGCGCCCGGCGCGGATGCGCAGGCGCCGGTCGTCGGCCAGGCGCGGCCGCACGTAATCGTAGCGGGCCGCCACCTCGGCCAGGGACGCCAGCACGTCCAGCTCCGCCAGCACGTCGGCGGCAGCCTGGATGGCCGGGATACGGCGGGCCACCTCCTCCCGGAGCTGGCAGAACAGCTCGTGCTCCAGGGCGGCCAGCCGCTCCTCGGCGCCCAGGATCTTGGCCTCCATCTCCTTGAGAGCCGGCGTGACGTAGCGCTCCGCGTTGGCCAGCGTCTGCCGCCGCTCGTAGTCGTCGGGCACTAGGTGCCGGTTCGCCCGGGTCACCTCGATGTAGTAGCCGAAGACCTTGTTGAAGCCGACCTTCAGAGACTTGATCCCCGTGCGCTCGCGCTCGCTGGCCTCCAGGGACGCGATCCAGCGCCGCCCCTCCCGCATGGCCAGCCGTAGCTCGTCGACCCGCGGGTCGTAGCCGTCGCGGATCAGCCCGCCCTCGGTGGTGGTGACCGGCGGGTCGTCCACCAGCGCCCGGCGCAGGTGATCGGCCAGGTCGTCCAGCTCCGGGAGCGCCCGGCGCAGGGCGGCCAGCCGCCCGGCCTCCACCCCGGCCAACCGCTCGCGGATGGGGCGCAGGCGCTCCAGCGAGCGGGCCAGAGCCAGCAGATCCCGCCCGTTGGCCTGCTGGTAGCCCACCCGGGCGATGAGGCGCGGCAGGTCATAGACACCGTCCAGAAGGCGCCGCAGGTCGTCGCGGAGGAAGGGGTCCAGGACCAGGGCCTCCACCGCGTCCAGCCGGGCCTCGATGGCCGCCCGGTCCACGAGCGGCCGCTCGACCCACTGCCGGAGGAGCCGGCCGCCCATGGCCGTCAGGGTCTGGTCCAGCACCCAGAGCAGTGTGCCCTGGCGCGAGCCGTCCCGCAGGCGCCGCACCAGCTCCAGGTTGCGCCGGCTGCCAGCGTCGATGGACAGCCACTGGCCGAGGGGGTCCGTCCGCAGCCGGTGCAGGTGACGGAGGTCCACCTTCTGGGTTTCCCGCAGGTAGGCCAGCAGCGCGCCCGCCGCCGCCACGGCGGCCGGGCCGGAAGCGGCCTCCGCCTGTTCCACCGCCGCCACGCCAAAATGGGCCGACAGGGTCTCGGCGGCGGCCCCGTACCGCCAGGCAGCGGCCTCCGTGCGCGTCAGGGCGCAGCCCCGGTCCCGCAGGACGCGCTCCAGCTCCTGGTCGGCGGCCACCCCCGGCCCCAGCAGGCACTCCGCGGCCTGCAGGCGCGCCAGCTCGTCCAGGGCGCGGTCGCGGGCCCGCGGCCCGTCCAGCTCGGCGATGACGAACTCCCCGGTGGAGACGTCGGCGTAGGCCAGGCCGTAGCGTGCCCCCTCCCCGTCCAGGGCTGCCACGTAACGGCTCTCGTCGCCGCTGCTGCCTTCGAAGAGCGTGCCGGGGGTGACGACGCGGACCACCTCGCGCCGCACGAGCCCCTTGGCCGTCCTCGGGTCTTCCACCTGCTCGCAGATGGCGACGCGGTAGCCGGCCTCCACCAGCTTGACCAGATACTGCTCCGCGGAATGATACGGGACGCCGCACATGGGCACGCGCTCGCCCTTGGCAGCTTCCCGCGAGGTGAGGGTGATGTCCAGGATGCGGGCCGCCACCACGGCGTCGTCGAAGAACATCTCGTAGAAGTCGCCCAGCCGGAAGAAGAGGATGCAGTCGGGGTAGCGCTCCTTCATCTCCCGGTACTGGCGCATCATCGGCGTCTCACGCGAGCCCAAGACCCGTCCCCCTTTACCGCTCCCCTGGCCGCATCACCAGCGCTGCTCCCATGGTAACGGAACAAGCCCGGTGGCGCGGTGGCGGCGCTGTGGCGCTGCCTCTCAACCGGGCTTGCGACGTGAGGAATGGCCTGTCCCGGGCGGGCCCCCGCGCCGCCGGGGCACCGGCCCGCCGCGGACGGTCCGGGCACGGCCCCGTACTGGCGAGGAAAGGGCCCCGGGCGGCCTGCTCAGGCTCCCACCTTGGCGGGCGGGCCGTAGGGCGAGAACTGGCCGTGGCGGCCGATCTCTGCCGCGTCATCGGGCAGCAGCTCCAGCACCCGGCCTTCCAGGGTGAAGGTTTGAGCGCGGGTGATCTCCACCCGGGCGAAGCGGCCCGCCCAGGACGCCTCGCCGGGCACCAGCACCAGCTTGTTGGTGCGCGTGCGCGCGCTCAACACGGCCGGGTTCTTCTTGCTGGGCCCGTCGATCAGCACGACCGCCGTGTGGCCCACCAGCCGCTTGTTCTTCCGCAGGTTGATCTCGTACTGGACCTCCATCAGGCGCTCCAGCCGTTCCTGCTTCACCTCATGCGGCAGCTGCGGCCAGCGGGCCGCCGGCGTGCCCTCCCGCGGCGAGTAGATGAAGGTGAAGGCGTTGTCGAACTCCACCTGCCGCACCAGGTCCAGCGTTTGCTGGAAGTCCTCCTCGGTTTCCTTCGGGAAGCCGACGATGATGTCGGTGGTGATGCAGGCGTCGGGCACCGCCTGGCGGATCTTCTCGATCAGCCGCAGGTAGTACTCGCGGGTGTAGCGCCGGTTCATCCAGCGCAACACCTCGTTGGACCCGGACTGCACCGGCAGGTGGAAGTGCTCCGTCACCTTGTCCGACTCGGCGATGGTCCGGATCAGCTTGTCGCTGAAATCCCGCGGGTGCGAGGTGGTGTAGCGGATCCAGCGGATCCCGGGCACCCGGTCCAGCCGGGCCAGCAGGTCGGCGAAGTCGAAGTCCACGTCCAGGTCCTTGCCGTAGGAGTTGACGTTCTGGCCCAGGAGGGTGACCTCCTTGTAGCCCTCCGCGGCCAGGTACTCCACCTCGGCAATGACGTCCTCCGGCCGCCGGCTGCGCTCGCGGCCCCGGGTCGTGGGCACGATGCAGAAGGTGCAGTACTTGTCGCAGCCGTAGATGATGTTGACCCACGCCTTGACGCCGTCGGCCCGGCGCGAGGGCAGGTGCTCCACCACCGCGTCGGCGGACTTCCAGACGTCGATCACCATGCCCTCCTCGCGGCGCACCCGCTCGATCAGCCGCGGCAGCTCGTGCAGGTTGTGGGTGCCGAAGACCAGGTCCACGTGCGGGTAGTACCGCTGGATGCGCCGGATGGTGGCCTCCTCCTGGGCCATGCAGCCGCACAACCCGAGGATCATGTCCGGGTTCTTCTGCTTGATGGCCTTCAGGTAGCCGATGGTGCCGAACACCTTCTCCTCGGCGGTCTCGCGGACGGCGCACGTGTTCAGCAGGAGGAGGTCGGCCTCGTCCAGCGCCTCCGTGGGCACCATGCCCATTTCCTCGAGCTGGCCCGCCAGGATCTCGCTGTCCCGCTCGTTCATCTGGCAGCCCCAGGTGAGGATGCGGTACATGGGCCGGGGCTTGCCAAAGAGATGCTCGGCCAGCGTCCTGCCGTCGGGCATGCGCCAGACGCCTTGCTCATCCCGGATGGCGCCGTAGGACGCCGCCCACCGCTCCAGCTGCGCGCGGTAGTCGACGGTGGGCTGCGCCACCAGCGGCAAGGTTTCCATGATCTCATGATTCCTCCCCGTCGTCGTATCCCGTA
>DATCKH010000103.1:0-17514 GCA_036562425.1 Thermaerobacter sp. | reverse complement strand
ATGGCCGTCGCCTTCCCCCATATTATCGACTGCAAGAGCTGCGGAGGCCAATCCGTCACGGATCCTCCCCAAGGCTCTTCCTCCGGTTTCTCCTCTCCCGGCAGGCGGCGGGGTCGCCCAGGGCGCCCCGCCGCTTGCTTTTCGTCCGGGCGCTCACCGGGCGGGGGAGGGCCGGCGGCCGGGGAACAGTCGCTGGGGGAAGGAACTTCGGGCCCGGCTCCACGGACCCAGGGGAACCGGGACGCCGGCGGCTCCCGGCGCCCCCGCCCGGTCCTGCGACCCTTGCCCTTCCTCCGCGGGTTCCTCCACCGGTTCGCGCGCCTGCCGGGCCGCCGCATCCTGCCGTCCCGCCTGCCCGGCCGCCTCGTCCTGGCGCCCCTCCTGCCGCGCCAGGACGTCCTGGCGCAAGAGGAACGCCACCAGCGCCAGGATCACGGCGGCGCCGGCCGCGGGGAGCAGGTAGAGCACGCCCCGGCCGCCCTCCAGCATGAGGCTGAAGGCCGGCGGCCCCAGGGCGGCGCCGAAGAAGCGCACCGTGCCGTAGAGCGCCGTCACGCCGCCGCGCTCGGCCGAGGGCACGGAGCTGGTGATGAGCGTATTGAGCGCGGGCAGCGCCAGGCCGTAGCCGAAACCTACCACGCTGGTGCCCGCCACCAGCGAGATCAGCCCGCGCGCGAAGTAGAGGAAGGCGAGGCCGGCGCCCAGGATGCCCAGACCTCCCACCAGCACGGCCTTGAGGGCCCGGGCCAGGCGACCCTGCAGCACGATGCCGCTGACGAAGGCGGTCACCGTGGCCACCGCCACGGGAATGGCCACCACGAACCCCTTGACGAAGCCGCGGATCCCGAAGGGTTTTTCCAGCAGGTCGGAATACACGCTCAGCAGCCCGAACAGGACGAACAGCGCCGCGAATCCGGCGAGAAAGGACACCAGCAGCGAGACGCCCTTCTCGCGGAAGATGTGTTTCATGCGCCCCAGGTAGCGGGGCAGTGCGGGGGCGGAGCGGCGGTTGCGCGGTTCTTCCACCAGCAGCCAGAGACCCAGGGCGGCCAGCCCCGATAGCGCGGGATAGGCGAAGAACGGCGCGTACCAGGCCAGGAGCGCCAGGGCCGAACCCAGGATGGGGCTGATGATCTTCCCCAGCCCGTTGCTGGCCTCCAGGACCCCCATGGCCCGGGTGCGCGCGTCGCCCTGGTACATGTCCCCCGCGGCCGCCAGGGCCACCTGGTAGAGGCCGCCGGCCGCCAGTCCTTGCAGGATCCGGCCCCCTATGATCCAGGGATAGGGGTCGTCCACCACCAGCGGTGCGATGCCGCCCACCAGCCCGCCCAGGCCGAAGAGGATCAGGGCCGGGATCATCACCGGTTTCCGCCCCAGCCGGTCGGAGAGGTAACCGCCGGCGGGAATCGCCAGGCCGGCCGGGATGGAGAAGGCCGTGATGATCAGCCCCACCTGGAAGAGATTGCGGTCCATGGCCCTTTGCAGCAGGGGCAGGACCGGGATCAGCATCGAATTGCTCAAGACCATGACGAAGGGCACACTGCACAGGACCGCGAACGGGAGGCCGAGCCCGCCCCGCCTTTCCTGCCTGTCCTTCACCGGTCCACCTCCAACCCGCCGCCGGGAGCCCCGGCGACCCGCACGCCATCGTTCCGCGCGCGATGGCGCGCGCTGGCGTTCGACGATGTCTTCAATGATTCAGCGAAACGTTCAACGAGCGGCTCCGCGCACGAGTGGTTCAACGGGCGTTAGTGTGCCCGCAGGCGCCGCCGCGGTGCCCGCCAGCCTCTGGCATCGCCGGGGGGCGTGGCCGGCCTCACCCGCCGGTCCAGGTCTGAGTGCCGGCAGGCCCGGATATGAGTGCCGGGGGCGGGACAGGATTAGGGGCGGGGGGATGGCACGTGCCGCGACCGACACCCGGGCGGGACGGCATGCGGCGGGACGGCCTGCGCGGCTTCCCGCGCCGTGATATCGGCGGCGAGTGGGCACCGGCACCGGTACCGGCAACCGGCGGGGCCGGCAACGTGCGCACCGACCTGGCCCTGGAAGCCCTGGGGGGTACCCGAGAGGTACCCGGCGTGCGCATCGAGGAAGAACGCGGCGAGGGCTATGCCGTCACGCGCGTGACGGTGCTGGACCAGGAGGCCGCTCGCCGCCTGGGCAAGCCTCCGGGCCGCTACGTCACCATCGAGGCCCCTGGCTTCCGCACGCGGGACCGGGAACTGCAGGAACGGGTGAGCAACGCGCTGGCCCGGGAACTGGCCGCCATGCTCCCGTCGAGTCCCGGCGCCTCCTTCTTCGTCGTGGGCCTGGGCAACTGGAACGCCACGCCCGACGCCCTGGGACCGGAAGTCGTCCAGCGGTTGCTGGTCACTCGTCACCTGAAGGACTACGTGCCCGCCGACCTGCGCGGCGGCCTCCGCTCCGTGGCCGCCCTGGCCCCCGGGGTCCTCGGCCTGACGGGCATCGAGACGGGGGATGTCATCCGCGGGATCGTCCAGCAGATCCGGCCGGACATGGTGATCGCCGTGGACGCCCTGGCGGCGCGGAACGTGGACCGGATCATGACCACGATCCAGATCGCCGACACGGGCATCCACCCCGGCTCCGGCGTGGGCAACCACCGGGCGGCGGTGACCCAGGAGACCCTGGGCATCCCCGTCGTGGCCATCGGGGTGCCGACCGTCGTCCACGCCCAGACCATCGCCTATGACACGCTGGACGCCCTGGCCCGCACCCTCCAGGACCGCTCGGAACTCTTCCGCGCCCTGGGGCAGATTCCCGAGCAGGAGAAGCGCCGCCTGATTGGCGACGTCCTCGCGCCGGCCGTGGGCGATCTCATGGTCACGCCCAAGGAGATCGACGTCTTCGTGGAGGAAATGGCCACTGTCGTGGCCAGCGGGCTGAACGCAGCCCTGCACCCCGGGCTGGACGAGATCGACCTGTCCCCCATTTTCGCGTAGCGAACCGGGCCTCCGCGTATCCGCGTACCGCCCCGGACCGTCACGGGGCGCCCGCGCCCCGCCCGGCGCCGTGGCAGGAAAGCGGCCCGGCGGGGGCGAACCTGCCCCCGTGTTTGCCGGGAGGGTACATCCTTGCCTGTCACGGTATGGATCCTGGCCTTCGTCGCGTGGCTCTACTTCGTCTCCCTCGACATGTACGCCACGGGGTTGCCGCTGGCCTTGACGGCGGCGGGCGCCACGGAGAGCTGGGTGGGCTTCATCGCCGGCCTGATGGGCCTGGCGGCCGTGGTGCAGCGGCCCTTCCTGGCGGCCTGGGGCGACCGGCGCGGGCACGGGCCGCTACTGCGCTTGAGCCTGCTGGCGGCCATCGCGGCCGGTGGCCTCTACGCGGCGGGCGGAGGCCCCGCGGCACAGGTGGCGGCCCGCATCCTGCAGGGCACCTCCCTCGCCGGGCTCATCGTGGCCAGCCAGGCGTTGATGGCGGCGGCCGCTCCGCCGGCCGTGCGGGGCCGGGCGCTGGCGCTGCAGGGCCTGGCCGACACCGGCGGCGTGCTGCTGGGACCGGCCCTGGGGGACTGGGTGTGGCAGGTCTACGGCGGGACCGGCCTTTTCATGGGTGCCGCCGCCCTCGCCCTCGTGGCGCTGCTGGTGGCCGTGTTTCTGCTCCCCGCGGGCAGCCGAGAGGTGCTGGCGGGCGGTGGCGACAAGTCCTCGGCGGCACCGGCTCCGGCCACCGGTGCCGCCGGCGAAGGCGTGTCCGGGCGGCCGGCGGTAGCGGAGGTACCGGGCGCGCGGGTTCTTCCCCATCGCGCGGCGGTGCTGGTCATGGGCCTGGCCATCGGCACGGTCTTCGGAGCCGTGCTCAACCTGACGGTCCTACACGCCAGGGCCACGGGCTACGAGGCCGGCGTGTGGCTGGGAGCGTTCGCGGTGGTCGCCATGGGGGCCCGGTATGGGGCGGGATTCCTGGCGGATCGCGGGTGGGACGCTCCACTGCTCCCGGCGGCCTTCGCCGTTATGGCCGCCGGGTCCGCCCTGATGATCGCGGCGGCGACGCCGCCGGTGGCCTACGCCGCGGCGGCCGTGGTCGCCACGGGTTACGGAGCGGCCCACACCACCCTGGTGACCCGCGTCGTGGCGCGGGCACCGGCCCGGCGGCGGGGAGTGGCGGCGGGCTGGGTGGCCACCGCCATCGACCTGGGCGTGGGCCTGGGGGTCACCGCCCTCGGTGCCATCCTGGAACTCTTCTCCTTCGCCGCCATGTACGCCGCCATGGCCGCGGCGGCGCTGGCGGGCGGCGCCGTGGCCTGGATCAGCTCCACAGGGCGCGCGCCTCGGCCAGATACGTCCCGTAGCGGTTGAGGACCTCCTGGCGCAGGGCGGCGTGCTCCGGTAGGCGCAGTTCCGGATCGCGCTCCAGCAGGGCGCGGGCGGCCTCCCGGGCCTGGCGCAGGAGGCCGGCGTCCCGGACGGGATCGGCGACCCGCAACTCGGGCAGGCCGTGCTGCCGGGTTCCGAAGAAGTCCCCGGGCCCGCGCAACCGCAGGTCGATCTCGGCGATCTCGAACCCGCTCTGGGTCCTGCACATGGCCTCCAGGCGCTGCCGCCCCTCCTCGCTGCGCGGGTCGGCCACCAGGACGCACAGGGCTTCCTTGCCGCCCCGCCCCACGCGCCCCCGCAACTGGTGCAGCTGGGCCAGGCCGAAGCGATCGGCGCCCTCGATGATCATGACCGTGGCGTTGGGGACGTCCACCCCCACCTCGATCACCGTGGTGGCCACCAGCACGTCCAGCTGGCCTTGTTCGAACAAGGCCATGATGCGCTCCTTCTCGGCCCCCGGCAGCCGCCCGTGCAGGATACCCACGCGTAACCGCGGGTAGCGGCGGGCGATGTACTCCGCCCACGGCTTGACCGCCTTGGCCGCCTCGTCGCCGGCCCCGTTGTCTTCCTCCGGCTCGTCCACCAGCGGGCAGACCACGTACCCCTGCTCGCCCGCTGCGGCACGGGCGGCCAGCAGGTCGTAGGCCCGGCGGCGCACCCTTTCCCGCAACCAGACCGTCCGCACCGGCTTGCGCCCGGGCGGCAACTCATCGATGACCGAGAGATCCAGGTCCCCGTAGAGCGTCAGGGCCAGGCTGCGCGGGATCGGCGTGGCCGTCATCACCAGCAGGTCCGGCACCCGGCCCTTGCCCTGGAGCAGCGCGCGCTGGCGCACGCCGAAGCGGTGCTGCTCGTCGATGATCACCAGCCCCAGGTCGGCGAAGCGGACCTGCTCCTGGATGAGGGCGTGGGTGCCCACCGCCACGGGGATCGACCCGGCGGCCAGGCCCGCCAGCACCCGTTCCCGCTCCGCCGCAGGCTGGCTGCCCGTCAGCAGCGCCACCTCGACGCCCGCCGGCTGCAGCAGCGCCCGCAGGCGCCGGGCGTGCTGCTCGGCCAGGATCTCCGTGGGCGCCATGAGCGCTGCCTGGGCACCGCTCTCGGCGGCCTTGACCAGGGCCCAGGCGGCCACGACGGTCTTACCGGAGCCGACGTCCCCCTGCACCAGCCGCTGCATGGGGCGGGGGGACTCCATGTCGCGGCGGATCTCGTCGATCACCCGGAGCTGGGCGGCGGTCAGCTCGAAAGGCAGGGCCGCCATGAACCGGGCCAGGCGCGGCCCGTCGGGCCGGTGGGCGCGCCCCGGCAACTCCCGCTTCTGGCCCCGGGCCCGGGCCAGGGCGATCTGCATGACGAACCACTCTTCGAAGGCCAGGCGCCGCCTGGCTGCCGCCAGGCGCTCCTCGTCCGGCGGGAAGTGGATGTCCCGCAGGGCGGTGGACCGGTCGGGGAGGTTCAGGGAACGCCGCAGCTCCGCGGGCAGGATCTCGGGCACACGGTCCGCCAGCGGCCCCACCACGCGCCAGGCCAGGCTGCGCAGGAAGCGCTGGCCCATGCCCTCGGTGGCCGGATAGACCGGCACGATGCGCGCCGTGTGCACGGGCACGCCGTCGTCGCCTTCGACGAATTCCACCTCCGGGTGGTCCATGCGCAGGGCGCGGTAACCCGCCTCCACCCGGCCGCTGAGCAGGACCCGGCGGCCGGGACGCAGCTGCTGCAGGCGGAAGGGCTGGTTGAAGAAGACCACCTCGAGCCGCCCGGTCCCGTCCGTCACCGTCGCCCGTACCAGGGTCCGGCCGCTGCGCGTCCGTACCTCCTCGGCCTCCACCACCTCCGCCTCGACCGTCGCCGTCTCCCCGGCCAGCAGGCCGGCGATGCGCTTCCAGCGGGAACGGTCCTCGTAGCGCCGCGGCAGGTGCCAGAGCAGGTCGCCGGCGGTGGTGAGGCCCAGCCGGGCCAGGCGCTGGGCGGTGCGCCGCCCGATGCCCGGCAACCGCGATAGAGGGGTGTCCGCGGTCAGAACGGCGGGGGCCTCGGCGCCCGGCGGGCCGGCCGGTGCCGCCAGGCTCCCGCCCCCGCCCCCGGGCACGGCCGCGGCACCACCGCCCGCGGAACGCCGGTCGCCCGCGTTGACCGTGGCGCCGGCAGGCGAAGTGCGGGCCTTTCCCGGTGCGGCCGGCGCGCCGCCCCGGGAACGCCCGCCCCCCAGCCCGGCCACCCATCGCTCCAGCACGGCCAGCGCGGCCGCGATCCGCCGGGCCCGCTCCCCGGGTGCCAGCACGGCGTAATCGCGGAAGAGCCGGTAGGCCTGGCGCAGGGGCTCGCGCCGGTCGGGCGGCAAGGACCGGGCCACCTCCGCGATCCGTTCGCGGATGAACCGGTCAAAGGGAAGGCTGCCGGCCCGGTTGCCACACCCTGCCTCCCGTTCCACGCGCAGCGCGTGCAGCAGTGCCGCCAGGGCTGTCGCCGTGCTCTCACCGCGTTGTTCCGTCATGGGGAACCCGAACTCCATACCTCTCGCGTGGACATCCCCTCAGTGGGTGCGATCGCCGTCCAGGCGCACGCCGGCCACGTAAACGTTGACACGCACCTGGTCGTCGCCGATGGCCCGCACCACCGCCTCGCGCACGCGGGACATGACCTCGCGGGCCACCTCGGCGATGGCTACGCCGTAAAGAACCACGATGCGCACGGTGACCACCACGGTCCCGTCGCTGACCGCCACGTCGACACCGCGCCCGTAGTGCTCACCGCCCAGCAGCCCCGCCAGTCCCTCGCGCAGGCCGCGCGGGACCAGTCCTGCCACGCCGGCGCACTGCACGGCCACGGTGCCGGCGATGCTGGCCACCACGTCATCGGCCACGGCGATGCGCCCGTACGGCGTACGATACTCCACCACGCGCCCGTCCCCCGTCTCGCCCGTCATGGTGACGGGCCACCCTCGCCGCCCCGCGGGGACGTCCCCCTCCCGCCCGGCGTCCCGCGGCTTCTGCCAGGTGGAATCGCCGTGGCGTCCCGCGGCGTCTACCTGGTAGGACAGCCGCCCGGGCGGCGCGAGGTACGGTTGGCCCGCCCCTTGCTCATCGGTTCTTCGGTCCCCATGCCCGCCGGTCCTGCGCCTTGCCGTCTCTCCCTACCTGTGGTAGAATGGGCCGCGTGATTCTTGGGCTGCTCACCCGCGGCGGCCCCGGAGGAGGTGCCAGCGATGGCGCGCCGCTGTGAAATCTGCGGCAAGGGCATTGAGTACGGCAACCAGGTCAGCCACTCCAACCGCAAGTCGCGGCGCATCTGGTCGCCCAACCTGCAACGGGTGCGCGCCGTCACCGACCGCGGCGTGCGGCGCATCCGCGTGTGCACCACGTGCCTGAAGTCTGGACGGGTCGTGCGCGCCGTCTGAGGGCTGCAGGGACTGCACCGCCCGGGCACCCGCCGTCTCATCGCCTGCCACCGGCAGGCTCTTTTTGTTGGTGGAGCCCGGGCGATCTCTGATGGTGCCCGGCCGGTCTCCGGTTGGGCCCGGGCGACGGCCGGTTGAGCCCTGGCGCTCTTCAGGCGGTCCGGGCGGTCAGGACCGCTCCCGCCCGGCCAGCGCCTCGTTCCGGAGCCGCGCCAGATCGGCGCCGTCCAGGTGATAGATCTGCCCGCAGAAATGGCAGCGCACCTCCGCGCCACCATCCTCCCGCAACATGTCCGCCAGTTCTTCCGGACCGAGGCTCACCAGCGCCCGCTCCACCCGTTCCATGTTGCAGTGACAGTAGAACCGGACGGGCTGCCGGTCCAGGATGCGGGGCGAGAAACCCTCCAGGCCTCGCCACACCATCTCCTCCGGTGTCAGTCCCGCCTCGATGCGCCGGCTGATGCCGCTGAGATTCTGGATGTTGGCCTCCAGCCGCTCGGCCCACTTTTCCTCGTACCCGGGCAGCAGCTGCAGGACGAACCCGCCCGCCGCCCGCACGTCGCCGCCGGGGCCGACCAGCACACCCAGGGCCACCACCGCCGGCGTCTGGTCGGAGCGGGCCAGGAAGGCCGTCAGGTCGTCGCCGATCTCCCCGGTGACCAGCGGCACGCTGCCCGTGTAGGGATGGCCCAGCCCCAGGTCCCGGGTGACGTGGAGGAACCCGGGTAGCCCGACGGCGCCGCCTACGTCCAGCTTGCCGTCGGGGCGCAGGGGCAGGTCCACGTGGGGATGGCGCACGTAGCCGCGCACGCTCCCGTCGGGCTCACCGGTGGCCACGATGGCCCCCAGCGGACCGCTCCCGGCGACCCGGATGGTGATGCTGCCGCCGTCCTTCAGCTGGGCGGCCAGCAGGGCGGTGGCCGTCAGCACGCGGCCCAGGGCCGCCGTGGCCGTGGGCCAGGTGTCGTGCCGGCGCCGGGCTTCCTCCACCACGCCCGTGGTCCGGCAGGCCAGCGCCTGAATCAAGCCGTCGCCGGCGATGGCCCGGACCAGGTAATCATCCCCACGACGGGCACCGTTCCCGCCCCCGGCCGCACCAGGGGCGCTCTTGACCTCGTGCTCCTTGCCCGCACCTGCCCGTGTCTCCACCGCTGGCCCCCCTCGCTCCTCCTGCTTGCTTGTCCAAGGGGCACGCGGCCCGCACCGCCTGAGGCAGCGGGCGGGGTACCCCCGGGGTGGGCGTCACCCCCCGGTGGCCCGCTTGCCGGCGCGGTCGTCCCTAGGGTCCCACCGCGGCCCGGAACGGAAAAGCCGGGGCAGCCCCGGCCTTCCGCTGTCGCTGCCATCGCGGCCGCCCGGGGTCGCCCTCAGGCGGGCCGCCCCGTGGCGCGGCCGCGAGACAGCACCCGCATGACCCGCCCGATGATCCCCGGCAGGCGGAATACCAGGATCCGTACGGCCATCCCGACCCCTCCCCGTCGCCGCGCCGGCCCGCCCGGCGCGTGCAAGCATCCGTCACAGGGTATTCAGGAACGGGGCCCGGGGTCCGCCGCGATCGCCGCCCCGCGCGCCGCGGCACGCAGTCGCTCCAGGTTCTCGGCGACGCTGCCGCTGGCGTTGAAAACGGCCGAGCCCGCCACCAGCACGTCGGCGCCGGCCGCCACGGCCAGGGGCGCCGTGGTGGGGTCGATGCCGCCGTCCACCTCCAGCCAGGGCCGGTGGCCGGCGGAGGCCAGCATCCGCCGTAACGCCCGGAGCTTGTCCAGCGCCAGCGGCAGGAAGGCCTGCCCCCCGAAGCCGGGATTCACGCTCATCACCAGCACCAGGTCGACCTCGCCCAGCAACGGTTCCACCGCCGCCACCGGCGTCCCCGGGTTGATGGCGACGCCGGCCCGGAGGCCGCGGCGGCGGATCTCCTGGATGGCCCGGTGCACGTGCGGCGTCGCCTCCACGTGCACGGTGATGAGGTCGGCCCCGGCCGCGACGAAGTCCTCCAGCAACGGCTCGGGCCGCTCCACCATGAGATGGACGTCCAGCGGCAGTCGGGTCAGCCGCCGCACCGCCGCGACGATCATCGGGCCAAAGGTCAGGTTGGGGACGAAATGCCCGTCCATGACGTCCAGGTGCAGCCAGTCCGCGCCCGCCGCCTCGGCCTCGCGAACCTGCTCGCCAAGGCGCGCGAAGTCGGCGGACAGCAACGACGGCGCCAGGACGGGGCCCGCGCCCGGGCGGGGTCCCTGCATCTCCCGGCGCCCGCCCGGGGCTTTCGCCCCCTCCGCCGGATGTGGTCCCGTCAAGTCCCTGCCTCCCCTCACCCGCCCGGGGCCGGCCAGCTGGCCCCCTCCGGGCCCGACCTGCCGGCACGTCTCCGGGGCGGCCGGGCCGCGGCCTAGCGGTAGCGCTCCGCCAGCCGCCGTTCCACCTCACCCAGGAGCACCAGGTAATTGTGATACCGCCACTCCGCGATCTCGCCGGCATCCACCGCCGCCCGCACGGCGCACCCGGGCTCGCTCCGGTGCAGGCAGCCGCGGAAGCGGCAATCGGGGGCGTAGCTGCGCAGGTCCGGCCACAGGTCCGCCAGTTCCTCCGGTTCCACGTCGGGCAGTTCCAGCCGGCTGAAACCGGGCGAGTCGGCAACCCAGCCACCGCCTTCCAAGGCCAGCAGCTGGACGTGCCGCGTGGTGTGCCGCCCCCGCCCCAGCTTGCGACTGACCTCGCCGGTCTGCAGGCGCAGGCCCGGCTGGATGGCGTTGAGCAGGGTAGACTTGCCGGCCCCGCTGGGACCGGCCAGCACGGTGACGCCCGCCCGCAGCTCCTGGCGCAGCGCCTCCAGACCCCAGCCTGTGGCGGCGGAGACCAGGTACACCGGGTACCCGGCCAGGCGGTAGCCCTCCACCAGGCGGCGGAGCTCGCCGGGGAGGGCCTCCTCGCCCCGTGCCCCGGGCTTCCCCGCCCGGGCCTGCTCCGGAGAATCGCCCGGCACCCCGTTGCCGGTGACCAGATCCACCTTGTTGAAGCACAGCACCACCGGCAGGTCGTGGGCCTCCGCCTGCACCAGCAGGCGGTCCAGCAGGATGGGAACGGGGTCGGGAGCGGCCAGCGACTGTACGACCAGGACGCGGTCGACGTTGGCGATGGGCGGCCGCGGCAGCTGGTTGCGGCGCGGCAACACTCGCTCGATCACGGCACCGCCCTCCGTGCGGCGGACCTCCACCTCATCGCCGGTGAGGACGGTGCCCGCCTCGCGCCGCAAGCGGCCGCGCAACGCGCACAGCAGGATCTCGTCACCCACGCGCACCTCGTACAGGTTGGTCTGTGCCTTGACCACCGTACCGCGCAGGGCGGTCACCCGTGCCTCACCCCGCTTCCTACCCCCGTCGTGGCGGCCGGTTCCGCCGCCCGTCGTCCTTTCCGGACCGTTTCGCGGCGGATTCAGCCTTGAGAGTCCGTTCGTCCACCAGTTCCCCGTCCAGGAAGACCAGAACCCGGGCCTGTTCCCCCTGCCACGTGAAGGTCACCTGGACCTTGTCTCCGCCCTCGTGTTCCTTCTCGTAGACCACCCGCCGGCCGGCGGCGTCCTGGACCTCCACGCGCAGCACGTGACGCCCCTCGCCGCGGATGTCCACCGAGAGGCGAGCCTCCCGCCCCGCCGGCTGCGGCGGGGGCTCCGGCCCCTTGCTCACCACCAGCGATACCGGCGTGCCCTCCCGGACCACCGCGGCCGCGGGAGGGTCCTGCCCGATCACCGTACCGGCGGGATATTCGCTGAACACCTCGCGCGTCTCGCCGGCCCGGAGGCCCGCGCCCTCCAGCTCCTTGCGGGCGTCGCCCACCGCCAGGCCGAAGAGCGAGGGCACCGTCACGGACCGCTCCTCCGGTCCCTCCGACACGGTGAGGTAGACCGTCATGCCGGCCTGGATCGGGCTACCCGGGCCCGGGTCCTGCTCGATCACCGTTCCCGCCGCCGCGGCGTCATGCCGGTACCGGACGCTGGCAGCCAGCCCGGCGTTCTCCAGCCGGATGCGCGCGTCACGCTCGCTCAGGCCGCGCACGTCGGGAGCCGCCAGCCACTGCGGGCCCTTGGAGACCACCAGGAACACCGTGTGCCCCTGCCGGACCTGCTGGCCTCCCGGCGGGTCCTGCTCGATCACCGTGTTGACCTCGCTGTTGTCGTACCGCTCTTCGCGGATCTGCCACTGGAGCCCGGCATGCTCCAGGCGCGTCTGGGCCTCGATGAGGGGCAGGCCTTCCACCACTGGGACCTCCACCAGCGGCGGTGCCAGCCAGCGCCGCGCCAGGCCGGCCCCAAAGGCCAGCGCCAGCAGCACCACGGCCGTCACGGCCAGCCACAGGATGCGCCGCCGGCGGGCCGTCCGGGAGCCGTGCTCCGGGCGTTCCATGCCATCCTCAGCGGCGGCGGCAGGCGGGGCGGGTTCCAGGTCGGCGCCCGGGGCCGGCCCGGCACCGGGCGCCGCCACCCCACCGGCCACCGCCGGGAGCCCGTCCCCGTAGGGGGCCACCAGCGTGCGCTCAACCTCGTCTTCTTCCTCCGCCAGCGCCGTCACCGGCTCGCCCGCCAGGAACCGCTCCAGGTCCTCCCGCATCGCCGCCGCCGAGGGGTAGCGGCGGACCGGGTCCTTGGCCAGGGCCTTGAGGACGATGGCCTCCAGGGCGACGGGCACCGCCGGGTTGAGCGAGGAGGGGCGCGGCGGCTCCTGTTCGAGGTGTTGCATGGCCACCGCCACCGGCGTGTCGCCCTCGAAGGGCAGGCGGCCAGTCAGCATCTCGAACAGGATCACACCGACCGCGTAGAGGTCGGAGCGCTCACTGGCCGGCAACCCCCGGGCCTGCTCCGGGGCGAAATAGTGGGCCGTCCCCACCATGGCCCCGTTCTCCACGACCGTGGTGGTCGCCCAGCTCGCCCGGGCGATGCCGAAGTCCGTGACCATCACCTGCTCATCCGGCGTGATCAGGATGTTCTGCGGCTTGACATCGCGGTGGATCACGCCGTGGGCGTGGGCATGTTCCAGCACCGCCAGCACCCGGCAGGCGATGGACACGGCTTCCTCCACGGGCAAGGGAGCGTGCTCGCGGATGTACTGCTTGAGGGTGACTCCCTCCACATACTCCAGGACCAGGAAGGGATGGCCGTCGTTCTCCGCCACGTCGCGGACGGCGACCACGCCGGGGTGGGACAGGCGCTGTACGGCCTCCGCCTCCCGGCGCAGCCGGCGCAGGAAGGCGGCGTCGGAAGCGTATTCGGGGCGCAGCGCCTTGACGGCCACCGTATCGCCGGTGACCTCGTCCGTCGCCTTATACACCACGGACATGCCGCCGCCGCCCAGGAGCCCGACCACCCGGTAGCGGCCGGCCAGCACGGTGCCGATCAATGATCCTCACCGTCCCAGCGGGCCAGGACGGCGGTGATGTTGTCGGCACCACCGGCGTCCAGCGCCGCCTGGATCAGGATCTCGACCCGAGCGCCCAGGTCCTCGTCCGCCACCTCCTGCAACAGCAGGGCGGCCAGCCGGGCGTCGGGGAGAGCCTCGCTGAGACCATCGCTGCACAGGAGCAGAACGTCGGCCGGCTCCAGCTGGACCGTGGCCTCGTCGACGGGGACCGTGGCCTCGGTCCCGATGGCCCGCGTCAGCAAGTTCCGCTGCGGGTGCCGGCGCGCTTCCTGCTCCGTCAGGGCGCCGCTGCGGACGAACTCTTCCACCAGCGAGTGGTCGCGGGTAAGCCGGGCCAGCTCCCCCTGCCGCAGGAGGTACGCCCGCGAGTCGCCCACGTGACAGAGCTGAACGGCACCACCCGGCCCGACCACGGCCGCCGTCAGGGTCGTCCCCATGCCGCTCAGCCGCGGGTCGAGCGCCTGGCGGCGGTAGACGGCCTCGTTGGCCGCGCAAACCGCGTCGGCCAGCGCGGCCCCCGCCAGCAGCCGTTCCCGCAGCGTGGCCAGCGCCAGCCAGCTGGCTACCTCGCCGGCCCGGTGGCCGCCCATGCCGTCGGCCACGGCGATCAGCCAGCGATCGTCGCCCGGCAGGCGCTCGGCCAGATAGGCGTCCTCATTGTTCTCCCTGACCCAACCCGGATGGGTCTTGGCTGCAAGTTGCAACACCGTTGCTCCCCTCTCGTCCCGGCTCCTCCGGCCCTTCCGCGCCCGGCGGATGTGCCGCGCGCTGGAGGCTGGCGCCTACGCGCCGGCCCGGGCCGCTGCCCGCCCCGCCAGCGCGTGGCGCCGCAACTGGCCGCAGGCCGCGTCAATGCGCTGGCCGAGCCCGCGCCGGATGGTCACCGGCACGCCGCGGGACGCCAGCTCCTCATAGAAGGCTCGCACGCGCTCCGGCCCGGGAGCGCGGAAGGGGCGCTCGCTGACCGGGTTCCAGGGAATCAGGTTGACGTGGCAGAGCAGGCCGCGGACCCGCTCAGCCAGCTCGCGGGCGTGCTCGGGCCGGTCGTTGACCTCCTCCAGCAGCACGTACTCAAAGGTGACGCGGCGCCCGGTGACCTCGACGTACTCCCGGCACGCGTCCAGCACCTCGGCGATGGGCCACTTGCGGTTAACAGGCATCAGGTAATTGCGGATCTCATCGTTGGGCGCGTGCAGGGACACAGCCAGGGTCACGGGCAGGCCCTCCCGCGCCAGCCGGCGGATGCCCGGTACCAGGCCCGAAGTCGAGATCGTGATATGCCGGTACCCGATGCCGGCGCCTCGCGGCTCGTGGGCCAGCCGCATGAACCGCACCGCCGCCTCGTAATTCTCCAGGGGCTCCCCGATCCCCATGAGCACCACGTGGCTGACCCGCTCGCCCCGTGCGGCCAGGTCGCGGTTCACCACCAGCAGCTGCCCGGCGATCTCGCCCGCCGTCAGGTTGCGGGCCAGCCCGCCGATGGTGGACGCGCAGAAGCGGCAGCCCATGCGGCAGCCGACCTGCGTGGACACGCACAGGCTCAGGCCGTAGCGGTGGCGCATGAGCACCGTCTCGATCAGCTGGCCGTCGGCCAGTTCCAGCAGGTACTTGCGGGTACCGTCCAGCGGGTCCACTTGCAGGCGTCGCAGCACGGGCACGGACGGGCCGCCTCCTGCCGCCAGGCGCTGGCGCAGCGCCTTGGGCAGGTCGGTCATTGCCGTAAAGTCCGTGACCTGGCGCCCGTGGAACCAGGCGAAGATCTGCCGCCCGCGGTAGGCGGGTTCCCCCATCCCCGCCACCAGCCGTTCCAGTTCGGCGGGCAGCATCCCCAGCCAGTCGACGGGCCCGGGGGCCTGCGGCGCATCCGGGCCGCCCCGGGGCGGGCCGGCCGGTGCCGGCTCGCCCGCCGGCATGATCACGTGCTCCTCCCCTGCCTGCGTCCGGTTCATGATCCCCGCCCCCGATCCTGGTCTCCACGTCCGCGCCCCGGTCACGTCCCGTCCCGCCGGGCGGGCCGGCGGCGGATGCGCGCGATGAAGAACCCGTCCACCCCGTGGCGATGCGGCCAGAGCTGGATCCAGCCTTCGTCCGCGCCCGGCTCGTCTCGCAGGGCGGGCGGCAGCCAGGGTCGCAGGTCCTCGGTGGTGAACTCGCCGCCCGCTTCCCGCAAGAAGGCGGTCACGACGTCCTGGTTCTCTTCCGGCTCCGTGGTGCACGTGCTGTACACCAGCACGCCGCCGGGCTTCAGGCAGGCGGCAGCGGCGGCCAGCAACTCCCGCTGCAGGACCGCCAGGGCCGCGATGTCGTCCGGTGATTTCCGCCACCGCAGGTCGGGCCGCCGGGCGATCACCCCCAGCCCGGTGCACGGCACGTCGGCCAGAACCCGGTCGGCGGCACCGGCAAACCGGTCCGGCAGGCGGCGCCCGTCCAGGACAAGCAGCTCCACGCTGCGCAGGCCCAGGCGCCGCGCGTTCTCCTCCACCTTCTCCAGGCGCCCGGCGTCGATGTCACAGGCGACGACCCGGCCGCGGTCGCCCATGCGCTCCGCGATGTGGGTCGACTTGCCCCCCGGCGCCGCCGCCACGTCGATGACCGTCTCGCCCGGCTGGGGGTCGAGGACGTGCACGGCCAGCATGGAGCTCTCGTCCTGCCAGGTCAAGCGGCCCTCGCGGAAGGCGGCCAGTTCCGCCGGGTGCACGCCGTGGCCCAGGCGCAGCGCCTCGGGCAGGTAGCGGCCGGGCTGTACCGCCGCCCCCACCTGCTCCAGCTCCTGGCGCAAGCCTTGGGGCTCGGCCCGCAGCCGGTTGATGCGGGCGCTGAGCACCGGCACGCGGTTGTTGGCAGCCAGCAGCGCGGCCGTTTCCTCGGCGCCCAGGCGCCGCAGCCACCGCTCCACCAGCCAGCGCGGGTGGGCCTCGGCGATGGCCAGGTGACCGGCCGGGTCGGCGGCCGGCGGCGGGATCGGCAGGTCCTCCCACCTCACCCGCGCCGCCGCGCGCAGGACCGCGTTGACGAAGCCGGCGGCATAGGCGGGCCCATGCCGCCGGACCAGCTCCACCGATTCATCTACCGCCGCGTGAGCCGGGATCCGGTCCAGGTGCCAGAGCTGGTAGGCACCCATCCGGATGGCCACCCGCACGGGCGGATCCCAGCGTGCGGGCGGTCGCCGCGCGAACCGGGCCAGGCCCCAGTCCAGGCTGCCCAGCCGGCGGGCGACCCCGTACGCCAGCTCGGTGGCCAGGCTCCGTTCCCGCTCGGGCAGGCCGCTGCGGGCCAGGACGCGGCTGAGGGCCTGGTCCACGTACGCGTCGCCCCGCTCCGCCGCCAGCAACGCCAGGAAGGCGGCCTCGCGCCCGCTGGCCGCCGGCACCGCGCCGCGCCATGGCCCCCCGCGGGGCGGGCCCCCTGGTCCCCGCCGCGGTTGCACCTCCCGTCTCCCGCGGCTCATTCGCGCCGGTCGCGCAGCGACAGGAGGTAGAGCAGTTGCATCACCGCCATCACCATGGCGGCCACGTAGGTGAGAGCGGCCGCCTGCAGCACCGATCGCGCGCCGCGCACCTCCGCGGGCTGCAGGTAACCGCCGCCGGCCAGGCTCGCCAGCGCCCGCGCCGAGGCGTTGAACTCCACGGGCAGCGTGATGACCTGGAAGGCCACCGCCAGGCTAAAGAGCAGGATGCCGAGGTTCAACAGCGGATCCAATTGCATGATCAGGCCCAGGAAGAACAGCGGCAGCGCCAGCTGGGAGCCGAACTGGGTGGCCGGGATGATGGCATTGCGCAGCCCCAGCCAGACGTAGCCCGTGGCGTGCTGGATGGCATGCCCCACCTCGTGGGCGGCGATGCCCTGGGCGGCGACGGAGGAGCCGTAGTAGACCCCTTCAGACAGGCGGACGACCTTCTTCCGCGGGTCGTAATGGTCGGTCAGGTGGCCGCGGGTGGGTTCCACCCGCACGTCGTGGATCCCGGCGCCGCGCAACAGGTTCTCCGCCACCTGGGCGCCGGTCAGGCCGTTGGCCGCCCGGACCCGCGAGTACTGCTCATAGGCCGACGATACCTTGCTTTGCGCCCACAGTGCCAGCAGCAAGGCCGGCCCGACCATGAGCCAGTACAGCGAATCCCAACCTAAGAACACGGCTCAGGATCCCTCCTTCCCGCCGCGGCCCGCTCCCCCTGCCGCCGGCACGGCGGGCCGTTCCAGTTTCGTCCCGGCTTCGAGGCGATACCCGTTGAGGAACTCCTGCGCGCTCATCTTCTTCCGCCCGGCAGGCTGCAGGGCGCGGATCCAGACGAGCCCGTCGCCACACTGCACTGCCACGGCGGCCGGCGTCACCGCCACCACCGCTCCCGGCTCGGCCTGGCCGTCA
>DATCKH010000102.1:0-6187 GCA_036562425.1 Thermaerobacter sp. | reverse complement strand
CCAGCCCATGCCCTCCATGCCCCTGTTCTTCTGGAACGATCCCGGCGACCGCCGCTACCGCGAGAGTTACTTCGAGATGTACCCCGGCGTGTGGCGCCACGGCGACTGGATCAAGATCACGTCGCGGGGTAGCGCCGTGATCTACGGCCGCTCCGACTCCACCATCAACCGCATGGGCGTGCGCATGGGCACCAGCGAGATCTACCGCGTGGTGGAGGACGTGCCCGAGGTGGTCGACAGCCTGGTGGTCGACGTGGAGCTGCCGGGGCGCGGCCCCTACATGCCCTTGTTCGTGGTGCTCCGGGAAGGGGTGGAACTGGACGACGCCCTGCGGGACCGCATCCGCCAGCGCATCCGCACCGCCCTCTCCCCGCGTCACGTGCCGGACGACATCGTGGCCGTGCCCGAGGTGCCCCGGACCCTCAATGGGAAGAAATTGGAGGTGCCCATCAAGAAGCTGCTCCTGGACGTCCCGCGGGAGAAGGCGGTCAACCCGGACTCCATGAGCAACCCCCACTCCCTCCGGTTCTTTGAGGAATTCGCGCGGCAGCTGCGGGACGGGATGGGGGAGGCGACCGGCTGAGCGCGGCGAGCTGGCCCGCCGCGACGGTGGCTGCCGTCACGGCGGTGCTCGCATACGGTGGCGGAGGAGCAAACGGAGCAAGGCCGAGCCGGGTCCAAGGCCCCGGCTCGGCCTTGCCTGGGATGTCTTCCTCGGGCTTTTCCTTTCGAGGCCTGTGCTTACAAGGCCTCCCTCAGCCATCCTGCCGGCTGGCCTTCCCCTGCCGCCAGATCCAGTAGGAGTACACCACCGGGCCCAGGCCAGCCACGGTGAGGCTGGTCAATATGGCGGCGACGAGCCAGGGACCGCCCGCCAGCCCTCCCGCCGCGATGGCCAGGCCGCCCAGGACGAAGAGCCGGCCTCCCATGCGGTGGGTTCGGCGCCAGACTTCTTCATCGGCCAGGGTCCAGGGGGTGCGGATGCCGACGAAATAGTTGTGGCGCACCTGGCCCATGACGTTCCCCAGCAACACCAGGAGGAGGCCGACCGCCACCGGCATGATCCGGTCCATGGCCACCGGCACGCCCAGGCCGGCCAGGATCACCAGGACGTGGACGCCCACCATGAACAGGACGGTCGCCAGGCGTATGAGGTCAAAGGCTCCGGAGAAGCGGCGGTAGTTCTCGCCCCGGGGATCCAGCGCCGGCAAGAAGCGCATCAACAGGGCCAGGGCCGCCGCCGTCCCAATAGGCATCCAGGCGGCGAAGCTCTTGTGGGCCCAATCGTCCGGCCGGCCGGCGGCGTCCCAGTGGATGATCATCTGCTCCGGTAACCGGGGATAGACGGCCGCTGTGGCCGCAGCCGCGGCCAGCAACACCAGCCAGATCACCCGGTCGATGGACGTGCCACCGGCGCCGGGACCGCCGCCCTCGCCGCGAGCGGGCTCCTTCATTCCGGCCGCGCCAGCTCCATCAGCCATGCCAGCACCTCCTGGAACACGGTGGTGTTAAGGGAGTAGACGATGTGCTGACCTCGGCGCTCATCCACCACGAGATTGGCCTGCTTCAGGAGGGCGAGATGGTGGGAGATGCTCGCCCGGGTGACGGGGAAGTGGGCGGCGATCTCGCCTGCCGTCATGTCACGCTCCCGCAGCAGCCGCAGGATGGCGCGCCGGGTGGGATCGGCCAGAGCCTTGAAGACGGATTGCGGGTTGCTCACGCCCTTCTTCCCCCGCTGCGGCTGGCCGCACGTTCGCTGCCGTGCAGCTCGCCGCCTTTTGAGTGCTGGCACCCCTAACTCGTCGATATTTTGACAGATATCTAAATGTTCCACGACCAGTATCGCGAAAACCCGTTCCGCCGTCAACGGAGAAACAACGCCCGATCAGGTTGCTGGCGACTACCCGCAGGATGCTTCGGTTCCCGGGTGTGTAATCCCCGCGCGTCCCATTGGGAAGCCGGGCGCGGTCGCCGGGGTTGGTCGCCACCGGCAGCTCCTGCCATTATGTGACATGGCTTGCCGGTTTGGACCAGGAAACAAGAGCTTGACAACCGTGTAACGACTGGGTAAATTCCAAAGGGGTTGTTAGCACTCACCGCTTTCAGCTGCTAAAGCCTGCGTAGGCCAAGTGCGGCGCTGTGACGCGCCATTTTTCTCGCTTTCTGCCTGCCTCGTACACGACGGCGTTCGCTCTGTAGGCAGTCGAGCATCGAGAAGCCTTCGTTTTCGCATGTTCCTGCCGGCGAGGGTGTCTTGCCTTGCCGCCCGGCGTCGCCCGGGCCGGCCCAGAACTGCGAAGGCGGGAGGTGGATGACGGTGCGGCGATTGTCCGGCTGGAGCAAGGGCGGCGGATGGCGCCGCTGGCTGTCGGTCCTGCTGGTTGCAGCCTTTGTCCCCTTTATCGTGAGCGGTTGCGGCAACCAACAGCAGCAAGAGGCCACGACGGCTCCGGGCGGTGGGGCCGGTGCGGGGCAGGACGGCGTGGAGACCGTCACCCTGCGCGCCATGACCATCGGTAAGCCCACGGAGCGGTACCGGTTCGACAACCTGAAGGACGCCGTGGAGCGCCTCAACCAGAAGCTGGAGGAAGAGGGCGCCAAGGTCCGCGTGCAGCTGGAAGGGCAGCACGAGGACCGGCCGTGGGACGAGTACAAGCAGCGCTTCATCCTTGCCGCCGAGGCGGGGAAGGCACCCGACATCATCCTGAGCGGGCATGAGGACGTGGCGCCGTGGGCGGCGGCGGGTCACATCATCCCGCTGGACGAGTACGTCCGCGACCATCCGGTATACGAGGACATCTTCCCGAAGCTGTGGGAATCCGTGACGCTGGACGGCAAGATCTGGGGCATCCCCCAGGACACCGAGGCGCGGCCCCTGTATTTCTGGAAGTCGCACCTGAAGAAGCTCGGGTGGACCGATGAACAGATCGAATCGCTGCCCGAGCGCATTCGCAAGGGCGAGTTCACCCTGGACGACTTGCTGGAGACGGCCAAGCAGCTCCAGGACAAGGGCATCGTCCCGGCGGGGCAGGGCTTCTGGACGCGGGGGCAGCCCGGGGTTGACTTCTACATGTTCTATCTGGCCTTCGGCGGCCAGATGCAGGATCCGGAGACCGGCAAGCTGGTCCTGGACAAGCAGGCCCTGCTGAAGGAGTACGAGTTCTTCGCCCGCGCCAGCCAGGAGCTGGGCGTGATGAAGCCGTCGCTGTTGGGGACGGAGTGGCCCATCTGGCACCGGGCCGTCACGGGCAAGCAGGTGGCCATGTGGGTCGGCGGTTCCTGGATGGTGGCCGAGTGGAAGGACCAGTACGGCCTGACGGATGAGGACGTGGCGGACCTGGGTTACGCGTTGCTGCCTTCGGGCGAGAAGGGCAAGCCGGGCGTGACCCTGTCGCACCCGCTGGTCTACATGGTCACCAAGTACTCCAAGCACCCGGACCTGGCGGCGCGGCTCATCCTGGAGGCCACCAACGCCGAGTTCAACACGCGCCACGCCGTGGAGAGCAACCACCTGGCCATCATGCAGTCGCAGCTGGAGAACCCGGACTACAAGAGCGACAAGCTGCTGAGCGACATCGCCTACATGGTGGAGCACGCCGGGTTCGTGCCGCTGCACGAGCAGTTCGGCAACTATGACCAGGCCATCTATCGCGGGCTCTCCGCGGTGGTGGCGGGCCAGATGAAGCCGCAGCAGGCGGTGGACACCGTGGTCCGGCAGTTGCAGTCGCAGCTAGGGGACGAGGTGATCATCCGGTGAGGGAGGAGCGCCGGGCCCTTTTCCCGGAGGAACCGGTGCAGCCGGTGGGTTCGCCCGGCGGGGTCCCGGCCGGCGGATCCGGGGAAGCGGCCGGCGGCGCGCGGGGTCTCCTGTCCGCCGCCGGCCGCCGGGCCGCCCCGTGGCGCCTGGCGCTCCTCTTCCTTCTCCCCTTTGCCGTCGTCGTGGCCGTCTTCTTCTTCGTCCCGGTGGTCCTGACGCTGCTGCTCAGCCTCACGGACGTCAGCGTGGCCACCGGGCTGGGCGGCTTCCGGTGGGTCGGCCTGGAGAACTATCGCCGCATCCTCACCGATCCGGTGGCGGGCCTGCTCCTGCGCAACACGTTCCTCTACGTGGGGGCCACCCTGGTACTGTTCAACGTGGGCCTGGCCATGGTGCTGGCCCTGGCCAGCTCCTTCCTGCCGGACCGGTGGGGCGGCCTGTTCCGGGCGGCGTGGCTGCTGCCGCGCATCACGCCCTCGGTGGTCTACGTCCTGATGTGGAAGTACTTCGCCGCCGAGCCGCCCTACGGGGTGCTCAACCAGGTCCTGGGCTGGCTGGGCGTAGAGGCGAGCCAGAACTGGCTGTACGCGCGGCCTTGGCCCATGATCATCGCCATCAACGGCTTTGTCGGCGCATCGATGGGGATGATCATCTTCTCCGCGGCCATCCGGGCCATCCCGCGGGAGCAGCTGGTGGCGGCCCAGGTGGACGGGGCGAGCTCGTGGTCACTGATCCGGCACATCATCCTGCCCCAGCTGCGGTGGCCGGTGCTGTTCGTGGCGGCGTACCAGACGCTGTCGCTGCTGGCGTCCTACGAGTACATCCTGCTGGCCACGGACGGCGGGCCGGGCTTTTACACCACCGAGGTCTGGGCGCTGTACGCCTTCCACACGGCGCTGTCCAACTACTTCGGCAACGCCCAGTTCGGCCTGGGCGCTGCCCTGGCCACGGTGCTGGTGATCATCGGGATCATCGCGTCGGTGCTGTACCTGCGCTTCTTCAACTTCCGTGCCATGACCGGGCGGCCGCGGATCGAGGTGACGTGATCGCGCCGCCGGTGGTGAGCCCGCCCGCGGCCGCCGGCCGGCGGGGCTCGCCGGCGACGAGCGGGGGAGGTGAAAGGGTTGCTGGGCAACATCAGCGAGACGCGCCGCCCCGCCTGGGGCGCCTGGCTCCTGCTGGTGCCGGTCACCCTGCCGGTGGTGGCTCTCTATGCCTGGTTGCTGCTGGCTTCGTGGAGCGACGGCATGGAGGGCTTCCGGCCGCTGGCCCTGACGGCGGAGAACTGGTCGTTCCTCTGGACCGAGGATCCCTTCGCCCCGAGCATCTGGCGTATCACGTGGAACACGCTCCTGTTCGCCGTCATGGTGGCCCTGGGGGAGATCGGGCTGGCCAGCACGGCGGCCTATGCGCTGTCGCGGCTGCACGTGCCGGGCAGGCGCTTCTGGTTGGGATTGCTCATCGTGCTGCACGCGTTTCCGGGGATCACGCTACTGGTGGCCATCTTCATGCTCCTGCAACGGCTGGGGCTCTACGACACCCTGATCGGTGTGGTGCTGGCCAAGATCGCCCTGGAGCTCCCCTTCCACGTCTGGGTGCTGAAAGGGTTCTATGACCAGGTGTCCTGGGATCACGAGATGGCGGCGCTGCTGGACGGCGCGGACCGGCTGACCACCTGGCGCCGCGTTGTGCTGCCCATCGTCCGTCCGGGCCTGGTGGCGTCGGGCGTGTTCGCCTTCCTTTCGGGGTGGAGCGAGTTCCTGCTCCCCTATGTGCTGGCGCCCGGCGCCGACACGCAGACGCTGCCGGTGTATCTCAGCTCACTGCTGTCGCAAGCTGACGTGGCCGACTACGGGACCGTTTCAGCCGTGGCCGTTTTCTACATGATTCCCGTACTGGCCGTCTACTTCTTCCTGCAGCGGTTCCTGGTGGCGTTGTACGCGGGGGGTGTCAAGCGGTGAGAGTGCGGCTCGAGAACGTGACCAAACGGTTCGGTACCGTGACGGCCGTCTCGGAGCTGTCCCTGGACCTGCCCTCCGGCCAGCTGGTCGCGCTGTTGGGGCCGTCGGGCTGCGGCAAGTCGACCACCCTCTACATGCTGGCCGGCGTGTTGCGGCCTACGGAGGGGGCCATCTACTTCGACAACGTCAAGATGAACGACGTCCCGCCCCAGCGCCGGAACGTGGGCATGGTGTTCCAGAGCTATGCCCTGTACCCGCACATGACGGTCTTCGAGAACATCGCCTTCCCGTTGCGGATGCAAAAGCTGCCGGCGGAGGAGATCCGGCGCCGGGTGCACGAGATGGCCGAGCTCGTCCAGATCGAGCAGCTCCTGGACCGGCGGCCGGACCAGCTCTCAGGCGGCCAGCAGCAGCGGGTGGCGCTGGCGCGGGCCCTGGTCAAGCGGCCGGCCCTGCTCCTGCTGGACGA
>DATCKH010000088.1:0-19643 GCA_036562425.1 Thermaerobacter sp. | reverse complement strand
CCGCTCGGCGATGCTGCCCAGCTCCGCCAGGGCCGCCGCGGCATAGTCGAGGACCAGCGCCACCGGTTCCCCGTGGAAGTTGCCGCCGGACAGCACGTCGCCGCCGGGGAAGACCAGGGGGTTGTCCGTCACGGAATTGGCTTCCACGGCCAGCACGCCCGCGGCGTGGACCAGCGCGTCCCGGACCGCCCCGTGCACCTGGGGCATGCAGCGCAGCGAGTAGGCGTCCTGGACCCGCAGCTCCCCGGCGCGGGTGGTCAGCCGGCTCCCGGCCAGCAGCCGCCGCAGATGAGCAGCGGCCGCCCGCTGGCCGGCGTGGGGACGCAGGGCGTGGATCCGCTCGTCGAAGGCGTCGGGGATGCCGCGCAGGGCCTGCAGGGTCAGGGCACCGGCCAGGTCGGCGACCAGGGCCAGGTAGAACCCGTCGCGCACGGCCAGGGCACCCAGGGCGGTCATGGCCTGGGTGCCGTTGATGAGGGCGAGCCCTTCCTTGGGTTCCAGCACCAGGGGCTCCAGGCCGGCCCTCGCCAGGGCCTCCCGGCCCGGCAGGCGCTGCCCTGCCACTTCGGCCTCCCCGCGCCCGATCAGCACCAGCGCCAGGTGGGCCAGGGGTGCCAGGTCGCCGCTGGCCCCCAGGGATCCGCGGGAGGGGATCACGGGATGAACCGCCCGGTTCAGCAGGTCCAGCAGCCGTTCCACGACCACCGGCCGGACCCCCGAAAAGCCGCGGGCCAGGGCGTTGGCGCGCAGCAACATCATGGCCCGCACGACCTCCGCCGGCAACGGCGGGCCCACCCCGGCGGCGTGGCTGCGGAGGAGGTTCTCCTGGAGCCGGCGCGCGTCACTGGGCTCGATGGCCACGTCCGCCAGCTTGCCGAAGCCCGTCGTGACCCCGTAAAGGATCTCGCCGGCCGCCACCGCCTGCTCGACGCGGCGGCGACTGGCCTCCATCCGCCGCCGGGCGCCGGGGTCGAGGCGTACCGGCACGCCATGTCGCGCCACCGCCTCGACGGCGGCCAGCGTGAGGCTGCGGCCGTCCAGCACCACTTGACGGTGACCGTCTGTCGGGTAGCCGCCCCCCTGGTGGCCTACCTCACCCGCCCCCGGTCCCGTCATGCCCCGCGGTCCCCCCTCAGTGCCCCTCGCCCGCTTCGCCGGCGGGAGCCGGGCCCGGCGCCAGCCAGCGTTCGAAGCGGGTCAGGCTACGGGAACCGTCCTCCGTGATCAGGATGTCATCCTCGATGCGGACACCCCCCACCCCCGGCACGTAGATGCCCGGCTCGATGGTGAACACCATGCCGGGCTCCAGCACCGTGTCGCTGCCGGGCGCGATGTCCGGTGCCTCGTGGACGTCCAGCCCGAGGCCGTGTCCCGTACGATGGGTGAAGAATTCGCCATAACCCGCGGCTTCGATCACCTGCCGGGCGGCGGCGTCCACGTCCCCCGCCCGGGCACCCGGCCGGGCGGCGGCGCGAGCTGCCGCCTGGGCCCTGTAGCAGACGGCATAGATCTCCCGCCGGAGGGCGTAGTCGCCCGTCTCCGGGCCGTCCGCGGGCAGCAGGAAGGTGCGGGTGATATCCGAGGCGTAACCGTCCACGCTGGCCCCGACGTCGATCCAGACCAGGTCTCCCGGCTCCAGCACGCGGTCTCCCGTCTCGGCGTGGGGCACGGCGGAGCGGGGTCCCGAGGCTACGTGGATGCCGAAGGGACTGTGCGTGCCCAGCTGGCGCAGCGCCTTTTCCACCTCCGTGGCGATCTGGTCCTCGCGCCAGCCGGGACTGACGAACCTGGCGGCGTGGGCCAGCGCCGTCTCCACCAGGCCGGCTGCCCTCCGGATGGCGGCGATCTCCCGGGCATCCTTGCGGGCGCGCAGCCGGGCCAGCAGGGAATCGGCCGCCCGCCACTCCGCGGACGGCAGGGCGGCCGCCAGCACCCGCCATTCAAATAGGCGGGCCACTCGTTCCTCCATGGCGGCCACCCGCGGCGGCCCGCCCAGGGACGCCGTCACGTGCCGGATAGCTTCACCCACGGCGGCCCCCGGGTCCTCACCGTCGGCGTAGGCGAAGATCGGCGGGGTACCAGCGGCGCCGGGTGCGGCGGCCACTCGCGATGCCTCCAGCTTGGGCAACACCCAGGCCGGCTCGCCCCGGCGTGGCAGCAGGAACAGGGCGAGACGGCTGCCCAGCAGCTGCACCCCCGTCAGGTAGAAGCAGCTGGTGCCGGGCGTGACGGCCAGGAGATCGGTACCCGCTTCCTCCAGGAGCGCCTGCAGCGATGCCAGGCGGTCGCTTCCGTCCGTTCCCGTCGACATCCCTGTACCTCCCGTTGCAACCCGTTGCAGCCGACGCGCCCGGGCCGCCCCTGCCCGGTCTCAGCG
Source organism: Thermaerobacter sp. (assembly GCA_036562425.1). GTDB lineage: Bacteria > Bacillota > Sulfobacillia > Thermaerobacterales > Thermaerobacteraceae > ZC4RG37. Next base: position 17,266 of record DATCKH010000088.1, on the reverse strand, counting down.
GATGCGGCGGGCCGGCCACCCTGCCGCGCCGGCGGCGCCGGCCGGCCCGGCGTCACAAGGCAGGCGTCAACCGCGGCGCGTGACGGCGAACCGTTCCTCCGCCAGCGGGGCCAGTTCCCGCACTCGCTGGAGCAGGATCTCCCGCTGGTTACGCCCGGGGTCGTCCAGCACTTCCTCCAGCAGTTGTTGCAGGAGCCAGCCGATGGCGGGACCGGGCCCAAAGCCCGTGACCTCCATGACGTCGTGCCCGTCGATGGCCAGGTCGTGGAGGCTGAAGGCCGCGTCTTCGGCCAGGACCTTCTCCATGCGGGTGAGCAGGCGGTAAGCGCCCCGGGAGATGGGCGCCTGCTTGGTGCCCGAGGCGGCCCGGTCCGCCACGCGCAGGATGATCAGGTCCTCCAGGTATTCGGGGCCGATGCGCCGGATCAGGCGGCGGATGGCCGCGTCCGTCATACCGGGATAGTGGTGCAGCGCCAGGTGATGGCGAACCAGGTGGGTCACATGCTGGATGGTGTCGTTGTCGTAGCGCAGGCGCCGCAGCATCTCCCGTGCCATCTCCGCCCCCACCACCTCATGGTGGTAGAAGTGGCGCTCGCCGGCGTCATCTTCCGACACCGTCCGGGGCTTGCCCACGTCGTGGAGCAGGCCGGCCAGCCGCAGGCGCAGCACCGGCGGCGTGTACTCGCAGGCCAGCAGGTTGTGTTCCCAGACGGTGTAGGCGTGGTGCACGTTCTGAGCCACGCCCACGCCCTCCAGCAACTCAGGCCAGATGTGGGCCAGCAGCCCGGTGAGCCGCAGCACGTTGAGAGCCCAGGCCGGACGGGCGGTGAGCAACATGCCCGACATCTCCTCGCGGATCCGCTCCCAGGAGATGTGGCGGATGAGGCCTGAGCAGCGGGACAGGGCCGCCTCCGTGCGGGGTTCGATGGTATAGCCGAAACGGGCCGCGAAGCGGACGACCCTGAGCAGCCGCAGGGCGTCCTCGTTGAAGCGTTCCTCCGGATCGCCAACGGCCCGCACGATGCCACCCACCAGGTCGGCCAACCCGCCCAGGGGGTCATGCAGCTGCCCGCGGTGGTCGAGGGCAAGGGCGTTGATGGTCAGGTCGCGACGCTCCAGGTCCGCGCGCAGGTCCTGGGTGAACTCCACTTCATCGGGGTGGCGGTGGTCGCTGTAACGCCCTTCCTTGCGGAAGGTGGTGACCTCCACTCCGAGGCCGCCCACCCGCACGGTGACCGTCCCGTGCTCGATGCCGGTGGGGATGGTGCGCCGGAAGATGCCGCGCACCTCCTCAGGCCGGGCGCTGGTGGCCACGTCCCAATCCTTGGGCGGCCGGGCCAGGAGCAGGTCCCGCACGCAGCCTCCGACCAGGAAGGCCGCGTGCCCGTGTTCCGCCAGGCCACCCAGGACCTGGCGCACGGGTTCCGGCACCAGCCGGTCGAACCAGCGGGCGATCTCCCGCGGCCGCTCGCCCAGCGGCACCGCGGCCAGGGCGCGGTACTCCGGGGGGGCAGGTGCCTCCTCCCGGTTCGCCCACAACTCGGCCAGGGCGGCCGCGAACTCCTTACCGGACCGGCAGCGGCGGGTCACCGACAAGAGCCGCCGGATCGTCTCGCGGGTCGCTTCCCAGCGGGCGCGCTCGCGCTGGCGGCGCTCGAGCTTGCGCTGGCGATCGGACACGGCCTCCACCTCCGCCGGCAGTGGTTGCCCGGCCACCCTGCCGGTGACAATCCTTCCCCATTGTGCCCCAGCGCCCGGGGGCTGTGAAGGTCGCCGCGGCTCCGGGAGACGCCGCCGGCGGCCCCTGCGGGCCGCCGGCCGGTGCGCCTTCACCGTCGATGTCCTGTCGACTCCGGGATGTGCTGGCCCGTGGCTACGTTCGCCCCGGGCGTGGTGCGCCGCTCAGGACGCTTTCTCCTCCGTCTCCCCGCGCATGATCGCGTCCAGCTCGCTGGCTTCGATGGTCTCCTTCTCCAGGAGCACCTTGGCGATCCGCTCCAGCTTGTCGCGGTGCTCGCGGAGCAAGCGCAAGGCGCGCTCGTAGCAGTCGTTGATGACCTCGCTGATGCCGCGGTCGATGGCGGCCGCGACCTCCTCGCTATAGTTGCGCTCCCGGATCAGGTCCCGTCCCAGGAAGGGCGCATCCATCTTGTGGCCGAAGGTCATGGGCCCCAGCTCGTCGCTCATGCCGAACTCGGTGATCATCCGGCGCACCATCTTGGTCGACTTCTCCAGGTCGTCCTGGGCGCCGGTGCTCACCTCACCGAACACCAGCTCTTCCGCGGCCCGCCCCGCCAGCGCCATGGTCACCCGGTCCAGGATCTCCTGGCGGGTGATCAGGTAGCGGTCCTCCGTCGGCAACTGCATCACGTAACCCAGCGCGGCGCCCCGCGGAATGATGGAGATCTTGTGTACGGGGTCGGTGTTGGGCAGCAGCTTAGCCACCAGCGCGTGGCCGGCCTCGTGGTAGGCCACGCGTTGCTTCTCCTTCTCGCTCATCACGCGGGTCTTGCGCTCGGGCCCACCGGCCAGGATGCGGTCGATGGCGTCCTCCAGATCCTGCATTTCGATCTGCTTCTTGCGCCTGCGGGCCGCCAGCAGCGCGGCCTCGTTGACCAGGTTCTCCAGGTCGGCGCCGGTGAAGCCGGGTGTGCGCCGCGCCAGCAGAGCCAGATCCACGTCGGGCGCCAGGGGCTTGGACCGCGTGTGCACCTTGAGGATGGCCTCGCGGGCCACCAGGTCCGGCCGGTCGATGACGATCTGCCTGTCGAACCGGCCGGGACGCAGCAGAGCCGGGTCCAGCACGTCCGGGCGGTTGGTGGCGGCCATGACGATGATGCCCTCGTTGGTCCCGAAGCCGTCCATCTCCACCAGCAGCTGGTTCAGCGTCTGCTCACGCTCGTCGTGGCCGCCGCCGTAACCCGCGCCGCGCTGCCGGCCCACCGCGTCGATCTCGTCGATGAACACGATCGCCGGCGCGTTCCGCTTGGCCTGCTCGAACAGGTCACGCACGCGGGAAGCGCCGACGCCCACGAACATCTCGACGAAATCGGAGCCGCTGATGTAGTAAAAGGGCACGCCGGCCTCGCCTGCCACGGCCCGGGCCATGTGGGTCTTGCCGGTGCCGGGCGGGCCGTACAGCAGCACGCCTTTGGGGATGCGGGCCCCTAGCTCGATGTAGCGGCGCGGGTTCTTCAGGTAGTCGACGATCTCCTTGAGCTCTTCCTTGACCTCTTCGTAGCCGGCGACATCGTCGAAGGTGATGCGCCGCTTCTCGTCGGGCTGGTGCAACCGCGCCCGGCTCTTGCCGAACTGCATGACGCGGCTGCCCGTCCCCTGGGTCTGCTGCATGATGAAGAAAAAGGCCGCGATCACCAGTGCCACCGGCAGCAGCGTGGTCAGCAGTCCGGACCACCACGGGGCCTCGGAAGGCGGGCGGGCATCGACGCGGACGCCCTGGGCCTCCCATTCCCGGATGGTGTCGGTAGTCAAATCGGGCAACGTAGCCCGGAACCGCGTGCCGTCCTTCAGCTTGCCGGTGACCGTTTGCCGGCTCTCGTCGTAGGTGATCTCCTCGACCTGCCCCTGTTCGATCTTCTGGAGCACTTCTCCGGTGCGGAGATGTGTGACGTTCGGGGCTGGGGGGGCAAAGTGATCGACGATGGCAATGACGAACACGAGCAAGATCACATAAAAGAGAAGGTTACGGAAGATGCGGTTCGTCGCCTTCATCCTGGCCCTCCTTGCGGCCGCGCCGGGCGCGGCCGGCGGGCCTGGAACCGGCGTCGAGCGGGCGCCGGTTCAGCCCGGCCGCACGTTACACCCCACCTTGACTTCTTTCGTTCCTCCCGGGTCCTTCAGAGGCGGAAACATTATATCACGGATGGGCCCCGCCATGACGGCCCGCGCCGGCCGGCTCGTCACCGGTACCGTCCGTGGTGGCCAGCGCTTCCAGAACCACAATTTCCTCCGTGGCGGGCCGCACCCGGAACCGCTCGGCCAGGCGCACGCCTACGAACCACAGGGGCTCGTCACCGCTGACCACGAGGGGAGGCCACCGGCCGGGCGGCATCTCCCGGGGCGGACGAGCGGCCAGCGCCTGGCGGTATAGCCTGCGCAGCGGCCTCCGCCCACGGGCGCCCAGCGGCTGCATCCGCTCGCGGGCGGACGCGGCGCGCACGACCAGCGGTAATTTAAGCTCATTATAGTCACACAACACCCGCCCCACAACGCGCGCCGCCTTGTCCGGCAACGGCGGCCCCGCGCGGGCGACGGCGTCCTCCGCCCGCGCCGGGTCGCCACCCAGCAAGGCCTCGCGCACTGCCCGGGCCGCCTTCCCCGTTACCAGCCAGGCGCGTAGCAGCAGGCCGGCCTCCGGCACCTCCACCGAACCGGGCACGGGCAGCTCGTAGCGATAGCTCGCCTCTTCCGGCCTCCGTGCTGCCTCTTGATGCCTTCCCCCCTCGTCTCGATGGAGCCCGCCTACCTCGCCGGCGGCGGAATCGCGGGCCGGCTCCATCCAGAGATGCCCCCCCTCCCGGTGGGCCCGCCACCCCCCCGGCAGGTCCAGGGCCGCAGGCCCGCCGGCGCCGGCGGGATCCTCCGAATCCCGCGTGTCCGGCCCGGTGTCCACCGGCAGGGGACCGGCCGGGATCTCCTCAGACGGCGCCGTGGCCCGCGCCAGTGCCCGCAGGCGCTCCACGGCGTCGAAGGACAGCCCCCGTCCACTGAGCCGCCGGTACAGGGCTTGCAACAGGCGCCGCTGGTCGGCCACGGGCAGGCGCCGGAACTCCTCCAGGGGCAGGCCGCCCCGGCCTTCCCCCAGCACCGCCAGCCGGGCGAGCTGGCGGCGGGTGCGGCGCGCCAGCAGCTCGGCCTCCGCGGCCATGATGGCAGCCACCCGGCAGAGGACGCGCCGCACCGCCGGGTTGTAAGACCGCTCCAGCAAGGGCAGGAGCTCGTGCCGCACCCGGTTGCGCGGGATGGACAGGTCCCGGTTGGTGGGGTCGTCCCGCCAGCGCAGTCCCTGCTCGGCGGCATAGGCCGCCAGTGCCGCCCTCTCCACGCCCAGCAGCGGCCGGACGAAGCGGCCACGCCGGGGCCGCATGCCGGCCAGGCCGGAGGGACCCGCCCCGGCCAGCAGCCGGAGCAGGACCGTCTCGGCCTGGTCATCGGCATGATGAGCCAGGGCGATGCGATCGGCACCAAAGGCCCGGGCCATCTCCCACAGCGCGCGGTAACGGGCCGTGCGGGCGGCAGCCTCCGGGGACTCCCGGCCCGGGCGCACCTGCACGCGGCGCAGGAAGAAAGGAAGCCCGTACCCCGCCGCCAGGTCGCGGACCCACTCCGCGTCGGCCGCGGAATCGGGGCGCAGACCGTGGTCCACGTGAGCCACACCCAGGGCGGCCAGGCCCAGTTCGGTCCGCAGCCGCACCAGCACGTCCAGGAGGACGACGGAATCGCGGCCCCCCGACACGGCCACCAGCACCCGCTGTCCCGGCGCCAGCAAGCGGTGCCGGGTGATGAAGGCCCGAACCTCGTCCAGCAAGCAGCGTGCCACGGTGTACCGGCGCTCCCTCCAGGGCTTGCCGTCCCGCCTTCCCCGCGCCTGGTCCTCTTGCCAGCCGGCAGGCCCCCACCCGGCTCTTTCGCCGCCTGTATCCCGGGGCCTGCCGCGATCCCGGCGCCGGTTCCACGCGGCCGGCGGCGGTGCCGGGAGTCCCTGCGCTGTCAACGGCCGCCCACAGCCCGGGCCGGTTCGGGAGCCGTCGCCGGGCCAGGGGGCCACTCCGCGGGGCGTCTCCACCCCGTCCCGCCCACGGGAAGAGCGCGGCCGCAGCCGCGCTCCCCTGGGGGTGGGCGACTCACACCTGCGCCGCCCGGGACGAGGAGGAGAGGGTTGTTGGGTCACCTCGCGCAGTCCAGGCCGGCCACCGATGCCAGCTGACCGCGCGAAACCAGCTTGCCGGCGAGCACCGTCATGTCGTCTCCGGCCCGGTTGCCCGCCCGGCGTAAAGCTTCCTTTATTATCTGTGTGGCTACGCAACGGGGCTCGTCTTCCGTCAGCCCCGCGAGGAAACCGCGAATCCAGGCAGCCCCCGCTTCGACATCGCCGAAGGCACTCAGCACTCCATCGGACACCATGACCAGCAGGTCGCCCGGCCGCAGGTAACCGCGGTCGCCGGTCACCTCGATGTCGTCGAACATGCCCACGGGCAGGGCGGGCCGCGTGATCAGCCGGACGTCCCGCTCACTGCGCACGAAGCTCGGCGCGGCCCCGACCTTGATGAATTCCACCTGCCCGCGCTCCAGGTCCACGGAGGCCACATCCAGGGTGGTGTACATCTCTTCTCCCCGCAGGGCCAGGGCGGCGTTGAGGATGCGAATGGCCGCTTCCGCCGGCACGCCCGCGTCCAGCAGCCGCTCGAGGAGGTGCAGCGCCGCCCGGGACTCAGCGGCCGCCCGCCGTCCCGACCCCATGCCGTCGCTAAGGACCAGCACCATGCGGCGCTCGTCCTCGAAGGAGCGGCAGAGATACCCGTCACCCGACACCCAGCGGCCTTCCTTGGGTGTCCGGGCCACCCCGACCCGCATCCCGTACCGCCAGCCGCCACTCCGGCGGTTCGTGGCGGCCGCCCGGCCCCGTTCCAGGGTAGCAGCGACCTCGGCCAGCCCTCGCAACTGCTCGGCCACCAGGTGCCGCATCCGGTTGACCCGCCGCTGCCACCGCAACTCGAGCTGGAGGAGCTCCAGACCCTGGGCGAGCGCGTCGGTGATGGCCGGCAGACGCGGGCACCGGGCCCGGAGCGGTGGCGGCACAATGACCTCCCGCGCCCGCTCACCCCGCTCCAGGGTGCTCAGGATGTCCAGCATGGCCTGGTAGGTGGTGCCGAACTCGGCCTGCCAGCAAGTCCGGGCGTGGGGGCAGTGCAGGCAATGCCGGCGCGCCACGTCGTTGATGAGCTCGCTGACCTGTTCGCGGTGATCCGCTTGGGACCCGGCGGGACGCTCCACCGTGCGCGCCATCTCCCGTAACAGATCTTCCATGACGCGCCAGGCGGCGTGAGCCCCTTCGTCCCGGCCAGGGGCGCTTTCCCGGCCGGCGGCCGGTGGCGCCACGGGCGGGGAGAGTGCCTGCAGGCGCCCGGCCAGTTGCCGCGGCATGCCCGTGGCGGTGATGGCGGCATAGCCCGCAAGCCCTGCGGCGCCGCTGGCGATCATGACGGCCGCTGCCTCGACCACCGGCACGGAACCGGCCATGATCAGCGTGGCGAGGAGGAACCCCGCCACCAGGGCCGGCCGGCCGTAACGCTGCATCAGACCGGCGGCCGTGCCAGCCAGCGCCATCCATGCCACGGTCCAACCCGCACCCTGCCCCGCCAGGAGGCCCAGGAGGCCGGCACCGGTCCCAGCTACAGCCCCCCAGCCGGCGCCCCCGACCTCGGCGGCCAGGAGGATACACAGCACCCGCAGGGCCAGGCCGGCATCCAGCGCCAGCAACCGGACACCGTCGAGGCCGCCGGCCGCCACCACCAGCAACGCGGCCATCGCCCTCCGGGCAGGGGCGGGCTCCACGGGCGGGAGGTCTCGTCCCTCCGCTTCCTCCGCGAGGATGTCCGCGGCGCCGGGAAGGGCCCGGAGCAGGAGGGTCACGGCCTGCCGCATCCAGGGCAGGGCCATGACGGCTAGAATCGCCGTGACCATGACACCTGCCAGCCGGTCCAGCTCCAGCCCGAACGGCCCGAAGGGCCAGGCCAGGACGCCCCCCGCCACCAGCACAGCCCCGGCCAGTGTCGCCGCTTGCAAGCGCCGGCGGTGCACCACACCCTCGGCCTCTTGCAGGACGTGGGATCGCAGCAGCCGCATGAGCAGGCTTGCTGCCAGGATGACTCCCGCCGGGTATCCGGCTCCGACGCTCAGCGCCCCGGCCGCCCCCAGAAACGCTACCGTCCACCCCAGCCGCGGGGAGAACTCCATGACCACGGCCACCAGCGGCAACACCAGCGGGGCGGGCAAGCCGGCGGGTTGTACCCGGCCGACCAGGATCACCAGTAGCGCCGCACCGGCCCACGCAGCCCATATAACCAGCCCTGCCTGTCCATCCCGCGGCCGGGCAGCGGCGGCCGCGTCGCGGGCGCCACCGGGGAGGCTGACGAAAGCCGGTCTCGGACCCGGCCCCCGCCCGGGAAAACGTGCCACAGCCATTCACCTCGCTCGTCTGGCCATGCCGCCCGCACCCGAACCTGCACGAGCGGACAAGCTGTGGCCCTCATTGTACGGAGATGAGCGGGCAGGGCGTGTCGCAAAGAGGGGAAGCCGGAGACAAAAATTGTGACACGGGAGATGGCACGTCGACGGGGGCAGACGCCGGTAGAGGCAGGGTGCGGGCACCATCACCCCTGTTCGCAGACGGGACGGGGGCACGGGCGGGGACGCCGGCCGGGACTTCGTCCGCCCGGATGGCGGCCGCGGGATTCGACCCGGCCTTCGACAGGATCCCGGGCCTGGTCCGGTACGCCGCCGCGGGGCCGGACGGCGTGTCGACATCTGCCCCGCAGGCAGGCATCCGGGAGTCGAAGGCGCCAGAACGGGCAGCAAGCCGGGCCCCGGGACGAAAACCGGGCTCAGTCCCGGGAGCCAGGCCCGGTACGGGCGGCGGGCCCCGTCACGCGGCGGGCGGTGATGAGGAAACCGGTATGGGCCACCATGCGGTGCTCGGGGCGTACGCTCTCCTGGCTGACGTGCCACGGGCGTAACAGCAGCTCCGTGGTATCCACCAGATCCCACGCCGGATGGCGACGGAGAGCGACCACCAGCTCCTGCACCTGGTTGGTGGTGGGGAGCCAGGCCAACAGCACGCCGCCCGGGCGCACGGCGGCGGCCGCCGCGTCCACGCAGCGGTACGGCTCAGGCACGTCCAGCACCACCGCGTCCAGACCCCGCTCGTCGATGCCCTCGTAAACGTCGCGCAACTCGATGCGCCAGTTGGGAGGATCCTCGCCCAGGAAGCGCCGCACGTTGTCGCGGGCCAGGGCCGCGAACTCGGGGCGCCGTTCATAGGAGATCAGGGTTCCCGTCGGGCCCAGCAGGCGGAGGAGCGCCAGCGACGTGGCTCCCGATCCCACCCCGGCTTCCAGCGCCCGGCCGCCGGGGCCCAGGTTGGAGCGCACCAGGATCTGCCCCAGGTCCTTGGGATAGATGACCTGGGTGCGCCGCGGCATGGCCAGGATGTATTCCTCCAGCGTCGGGCGCAGGCAGAGGATGGGCTGCCCGGTCGTGGTGTGCACCACCGCCCCTTCGGGCAGGCCGGCCACGTCGTCGTGCCGGATCGCGCCACCGGGAGGAGCCTGGAAGACGCGGCCCGGACGCAGGCGCTGCAAGCGGCGGCGTTGCTTGCTGTCGACGAACACCACCAGGTCACCAAAGGCGAAAGGACGGCCTTGTGCGCCCGCCGGTCCCCCCGCCGTCTCTTCTGTGGCCTCTTCCGCCAGCTCTTCCGCAGGCTCTCCCGTGCCTTCTTCCGCCGGTTCTTCCACGCCTTCTTCCCTGAGGCGTGGTACCGGCTCCCCCGCCGTTCCATCGCGCAGGCCGGCCGTGCCGGGCGACACGCCGGACAGATCCGCCCCGGCTGCCTTCTCGCTCGCCAGGGGCTCCGCCTCCGGGTCCTGGAAGCCGGTACCTGGGGTCTCTTCGGTTCGGGACCGTTCGTCCGTGGTCTCCGGGTGCTCTGGGTGCTCGTGTCCGAAGTTCATGCCACACCACCAGGAGGTTCACTGCCACTGAACCGGCCGTTGCCGCCCGGCCGGCCGTCCATGACGGCGATCAGTGGCTCTAGTTTCCGGTAGAGTTCCGCGGTCGCCCGCGCGTCGGCCAGGCAATAGCGGGCGATGTCGTCGATCCGCCCTTCCCGGTAGGCGGCCCCCACCTCGCTGCCGTCCATCTCCTGCTTCGGGGAGCGGATCCCGAACTGGTGGCACCAGAACAGGAACGAGTTGCGCTGCCGGGCACCGTAGAAAGACAGGACCTCCGCCAGGTCGCAGTGTTCCTGGAAGCTGTACCGGTACGGCACCAGATTGCGCGTCGGCGCCACGCCGAGGATGGCCGAGCGGATCATCAGGAAAGGCCCATCGAAGGCCCGGCCGTTGAAGGTGACGAGGGTGCCCGCATGCTGGCTCACGTAGCGCCAGAATTCCTCCAGGATGGCCCGCTCGCTGCCGCGGTAGATCTGGGCGTCGCCCTCCGCACCCTCGAATCGAACCCAGCGCGGGTTCTCCACGGAAGGGTCCTCCACCAGCACGCCGCCCCGGTCCTCATACGGTCGCCACAGGGCGATGGCGATCACCCGGCCCGTCCCCGGATGGAGGGCCAGTTCCTCCTTCACCCGCTGGCGCTCGTCATCATCGCGGGCACGGCGCAACAGGTAGGCTTGCACCTCGGGGTGCAGTTCATCCCATTCGAAACCAACCGTTTCGATGTCCACCGCCAGCGGCGTGGGTCCCGGCATGAGTCCAGCTCGCCTCCCGTGCCCGGCTCACTGCAGCACCGGGCGGACGCAGTCGGGGTCATCATTCAGGGGTGAGTTGACCCGCGTCGAGACCGGATGAAACGACATGCGCTCGGCCGGGTACGGCGCCAGTGCCGGCTCGAGCTTGGCGGGATCGGTGATCGCTGGGTCGAGCCACGGTTCCTCCCACTCCGGACGGAGGATCACCGGCATCCGGTCGTGGATCGGAGCGACCAGGGCATTGGCCCGAGTGGTCAGCAGGCAGCACGTCAGCAACGGCCCGCCCGGCCCGTCCCAGCGCTCCCACAGGCCGGCAAAGGCGAAGGGGGCCCCGTCCGCCAGCCGGAACAGGTAGGGCCGCTTGCGCGCCCCCTGGCGCTGCCACTCGTAGAAGCCGTCGGCGAGGATCAGGCACCGCCCCCGCCGCATGGCACGACGGAACATGGGCTTCTCCGCTGCCGTCTCGGCGCGGGCATTGATGGGGCCCGGCTTCGGGTCCCGGGCCCACGCGGGGACCAACCCCCAGCGCAGGCGTACGGCCCGCCGCTCGCCGCCGGCACCGGCCAGTACCGCCAGGACATCCTGCCCCGGCGCCACGTTGTAGCGGGGCGTCATGTCCTCCCCCAGCCGGACCAGAAACCGGTGTTCCAGCTCGACCGCCGGCGTGGTCAGGGTGTAACGACCGCACATGGTGGCATCACCGCCCCGGTCGGGGCACCCGCCCTCCCTACGGTGAGGAGGCACAACGGATCCGGCCAGCCGCGCCCGGCCCGGCCTGCGCCCCGGCCCGCTCCCAGTATACCAGGGCCCGGCCCCGATGGGCCGGGCAGGGAGAGACGAAAAGGCGCCGGGCAGCCCGCGCAGACGGCCGCCCGGCGGTCCCGGATGACGGGTGCAGGTCCTCTGCTCTCACGCGTCACCGGCGGCGCTGCGCACGACGTGCACCAGGCGCCCGGCAGCCAGGGTGTGGGAAACAACGGCCAGCAAGGCCAGAGCCCAGAGAGGCTGCCCGAGCAATCCCGCCAGGAAGATGATGAAGAAGCGCCCGTCGCGGTTCCCGGGCACCCAGCGGAGCCAGGGCGGGTCGTCCCGCAGCGGGTCGAACCGCCGGTCCCGGCGGGCGGGGAACAACAGGCGCACGCGGTCCTTCATCAGGGCCGACATGGGCAGGCCCGCCAGGGCGGCCAGCCCCAGGCCCCAGGCGACCCCGGGCGCCCACCCCTGAGCCAGAGCTCCCAGAATCAGTCCCACCACGGCGATGGCGTCGGCGTAGCGGTCCAGCACGGTATCCAGGAAGGCCCCCGCCGCCCGCGCCTCCAGGCGCAGCCGGGCCAGCTCGCCGTCGCTCCCATCCACGATCGAGGCCAGCTGGCACAGCACCCCGCCCAGGACCGGCGCACCGGCCGCAAAGGCGGCGGCACCTATCGCGCACAGGCCGAAAGCGATCCAGGACAGGCCGTCGGGCGTCAGCCGGGTCGTAGCCAGCCGGGCGGTGATGTGGCGCGAGATGCGGCGATTGAGATACCGTGCTACCGGACCGTCGCCGCCCGACGCGGTGGCGTAGTCCAGCAACCGCCGCTCCGCCTCGCGCAGGGCGGCCACGTCGTCGACGTCGATCCACCAGCCCGCGTCGACGGGCAGGGCCAGCAACCTCCCCGCCCGGGCCAGAACGGCGGCCGCGGCCGTGAGGGTGACCTCCTGGTCCGGCCGGGCTGCCACTTCTTCCAGCGCGGCCAGGAGACCCCGGGACCCGATGAAGACCCCGGTGTCCACCCCGTCGAACGCACCCAGCTCCTTGCCGATATCCTCGATGCGGTCACCGTGGCGGCGCACCTTCGTGGCCTCGTCCAGGTCGTGCACCTGCTCGAGGCGCGGGTCGACCACCAGCACCGCTGCCCCGTCTCGGAGGATACCGGTGAAGTCGCCCGCCGCCCGGGCGGCCCGCACCACGATGGCGGGATCCATGACGTGGTCTGCCATCAGCACCAGGAACGGCTCCCGGAGATAAGGGGCGGCGGCCAGCAGGGAGGCGCCGTTCCCGCGCTCCCAGCCGGCCGCCCGTACCGTACGCACCCAGGGGCGCCCCGGCAACACCACGGCACGCTCAACTTCTTCCGCCGCGGCGCCGGTGACCACCACCACCTCATCGCAGCCGGCCATGCGGGCGGTGCGGATGGCCCGCTCCACCAGCATCACGCCGTGCACGCGATAGAGGGGCTTGGGAACGTCGGCGACCGTGCGCCGAAACCGCTGCCCGGCGCCGGCCGCCAGTACCACGGCCTGCATCGCAGCTCAGTCCGCCCCGCCTGCCCGGGACGCAACGGCGGGCTCGCCCGCGATGAAGGCCTCCACCATGCGCCGCGCCTCGTCGTCGGTGTACTGCACCGGCGGCGACTTCATGAAATAGGCGGACACCGACTCGATGGGCCCGGCGATGCCGCGGTCCAGCGCCAGCTTGGTGCAGCGGATGGCGTCGATCATCACGCCGGCGCTGTTAGGCGAGTCCTGGACCGACAGGCGCAGCTCCAGCTCGATGGGCTGGTCGCCGAAACCGACGCCCTCCATGCGAATCATGCACACCTTGTTGTCGTTGAGCCACGGCACGTAGTCGCTGGGCCCGATGTGGATCTCCTCGCTGGCCAGCGGCGTCTCCAGCTGGGACTGCACGGCCTGCGTCTTGGACTGCTTCTTGCTCTTGAGGCGGCTGTGGTTGAGCATGTTGAGGAAGTCGGTGTTGCCGCCGAAGTTCAACTGGTAGGTCCGGCGCACGCGCACGCCGCGATCCTCGAACAGCCGGGTCAGCACGCGGTGCACGATGGTGGCGCCGACCTGGCTCTTGATGTCATCACCAACGATGGGCAACCCCTTCCGGCGGAACCGCTCCGCCCAGCGCGGGGAGGAAGCGATGAACACCGGGATCGCGTTGATGAAGGCGACGCCCGCTTCCAGCGCGGCCTCGGCGTAATAACGGGTCGCCTGCTCGGAACCCACCGGCAGGTAGTTGACCAGGATGTCGGCCCGCGTCTCACGCAGGACCCGGGCCACGTCCACCGGGGGTTCGTCCGCAAGCACAAACGTACGATCCTCCGGGTAGTCGGCCATGTGCTCGCTCACACCGTCGAGCACGGGCCCCATCTGCACGGTGACCGGGATGTCGGGAAGATCGCAGAACACCGGCGTGCAGTTGGGCTTGGCCAGCAGCGCCTCCCGCAGCGGCTTGCCGACCTTGCGCCGGTCGACGTCGAAGGCCGCCACGATCTCGATGTCCGCGGGCTTGTAGCCGCCGATGTCGGGGTGCATGAGCCCGATGGCGTTGTTCAGCCGCTCGGGATCGCTGTAGTAGTAGATCCCCTGGACCAGCGAGCTGGCGCAGTTGCCGACACCGGCGATGGCCACCCGGATCTTGCGCATGAAGAACCCCCCTTCTTGCCATCTGGTCGACGAGCCATCCGGTCGGACCTTCCGGGCAGATCGTCACGCTTGCCATCCGGCTATCCTTCGCACCGGCCGGTCACCGGGCCCATCGGCGGGCGCGCCGGCGGGTCCTCGTGCCGGTCCGTGGCAGGGCGGGACACTTCAGATGTGATGCCCCCCGGATCTGCCACCACAACCCTGCCCGGCCAGCGAACAGGCACCTGGCCTCCCCACCCGGTGACCACCCGGGTGACCCGTGCCCAGCGCCGGAGCACCGGCACGTGCCCCCAGGCGGAGCGGTCCCACGAGCACGCGAAAGGCCCACTTCATCCCTGAGCACGGAACTGAAGGGGAACCCTGCCCTCGCGGCGTGTGGGGAGGCTCCCCAGCCGGGACGCGACGCCCGTCATCCCGCTGCGGGGCACGGGGACGCCGCGTCACCCGCTCCCCGGGCGGGAGATCAGCACACCCCGCCTTCTCGTCACGTAAGGGTGGTGATTCCTGATGACTCCCTGGTGACCGGGCTACGAATGACGCTCGGACGACAGGCCGGCAGAGTCACCCACGAAGGGGTGGAAGGATTGCAGCGACGCCTACCAGTGTTCCGTACCGGTGACGCACAATGCGGCCACCAGCGCCTCCATCCCTGGTGGCGGCGACAAGCAGGTTATCTAATGCGACCGGCCGAATCGCTTGTTGCAGGGCCGGTCTGGGTGAATTGCCTGCGTGAGCGATCGTTCCGGGGGGTCGTCGACCGGATGGCAGAATTGTCCTGGTCACATTATTAGCACTCTCCATGTGTGGCTGTCAACTGACGCCGGGGAGGGATGCCATCTGGATGCACGTGCAGCCGGCGCCGTAGCAGTAACGTTGGTCTTCTGGTCCTCAGCCTTCACCCTGATCCGGATCGGCCTGCGCGCCCTGGGGCCGGGTGAGCTGGCTCTCGCCCGCTACCTGGTGGCATCCCTCGCGTTTGCCGCGCTGGCACTGATCACCCGGATGCCCTTGCCACGCCGGGAAGACCTGGGCAGGGTGTTCTTCCTCGGGCTGACCGGCATTGGCCTCTACCACACGGCCTTGAATTTTGGCGAGGTGTCCGTGCCGGCGGGAACGGCCAGCCTGATCATCGGCTCTGCTCCCGCCTTCACGGCCCTTCTCTCCCACCGGCTGCTGGGCGAGCAGCTGAACGCCTGGGGCTGGGCGGGGATCCTCATTAGCTTCGCAGGCATCACGCTGATCAGCGTGGGCGCCGGCAGCGGGGACCCGGGTGGCGCCGGCGCATGGGGGTTCTCGCCCGGGGCGGCGGCGGTGCTGATCGCCGCCATCGCCACGTCGGTCTTCTTCGTCCTCCAGAAGCCGCTCTACCGCCGTTACGGATCGCTCCAGCTCACCGCGTACTTCTCATGGGCGGGGACGTTGCCCATGCTGGTGTTCGCACCCGGACTCGCCCGGCAGGTGGCGTCCCTGCCGGCGGAGGTCCTGCTGGCGGTGATCTATCTGGGGCTCTTCCCATCGGCGGTGGCTTACGTGGCATGGGCGTTCGCCCTCTCCCGGGCTCCGGCGGGCCTGGTCACCAACCTGCTCTACCTCAATCCGCCGCTGGCCCTGCTCATCGCCTGGCTGGCGCTGGGTGAGGTCCCGTCAGGGCTCGAGCTGGCGGGAGGGATGCTGGCCATCGCGGGCGTGGTCGTGGTCCAGCGACTGGGACGGCCGGTTAAGGAGGGGACGCCGGCTGGAGCACGGATGGCGCCGGCCGCTCCGCGCCGGGCCGGTGGCTGAAAACCACCACCCCCCACACCACCTGTTTCCTCGGAAGGCACTGCCACCGGCCTCCCCCGCTGCCGGCGGGGCCCTGGCTTTTCGGCCCGCACCCGGCCGTTGCCGCACCGCCCTCCCTTTTCAGGGATTCCGGGTGCAGCCAGTGATGCATTGGACCTCGAGTGGAGATTGGGGCAAGGCGTGGAGACGCGCTCAGGGATCGCTGGACTCCCGCCGGGCAGGCCGTGGCGCCGCCCTGACAGCCTGCGCTTTACAGCCGTTTGCCTGCGATTTCGCCGACGGCACGTCAGCACGAGACAAAGCAATCTGCCTGGCTCCATGCCCCCGTTGCGGAGTTTCCACCCGCGCCTCGGCACGGTGGGGGAACCGGGTGGCCCCGGCGGCCGAAACGATGCCCTTGAACGTGGTCTCGGTGCTCCTGTTCCCTCGTCGTAACAGCGAAGCCGGGACCTTCCGCTAAGCGGTCCCGGCATCCTCTCCGCTTGTCTGAATGCGCCCTCCAATGATTCGCAAGACCCGCATGTGTTTCAGACGTAGCTCTCCCGTATGGCCCAAACCTGCGGGACCTCAAGGCCCGCGTGCCGGAGGGCGAGACCTGCCGTGATGCGGCGAGCCGGCAGGACGAGGTCGGTGCCGGCCAACACGACACAGGAATGGAAGGAAGGTGGGAATGAGCACCGGCTTTTTCTAGAGTGGCAACGCTCCCGCCAACAAACCCAGCATCCATGCGGGTTTTCGGCGGCCCCGGGCCACGTTCACTCACGCTGAGCCAGGTTAGGCAACGGGGGTGGAGTGGCAATGGAGTGGCAGCGCTGCGCAAAACGAAGTGGGCGCGGTGGTCCAGTTGCCGGTGCCCACAACGGTGGGTAGGAAGGCCGTTACCGCGGCGCAACGCTATTGCAAGTATTCTGGGGGCGCGGCATGGTACATTGGACCTGCAAAGGAAACACCTGGTTCGGGGTGGTGACATGCGAGCACCTCTGGCCCGGCTGACTGTCATCGGGTTGCTCGTGGCGCTGACCCTGGCCGGTTGCGGCCCGCAGCCAGCCGACGATAACAATGTGGAGGCCGAGGAAGAGGCGGAGGAGGTCTACATCTTCCCGGATGGCACCGAGGTGACAGGCGAGGCGGCCGCGTGGCTCAAGGAGGCAATGAAGCAGCTTATCCGGTTCAAAGTGCAGGCCGGCGACCTAGAGGACGCCCGACAAGTGCTCGGGGACATCTTCGCAATGCCCGATCTGCCCGACCGCTTCCATCTCGTGGACGTCCGCGTGTACGGCCAAGATAAACACGTCATCATGAACTGGGCGGCGCCGGCCACGAAGGAGTGGGTTGAGCTGGCACTCTCGCCGGCTGTCGTGGACGTTACCGCCACCGGTCAATTGTGGTGTGACGACGGCACGGAAGGCGACGCGAAGATTTGGGAGGTCTATCCCTGGGCCAAGAATCGCTGCATGGCCCTTACTCAGACACCCAAAGCCTACGCTCACCTGTTCATGCTGAACGTGCCCGAGGAGGAGGCCGCCAGGATCGCCGAGTCGCTGGATGGCAAGCTTCTCGCGGCGGCAA
>DATCKH010000066.1:0-4105 GCA_036562425.1 Thermaerobacter sp. | reverse complement strand
GGTCACCGTACCCGTCTTCGGGTTGGGCATCAGGCCCCGCGGCCCGAGGATCCGCCCCAGCCGGCCCACCACGCTCATCATGTCGGGGGTGGCGATGGCCACGTCGAACTCCAGCCAGCCCTGCTGGATCCGCTCGGCCAGCTCCTCGGCGCCCACGATGTCCGCGCCCGCGGCCTCGGCCTCCTTGGCCGGATCCCCCTTGGCGAACACCAGCACGCGCACGGCCCGGCCCGTGCCGTGGGGCAGGGTCACTGTGCCGCGCACCACCTGGTCGGCATGCCGCGGGTCGACGCCGAGGCGTACCGCCACCTCCACGGTCTCGTCAAAGCGCGCGGAGGCCAGTTCCTTGACCTTGGCCAGGGCCTCCTCGGGCTCGTACAGCCGCTGGCGATCCAGCTGGGCCAGCGCCGCGCGATAACGCTTGCCGCGCTTCGGCATGGACGCTCCCTCCGTGGTGCGGACGACGCCGGTGGGCACCGGCGTCTCCCACAGGTGTCTGGATGGATCCCTAGGCTTCTTCCAAGATGGATCGCTGCCTGACTCCTACAAGATGAACGCTACCGGCGTGAATCCCTGCGACGCCAGCAATTTACCTTGCCCGCGGCGGGCGCGCAAGGGGTCACAAGGCGACCGGCTCAGGCCTCCACGACCTCGATGCCCATGCTGCGGGCGGTACCCTCGATCATGCGCATGGCGGCCTCGACATCGGACGCGTTCAGGTCGGGCATCTTGAGTTCGGCGATCTCCCGGACCTGCTTCCTGGTCACGCGTCCGACCTTGTTCTTGTTGGGCACGCCGGAGCCCTTCTCAAGACCGGCCGCTCGCTTGAGCAGCACGGAGGCCGGCGGCGTCTTGGTCACGAAGGTGAAGGAGCGGTCCTGGTAGACCGTGATCTCCACCGGGATGATCAGGCCCACCTGGTCCTTGGTGCGCTCGTTAAACTCCTTGGTGAAGGCCATGATGTTGACGCCGTGCTGGCCCAATGCCGGGCCCACCGGCGGTGCCGGCGTCGCCTTGCCCGCAGGGATCTGCAGCTTGATCTTGGCGATGACCTTCTTTGCCACGTCGCCTCTCCTCCCGAGACACGCGGACGGCAGCCGCTCAGAGCTTTTCTACCTGGGTGAAATCCAGTTCCACGGGCGTCTCCCGGCCGAACATCGAGACCAGCACGCGCAGCTTGCCCTTCTGCTGGTCGATGCTCTCCACCTGCCCGATGAACCCCTCGAAGGGGCCGTCGGCGACCTTAACCGACTCGCCGACCTCGAAGCGGATGAGCGGGCGCGGCTCCTCGACGCCCATCTGCCGCCGGATCTGCTCGACCTCCGAGGGCAGCAGCGGCGTCGGCTTGTTGCCGGCGCCCACGAAGCCGGTCACCCCGGGCGTGTTACGGACCACGTACCAGGAGTCGTCGGTCATGATCATCTCCACCAGCACGTAGCCCGGGAAGACCTTGCGCTGGACGGTGCGCCGCTTGCCGTCTTTCACCTCGACGGCCTCTTCCGTGGGCACCAGGACCTCGAAGATCTTATCCTGCATGCCCATCGTGCGCACGCGCTTCTCGATATTCGCCTTGACCTTATTCTCGTATCCGGCATAAGTGTGGATGACGTACCACTGCCGCCGGGGATCCCGCGGCTCGCCGGAGGAAGCCTGGGTGGACGCGCCCTGCGCGGTCTCGGCCCCCGCTTCCCCCGACCCGCCGGAGGCCGCCGCGCGCCCTTCGTCCGTGTGATCGGGTTGCAGTTCTTCCAGCATGTCAGGGGTTCCGCCGCCGCGCGGAACCCTTCACCCCCTTCACGACCGACCGCACGTCCGGACGGGCGATCAGCCCGGGATCACCAGCCCGATCAGCTCCCGAATCGCGAAGTCCACGGCCCAGATCAGGGCTGCGACAAAGGCCACGGTCCCCAGCACCACCGCCGTGTAGGCCACGGTCTGCTGGCGAGTCGGCCACACGACGCGGCGCAACTCCGCCCATACCTGGCGGAAGAACTTCGCCGTCCGCTCCCACGCCTCTCGCATGCAGAACTCCCTTCCCGCTCCCGCCGGCACTCCCGGCGGCGGGCCGCCGGTCATCGGTGCGCGCTACCCACAGGTCCCGCTCCGTCACCGCGTTCGGGCAAAAAAAGAAAGCCTTTCATCCCTCTTACCTGTTAGAGTGCCGGCGCCGGAGCCACAATCAGCACCCTCAGCACTGCAAGAGCTGATAAAGCGGAAAAATGGCAGGCCCGGAGGGATTCGAACCCCCAACCTGCGGATTTGGAGTCCGCTGCTCTAACCAGTTCGAGCTACGGGCCTGCGTAAACCTTGATGGCGTTTTTGATTATACGCGCTGCCGCCACCGGGGGTCAACCCGGTCGTTGCCAGGCACCGCCCGGCTTACCGCGTCTCCTTGTGCACCGTGTGGCGGCCGCACCACTTGCAATACTTGCGCAGCTCCAGCCGCGAGGGATGCGTGCGCTTGTTCTTCGTGGTCGCGTAATTGCGCCGCTTGCACTCGCTGCACTCCAGTGTAATCACGACGCGCATCGCTCATTCCTCCAGCGCGCTGGGCGGGCCCGGGCCCGTCCGCCGGCGAATGCGCCGGGGCGGGTCGCCGCTTGAAGGGCAGGCCGTTCAGGGGCCCGCCACGCAGGCGGGTATCATCGGGATCAACGGGTGCAAAAGGAAAGGCCGCAACGGTCCGCGCGGCCAATAAAATGTAGCATGTCGCGCCATCGCTGTCAAAGGCCCGGCAGGCCACCGCCGGTGGCGAACCGGCGCGGCGCGCCAAAGACCCCCGCTTGCTCCCTGGGCGCCCCCGGCGGGGCCGGTGTAAGTCCCCGGTGTAGACCCGGGAGCAAGCGTCTGGAACGCGAGGGGTGGCCCGGGCACCCGCGCGCCCACCCCGGGCCACCCGCCCACCGCATCTTACTCGAGGATCTTGGTGACGACGCCGGCGCCGACGGTGCGGCCGCCCTCGCGGATGGCGAAGCGCAGCCCCTCCTCGATGGCGATGGGCGTGATCAGTTCCACCGTCATCTCGATGTTGTCCCCGGGCATGCACATCTCCACGCCCTCGGGCAGCTTGATCTCTCCCGTCACGTCCGTCGTCCGGAAGTAGAACTGCGGCCGGTAACCGTTGAAAAACGGCGTGTGCCGCCCGCCCTCTTCCTTCTTCAGCACGTACACGTTCCCCACGAACTTGCGGTGCGGGTTGATCGTCCCCGGCTTCGCCAATACCTGCCCGCGCTCGATCTCGTCCTTGTCAATCCCTCGCAGCAGGCACCCAATGTTGTCCCCCGCCACCGCCTCGTCCAGCACCTTGCGGAACATCTCCACGCCCGTCACAACCGTCTTCCGCGGCTTCTCCGTAAAGCCCACCAGCTCGACCTCGTCGCCCACCTTCACCCGACCGCGCTCCACGCGGCCCGTCGCCACCGTGCCACGACCCGTGATGGAGAACACGTCCTCCACCGGCATCAGGAACGGCTTATCCACGTCCCGCTGCGGCGTCGGAACGTACTCGTCCACCGCCTTCATCAGCTCCAAAATCGCCTGCTCCGCCTCCGGATCCCCTTCCAGCGCCTTCAGCGCCGACCCCTTGATCACCGGCACCTCATCGCCCGGAAAGTCATACTGGCTCAGAAGCTCCCGCACTTCCAGCTCCACCAGCTCCAAAAGCTCCGGATCATCCACCATGTCCACCTTGTTCAAAAACACCACGATGTACGGCACGCCCACCTGCCGCGCCAGCAAAATGTGCTCCCGCGTCTGCGGCATCGGCCCGTCCGCCGCGCTCACCACCAAAATCGCGCCGTCCATCTGCGCCGCGCCCGTGATCATGTTCTTCACGTAGTCCGCGTGGCCGGGGCAATCCACGTGCGCGTAGTGACGCGTCGCAGTCTCGTACTCCACGTGGCTCACCGCGATCGTCACCGTCTTCGTCTCGTCTCGAACGATGCCGCCCTTCGCGATGTCCGCGTACTTGATCTCCTTCGCCAGGCCGTCCTTCGCCTGCACCTTCACCAGCGCAGCCGTCAGCGTCGTCTTGCCGTGGTCGATGTGACCGATCGTCCCCACGTTCAGGTGGGGCTTCTTTCGTACGAACTTCTCCTTGGCCATG
>DATCKH010000057.1:0-2104 GCA_036562425.1 Thermaerobacter sp. | reverse complement strand
CCAGCCAGCTCCACAGGGCCTCCCCGGTCACCCGGGCCACCAGCAGGTACGTCAGGGCGAAGGTGAGGGCGGCCAGCAGCAAGAGCTCCACCTGCGCGCCCCGCAGGCCCGCCAGGGCGAACCCCGGGATCAGTAACACCGGCAGCCCGGGATTGTGGGGGCTGAGCAAGCGGCCGTCCGCCGCCGGCACCGACTGCAGCCACAGCCCGTCGGGGTGATCGAAGAAGACCCGGTAGGACTCCCGTTCATATTGCTGGCGGAGATCCAGGTCGCCGTCCTGCAGCAGGCTCTGGGTGGTGAGCAGGTAGAAAGGTTCGTCCCCCGTGATGGCGGCACCGCGGCTGGCCCGGATGTCGATGGAGAAGGCGTAGGCCACCACCAGCACCGCGAACAGGACGACCGCCCCGGCCCAAAGCCGGGCAGGCCGCGGCACGGCTAGCGGCTCGCCGCCCGGCAGCCTGGGGTCCAGGGAAGCGGGTCGAGCCCCACCGGCCATGGCCTGCGTTTCCGACGTGCCGGCCGGCGCTTCACCGCGGTTCGCTTTCCTCCCCATCAGCCCCCGCACCGTGCCGCTTCCTCCCTTGTTGCCTCCCCTGTTCCTCATCCCGGTGGTCCGCATGCCGTCTCGTGCGCTCCGGGGCACCCCGCCATGGCCCGCAGCTGCCTCGAGGGGTCGCCCTGAGGCACGCGGCCCCGGCCGCCTCCTGGCCGGGGCCTGACCGCGTACCGGCGTTGCGCCGCCCCCCGAAGTTGGCAGCGCGCCACGCCCGCCTCACGGCAACACGCCGGTATCGCGCAACAGCCGCAAGGTTTCCTGCAACTGCCCCAGGTCGCCCTGGTCGATCGCCGGCGGGTCCAGCTGGTCCAGCGGCGGCAGTCCTTCCGGTGCCGGCGCTCCCGCCGTCAGGGCGTACTCCTTGGTCCTGGTAACGAAGTACTCCTGGGCTTCGCGGCCCAGCAGGAACCGGATGAACCGCTCCGCTTCCTGGCGCTTGTCCGTGGACTTGAGGATGGCGGCGCCGGTCACGTCCACCACCGCTCCCGGGTCGCCGCCCTTCAGGAAGTGGTTGCGGGCGGCGAAGTCCTCGCCGTGTTCCTCCATCAGGCGCGGAACGTAGTAGTGGTTGGCCAGTCCCACGTCGATCTCACCGTCCGCCACCGCCTGCACGATGCTGATGAGGTTGGGATACTCCTTGGGCTCGTTGGCCTTCATGCCTTCCAGCCAGCGGCGCGCCGCCTCCTCACCCCGGGTGACGCGGATGGCGGTCACCAGGACCTGCCACTCGCCGTGGGAGGGCGCCCAGCCGATGCGGCCCTTCCACTTGGGATCGGTGAAATCCAGGATCGAGTCCGGCAGGTCGCGTTCGGGGTCGATGGTGTTCTTGTTGTAGACGATCACCTTGGACCGCCCGGACACGCCCACCCACTCCCCCGCCGGCGAGCGAAAGCGTTCGTCCACCTTGTCCAGGATGTCCCCGGGCAGCTTCGCGAGAAGGCCCGCTTGCGACAGGGCGCCCCAGCCACCCGGGTCGGCGAGGTAGACCACGTCGGCGGGGCTCTTCTTGCCTTCTTCCAGCAGCGTCGCCACCAGCTCGGCCGTGCTGGCGTACCGGACCCGGATGTCGATGCCCGTTTCCCGGGCGAACTGCTCCAGCAGCGGGTGCACCAGGCTCTGGGTCCGGCTGGAGTAGATGACCAGCGGCTCCTTGTCACCGCCGCCGCCCAGCGGGCCGCAGCCGGCGAGGGTGAAGCCCGCCGCCAGCACCATCGCCAGCCCGGCCGCCACCAACCACCGGCGGCATACCGGCCACCACTGGCGGCGACCCGCCCGCCGGCGGCCCGTTCCGGCCTGCGTACCCTCGTGCAAGGCCTCCGTGCCCACGCTCTCCACTCCTCAAGACCGCGTTCTTGATCCTCGCTGGCCTGTGAACCCGCGGCTCCCGGCAGCCCGGGGCCCAGCAGCGCCGTTACGGCTCCACGGTGAACGTGGTGTACATGCCTTCCTGATAGTGGCTCTCCAGCTCACCGTGCTCCCGCTCGGCGATGTTGCAAATCAGGACGTAGCGGCCCGGCTTGAGGTCGAAGACGCCCGACGCCTTCGTGC
>DATCKH010000039.1:0-15810 GCA_036562425.1 Thermaerobacter sp. | reverse complement strand
GTCGCCATCTCGTTCTACATCCGGATGAAGCTCCACGAGACGCCCATCTTCCAGGATTTGCGGCGGCGCGGCGCGACGACGCGGAACCCGTGGCGGGAGTCCTTTACCGGCCCCAACCTCAAGCCCGTCCTGATCGCTACCATCATCATCCTGGGCCAGGGCGTGGTCTGGTACAGCAGCCAGTTCTGGGCCCTCTTCTTCCTGCAGACCGTGAAGGGGCTGGATGTGCTCACCAGCAGCACGATCGTGGGCATCGCTCTGGTGCTGGCCGTTCCCTTCTTCGTCGTCTTCGCGAGGCTGTCCGACCTGGTGGGCCGCAAGCCCATCATGCTTCTGGGCATGGGGCTGGCCGCCGCGACGTACTACCCGCTCTACAGCGCCCTGGGGCAGGCGGCGCAGCCCGGCCAGGTGGACTACGTGACGTCGGTGGCCATCGTCTGGGCGCTCGTCATGTACGTGGCCATGGTGTACGGGCCGACCGCGGCCTTCCTGGCCGAGTTCTTCCCCAGCCGCATCCGCTACACCTCGGTTTCCGTGCCGTACCATATCGGCAACGGGTGGGGCGGCGGGCTGGTGCCCTTCATCACCTCGGCCCTCTGGGCGAGCACCCAGAACCTCGGGCTGACGCTCTTGTACCCCATCCTCGTGCCGGCCGTGGCGTGCCTGCTGGGCTTGTTCATCATGCCCCAGACGCATCGCGTGAGCCTGTGGCAGGAGGTCTCGGCCGGTCAGGCGACCGACTAAGGTGGCTCAGGGCTGAGGGGGATCGGCGCGCGCCGGCACCGGGCCGTTGCGGCAGGGCGCCGGCGCGCGGCTTTCCACCCGCCGGCCGCTTGCCGGTGGCTGGCCCGGGGGAGAAAAGGAGCCGTTGCCGGCTGCATGGGGGCGACGGCCAGCGCCGGGGGATCCGACGGCAGCGTGAGGGAAGCCAGCGTCTCGGCGCAGGAATCCGCTGCGATTCGTCCTAAGTATGGAGGGGGCGGACGAAAACTGTGTACTCGCGGCCGGCTCCCGGGATGGGCCGGTCGCGGTCACATGCCAGCCTGAGGGAGGGGGAGCCATGACGAACGCGACGGGCAAGCCCATCGACGCCTTGCTCAAGGAGGAGCGCCGGTTCGAGCCCCCGGCAGAGTTCCGCGCCCGCGCCAACGTGCGAGACGAGTCGGTCTATGAGGAGGCCGAGCGGGATCCGGAAGGTTACTGGGCCCGCTGGGCGGAGGAACTGGAATGGTTCCGCAAGTGGGATCGGGTGCTGGAATGGAACCCGCCCCACGCCAAGTGGTTCATCAATGGGAAGATCAACGCCAGCGTGAACTGCGTGGACCGGCACGCGCGCGGCCCGCGCCGCAACAAGGCGGCCATTATCTGGGAGGGTGAGCCCGGCGACAGCCGCACCCTGACCTATTACGACCTCTACCGGGAGGTCAACCACTTCGCCAACGTCCTCAAGGACCTGGGGGTGAAGAAGGGCGACCGGGTGACCCTGTACATGCCCATGATTCCCGAACTCCCCATCGCCATGCTGGCCTGTGCCCGTATCGGGGCACCCCACTCGGTGGTGTTCGCCGGCTTCAGCCCCCAGGCGCTGGCCTCGCGCATGGCGGACGCCGGCTCCCGCGTCCTGGTGACCTGCGACGGGTATTACCGCCGCGGCAAGGTGGTGCGCCTCAAGGAACAGGCCGACCAGGCCATCGAGTTGCTGGCGGGCCAGCTGGACGTGGAGGCCGTCGTGGTGGTACGCCGCACCGGTGACCCGGTGCCCATGCGGGAGGGCCGCGACCGCTGGTGGCACGAGCTGATGGAGGCGGCCGGCCGGCTGTGCGAGCCCGAGCCCATGGACGCCGAGGACATGCTGTTCATGATGTACACCTCGGGCACCACCGGCAAGCCCAAGGGCATCGTCCACACCACGGGCGGCTACCTCACCGGCGTCTACGCCACCACCAAGTGGGTCTTCGACCTGAAGGACGACGATGTCTACTGGTGCATGGCCGACATCGGCTGGATCACAGGCCACTCGTACATCGTCTACGGGCCCCTGGCCAACGGCGCCACCGTGGTCATGTACGAGGGGGCGCCCGACTGGCCCGATAAGGACCGGCCGTGGGTGATCGTCGAGAAATACGGGGTCACCGTCTTCTACACGGCTCCGACGGCCATCCGCGCCTTCGCCGCCGACGGCCCCCAGTACCCGCGGCGCCACGACCTCTCCAGCCTGCGGCTACTGGGTTCGGTCGGGGAGCCCATCAACCCGGAGGCCTGGATGTGGTATCACGAGCACATCGGCGGCGGCCGTTGCCCCATCGTGGACACGTGGTGGCAGACGGAGACGGGGATGATCATGATCACGCCCCTTCCCGGCCTCACCGTCACCAAGCCGGGCAGCGCCACGCGGCCCTTCCCGGGCATCCAGGCGGCCGTGCTGGACGACCAGGGGCGGCCGGTCGAGCCCGGCCAGGGGGGCGGTTACCTGGCCATCCTGCGCCCGTGGCCGGCCATGCTGCGGGGCATCTGGGGCGACGAGGAGCGTTACGTCAACACCTACTGGTCCAAGTGGGGCCGTGACATCTACTACCCCGGTGACGGCGCCAAGATCGACGAGGACGGCTACTTCTGGGTGCTGGGCCGCGTCGACGACGTGATGAACGTCGCCGGTCACCGGCTGAGCACCATGGAGATCGAGAGCGCCCTGGTCTCGCACCCGGCGGTGGCCGAGGCGGCGGTGGTCGCCGCGCCCCACGAGGTGAAGGGCCAGGTCCCGGTGGCGTTCGTGATCCTGGAGAGCGGACGGGAGGGGTCGCCTGAGCTGGAGGCCGAGCTGCGGGAACACGTGGCCAGGGTGATCAGCCCCATCGCGCGGCCGGACCGGGTGATGTTCGTCCCGGACCTGCCCAAGACCCGCAGCGGCAAGATCATGCGCCGGCTGCTGCGGGACATCGTGGAGGGGCGCCAGCTGGGCGACACCACCACGCTCCGGGATCCGGAAGTGCCGGCGCGGCTGCGGGAAATGTACACGATGCGCTAGCGGGGCCCGCCGTAACCCGGCCGGCTCCTGGACCGCGGGAGGCGGAGGGGACGCTAGCCGGGAAGGCGGTGCCGGACGATGGCGGGGCCCGGGTGTTGCCGGGCCCCTTCATTATTAGGACGGGTTCTTCCCGGATTGGGACGGGTTCTTCCCGGCGAAAAGGATCCTGGATGGATCCGTCAAAAAGGTTTTACAATTTGATCAAGCCATATCGACTGGTTAACCTCGTAGATTCGACACATCATGTCGAATCTTGACGAATTGGGTTCGGGTGTCGGTGTTGGCATGGCCAGGGATGATGTCGCCGCGGGCCGGGGGCGGCCGGCGGCGACAGGGCGGGCAGCGCAACATACCCGGGAGGACACGGAGGGGACAGGATGGACACATCGCGCTCGGCACCGGACGAACAGTTCACCCGGATCCCCCTTGACATGCTGAGGGTGCCGCCGCGGGTCCGGCAGGCGCTGCGCGAGCGGGGTTATGAGACCGTGGGCGACCTGGCGCGGCAGCCCGGCCCGGAGCTGCTGGAGGCCCGCGGATTGGGTGCCCGGGGGCTGCTGGCGCTGGTGACCGAGCTCGCGCGCCTGGCGAGCGACCAGGAGTACCGGCGGGCAGTGGTCGAGCGGGTGAGCCAGTACGACCCGTCCCGCTTCCCGCCCCCGGTGCGCTCGCTCCCGGTGGAGCAGCTCGGGCTCAGCCAGCGTGCCTACCGGGCGCTGCGGCGTGCCGGTGTGCGCACCGTGGAGGACCTCGTCACCCTGGGCGAGACGGGGCTGGAGCGGCTGCGGGGAGTGGGGCCCAAGTCGCTGGCAGAGATCCGGCGGCGCCTGGAGGCCCTGCGGGAAGGGCGGCCGCTGCCACCCCCGGGCGGCGCCGTGGGGGAGCCCATCGCCCCCGATCTCATGGAGGATCCGGCGCCGGTCTCTGTGTTGCTGCTCCCCCGGCGGGTGAGCACGGCCCTGGACCGGGCAGGTATCGCCACCGTGGGCGGCCTGGCCAGCCTGTCCCGCGAGGGCCTGCGGCGGCTGCGGGGCATGGGCGAGGTGGGCATCGAAGCCATCCTGGAGGCCTGCCAGCGGTACCGGGCGGAGCGGGCCCTGGCCGCGGCCGGTCCGCGTCCCCTCGGCGACTGGTTGCGGGAGTTGGTGGAACCCCTGCCCGAGCGGGAGCGGCGGGTGCTGGAGCTCCGCTACGGGTTGACGGGCGAGGGGGCCCGGGAACTGGCGGAGATTGCCAGCCGCTGGCGCACCACCCGGCAGTGGGTGAGCGTCGTGCAGGGCCGTGCCGTGCGGCGGGCCCGGGCGCGTGCCCGGCTGGAGCGGTTCCAGCCCCTGGTGGACGCCGTGCGCGCGTGCGTGGCCAGTCGCGGCCTGGCCGGGGTGGTGGAACTGGTGGACGCCCTGCGTGACAACCCGGTCGTGCTTCTTCCCGACGACCCCGCCGAGGCGGCCCGCCTCACCGGCCTGCTGTTGCAGGTGACGCCCGGCCTGCGACGCCTGCCGGGACCGGTCTGGACCACCGCCGAGATTGCCGAGCGGTTGCCGGCGGTCGCCGCCCGGCTGGCCGCCATCCTGCGGGAGGCGGGCGAGCCCCAGTTCGCCGAGGCGCTGGCGGGGCGGCTGGCTGCCGCCGACCCTGCTGCCGTGGGCGGCGCCGGGGTCGACGTCCAGGCTCTGGTCCGGGTGGCCCTCGCCACCCAGGAGCAGTTCGCCCGCATGCCGGACGGGCGGTACGGCCTGGCCGAGTGGCGTTCGTCCCGCCGCCTGCGGGCGAGGGACTACGTCTACCGCGCGCTGGAACAGCACGGC
This sequence comes from Thermaerobacter sp., assembly GCA_036562425.1. Classification (GTDB taxonomy): domain Bacteria; phylum Bacillota; class Sulfobacillia; order Thermaerobacterales; family Thermaerobacteraceae; genus ZC4RG37. Next base: position 10,977 of record DATCKH010000039.1, on the reverse strand, counting down.
GCGCCGGTGCACTACAACGAACTGACCCGCATGGTGAACGAGTTGCTCCCGGATGGGCGCAGGATGCCCGCCACCCACGTGCTCACGGTGCTGGCCAGCGGCGAGCCTTTCCGCCGCTTCGACCGGGGAATCTACGGGCTGTCCCACTGGGAGCAGGCGATGGACGCGACCCTGAACGACCTGTGCCTCCTGGCGCTGGCGGAGAAGGGGCGGCCGGTGGCCCTGCCGGAGCTCATCGAGGCGGTGCAGCGCCGCCGCCGCTACCCGCGGCGCACCGTGGCCAGGGCCCTGAACGAGCACCCGGCCGTATTGCGATACGCCCGGGACGTCTTCGGCCTCGGGGCCTGGCTGGCCGCCTCGCCCACGCAGGCGACGGTGCGCACGCCCTGCTACCGGCCCCGGCCCGGCAACCTGGCCGCGGTCAAGGGCTTGCTGACGGAATTGCTGGCCGGGCGCGTCTTCGACACCGCGCAGGTCACCGCCTACCTGGCCCGCTGGCGGCAGCGATCCCAGGCCCGGCAAATCCTCGAGTACTGCCGCGACCTGGGCTGGCTGGCGGGCGCGGGCGAGACCTGGACCGCCACCCCGCTGAACGAGGCCTGGGTGCGGGCAGGCCAGGGCGAGCAGGCCCAGCTGCAGGCCCTGGCGGCCGCCGATCCCGGCTTCGCCCATTATCTCCTCCTGGGCGCGGCCTTCCCCCGCGTGCGGACCGCCCGGGTAGCCCGCAACGGGCCGGCCGGGGGCGACCGGCCGGGCGGGGGTGAGGCGCCGGCTCTTGGCGGCACTGGGGCACCGGAACCGGGAAGGAATGGGACCACCCGGTGGGCGAAAGAGAACGGGGAAGCCACCTGTGGCGCGGCATCCCTGGCGGAGGGCAACGGCGGGGGCGCGGCGGCGGCCGCCCGTGCGGCGCGGCTCCTGGCCGCTCGCATCGAGCGCCGGCTCGGCCGGCCCGTGGAGGAAATCCCGGCGGGGGAACTGGAGCGTCTCCGCGAGCTGTGGATGGTGACGAGCTGGTTCGAGCCGTGGCTCGCCCAGCTCGCCGGCGGGCGGCGGGCGCTGCGCGACCTGCCGGACGATGCCCAGGCCTTGCTGGCGGAGGCCCGCCTGTGGCCGCGCGGGCCGGTGCACCTGCCGGCGGGGTGGCTGGAGTCGCCGGCCACCGCCTGGGCCGTGCTGGCGGACCTGGTGGCGGGGCGGGAAGGCCGTGGGGTCCACCTGGGTGCGTTGCGGGAGTTCTGGCACCAGGAGAACCTGTCCGGTGCCGACTGGACGGTGGTGGAGGCCGAATTGTTCGGCCTCGGGCTGTGGCCCTGCGAGGGTGGGGACGTCATGCGGCTGTGCATGCCGTACCGCATCATCGCCAGCGACGGCTCCCTGGCGGCGCGGCTCGGCCTCGACCGGGATCATCCTGTGGAGGCCGCCCGTGAACGCCTGGAGCGAGCCGGCGTCCTGGTGGCGCTGCCGGAGGGGTGGGAGGACCTGCCCGTACCGGGGTGGTACGGCGTGTCGACCTCACTGGCCGTCGGCTCGTGAGGGACACGACGATCGGAAGAAGGGATTCGTCCGATGGAGAACTGGGCAGAACTGCGCACCCACGATCGGTCGGGCATGCTGAACGTCGTGGCCGCCTTTCCCCACCAGCTCGAGGAGGCATACCGCCTGGGGCGCGAGGCGGCCAACCTGACCAACCCGCTGCCACGGGTTCCCCGCAGCGTGTGCGTGGCCGGGCTCGGGGGCTCGGCCATCGGCGGGGACTTCGTGGCGGCCGTGCTGGAGCCGGAGGCGGCGGTCCCCATCCTGGTCCATCGGGACTACGACCTGCCCGGCTGGGTCTCGGCGGACGATCTGGTGTTCGCCGTCAGCTACTCGGGCAACACCGAGGAGACCCTGTCGGCTTATGCGGAGGCGCGGCGGCGGGGAGCACCCGTGGTGGCGGTGAGCAGCGGCGGGCGGCTGCTGGAACTGGCGGCCGCCGATGAGGCCGCCGGCGCGCCCGTACGCCACGTGCGGATTCCCGGCGGCCTGGCGCCTCGCGCCGCCCTCGGCTACTTGATGCTTCCCGTCCTCTACCTGGTGACGGCGTGGACCGGCCTGCCCGATCCCTCGCCCCAGGTGGAGGAGGCCATCGCCGTCCTCCACCGCCAGGCGCGCGAGCTGGAGCCCAACGGCCCCGAGGGCCTGGCCCAGCGGCTGGCGCGGGCCGTGCTGGGCCGCCCTGTGTTCATCTACGGGACCGGCAGCATCGGCCGGGCCGCCGCCTACCGCTGGCAGTGCCAGTTGAACGAGAACGCCAAGCTGCTGGCGCACGGTCATTTCTTCCCGGAGCTCAACCATAACGAGATCATGGGCTGGGAAGGGGAGGAGCCGCGCTCCCCGGGCGCGCCGGGAGCGGCCGCGGGCCCGTCGCCACTGCTGGTGCTCCTGCGGCAGACGGAAGGCGAGCACCCGCGCAACGCGGCCCGGGTGGAGATCACCGCCGGCCTGCTGGGCGACAAGGCCGAGCAGGTGACGGTGGAAGCGGCCGGTCGCGGCCGCCTGGCCCAGTTGCTCAGCCTCAGCTACATCGGCGACTTCGTCTCCGTGTACGCCGCTCTCTTGCGGCGGCTGGACCCTTCGGCCATTCGCAGCATCGACCTGCTCAAGCAGCGGCTGGCGGAAATCGGCGACGCCGCCGGCACCGGCGCCCGCGGCTAAGCCGGGGCCGGCGGCGCCGAATCCCGGATTGTAGTTCCCCGCCGGGCGGGGCCGCCAGCGGGCCCCGCCCGGCGGCGCTTTTTGACAGGGGCTACCGCCGGCGCTGGCCGGCGACCGCGTGGCCACACGGGGTTCGGCACGGGCTGGCCATGGCGGACTTCACGCGGTTTCCTGCGCGCCCGGCCTCCTCCCGGCGTTCTCCCAGCCTTCTCGCAGCCTTCTCGCGGTCTTCTCCCCATGGGGCATGTTCCTGCGTGCAGCCGGTTATGCCCGGGCCCCTTGCCTGCATTACCTAGGGCGGGAGGGGAGGACGTCATGCCACCACCCGATCGGCCAGCCACCGCGGATGAGCGAGGCGCGACGCACGCCGGGGGTGCGGGCGGCGGCACCGCCCGCACCCCCGGGCGGCCCGGCGGCGGCCGCCCCCGGCCGGCGGGGGCGGCCGCCGCCGTGGTGCTCCTGCTGGCGCTGGCCGTGGGCGCCGCGGGCTGGTGGCGGGCGGGGGCGGGGGGCCCCGGGCCGGGAGGGCCCGGGGCCCCCCGCCGCTGGATCCGCGACGACCACGGCCAGCGGGTGGCCGTGCCGGCCGTCCCCCGGCGCGTCGCCTGCCTCGCGCCGGAACTCTGTGCCATCCTGGAGGAACTGTTGCCCGATCAGGCCGTGGTGCCGGTGGAGCCGGGCGAGGATGAAGTGGAGCGATTGCGAGCCGCCGCTCCTGACCTGGTGCTCCTGCCCGAGGTGACCCGCACGCCCGGGCTTGCCCGCCGGCTGCGGGCGACCGGCATGGCGGCCGCCACCGTGCGCCTGCGGCGAGTCACGGAATTGCCGGGCGCGGTGGCGCGCGTCGGCGCGTGGCTGGGGCGCCCCGCGCGGGGGCGGGCGCTGGCGGCGAGCTACGGCCGGCGGCTGGCCCGGGTGGCGGGCCGCACGCAGCCTCTGGGCCCGGCCGCGCGGCCACCCGTCCTGGTGCTGGTCTGGAACGACCCGCCGGTCGTGGCGGGACCGGCCTCGCCCGTGGCCGAGCTGGTGGCGCTGGCCGGCGGCCGGCTGGTTCCCCAGCTCCCCGCGGGCGGGCCGGTGGGGCAGGGGGCAGGGCAGAAGGCGGGGCGCCGTTTGCTGGCCGGGGGCCTGCCGGCGAGGGCCGGGCAACGGCTGGCCGCGCTGGCCGGCCTGGCTCGTGGCCATGGCGGCGCCTGGATTGCGGGGGAGGCGGCCGTATCCATCGCCCGGGGGGCCGGCATCCCGCCCGGGACCCGGATCGTCACCCCCTTGCGGCGCCCGGGATCCGTGCCGGCCCCGGCCGGCGACCAGGGCGCACCTGCCGCCCTCTATTACCTGCCGCCCGGCCAGCTCCTGGGCGCGGGACCGGAGGCCCTCACCGGGCTCGAGCGGTTGGCCGTGTGGCTTCATCCCCGCCGTTTCCCGGGGTTGCAAGCGGAACCACCTGCTCGGCTGGAGCCGCGCGGCACGTCATAGGCGGGCTCCGGTCGCCTGGGTTTGACGGCTCTTGCCGCCCGCCTTTCTGCCCGGTGTTCAGGGATCGGGCAGGACTCGGGTCGCGAGCAGGATCGGCGCCAGGAGGATCAGCGGAAGACACGGGTCACCGGGACGTCCCGCCGGCCGGTCGCGGAGGGCCGGTGGGGGGCCGGGGCGCCGGTCATGACCGGCGCCGCGCGGCGGTCATGCGGCCGCGCGCCCTGGCGCCCGCGTCCCGGCGCGGCGCGTCAGGGCCGTCGTTGCAGGACCACCAGCGCGCGGCCCGCCCGCGCCGAGAACGCGCCGCGCTCCCCCGCCAGCGCGTTGCTCACCGTGAAGGTGGTGCCGAAGCGGAGGGTGGCATCGTGCAGAGGGTACACGAGGCCCTCCGTCGTCACTCCCATCAGGGAGGGTGTGAGGGGGATCAGGGACACGGGCTGGCCGGGCCGGCCGGCAAAGCTCACCCGGCCCGGGCCGACCAGCGGCGCCACGTGGGCCGGGGCGGCGACGATGGTCACGTCGCGGCCCTCCTGGCAGAGGCGGGCGGCCATCATCAGGTTGGCCAGCGTGTGGTCCACGCGGTCCCCGACGCCCCCGATCAGGTAGATCCGGCGCGGGCCGCCGCGTTCCTCCACAAGGTCAAGGGCGAGCTCGCTGTCGGTGGCGTCTTTCGCCGCGGGGTAACGGAGGACGGTCACCCCCGCGGCCGCGGCTTCCGCCACCTCGTCCTCCGCCAGGGTGTCGAAGTCGCCCACCAGCAGGTCCGGCCAGCGGCCGATGGCCCGTAGCAGGCGCAGGCCGCCATCGGCGGCGACGCAGAGGGCGGCGGAGGCCACCAGCCGCGCTGCCTCGGCCCGTAGTTCCGGCGTGTCCAGGTCGCCACCCGCCACGACAACCGCATGGGGTTCGTTCCCGTAGAGGAAGCCGAAAGGCGGTTCCGCCGCCGCGGCAGATTCCTGCGTTGTACCCGGCGTCATGGGCGCGGCCCTCCCGTCTTTTTCCTTCGCCGCAGATCTTCGCGGGCCCGGTGTCCCGCGCCTGCCGGGAGCCTCCGGGTCCGCGGCAGGCGCCGCACCACGCAGGCCTGAGGGCCCGCACCTGCCGTCGCACCTGCGGGTTCCCCCGCATGTCCGCCCGGGGCGGCGCATACGGTGATGGTGATGAGTCGATGGTGATGAGGATTGCCGACCATGGCGCGAGGGGGAAGGAACTGTGTCGCGCATCCGGGAGCTTGCCGCCGAACTCCGGGACCAGGAGCGGCCGTTGCTGGAGCGGTACCAGCAGCTCATCGACGCGGCCGTGACCGAAACCGAGCGCCGGCTGGCCCAGATGATGTACAACTACCAGCGGTTCCAGCTCCAGAGCCTCGAGCTCTTCCAGGACCGCGTGCCGGAGCGGTTCCACTGCTTCGGGGTCATCACCCACGATGACGTCAACGTGCGGCAGGGTCCCACGGGCAAGTCCGAAGCCATCGCCCGGGTGGACCGGGGAACCCCGGTGATCGTCATGGCCATGGAAGGCTTCTGGGCAGAGGTCCAGCTGGTGGGCGGGCAGACCGGCTACGTGTTCAAAGATTACGTGCGCTGTGAGGCGGGGGCGTAACGGGGCGGGCGCGACCCGCCTCACTTGTCTTGCATCGCCTCGTGGAGCTGGTTCATCCATTCGGGGTTGGCGCGGGCGAATTCAACGAAACGCTCGATGCGCTCCAGGGTCTGGCGGCTGACGTGGTGCTCGATCCCCTCCACGTCCTGCTGGACCACATCCTCGTCGCGGACGCCCAGCAGGCGCAGGAACGTCGCCAGGGTTTCGTGACGCTGGCGCATGGCGCGGCCGATCGCCTCACCTCGTTCGGTCAGGACCAGGCCGCGGTAGCGCTCGTAGGTCACGAAATTCTGCTCGTCCAGGCGCTGCACCATCCGGGTCACCGACGACGGCTGCAGGTTCAGGGCCGAGGCGATGTCGCTGACCCGGGCGTACCCCTTGCTCTGGATCAGCTCGTAAATGGTCTCCAGGTAATCTTCCATGCTCGGCGTCGGCCGCACGTTGCAACCCCGCTTTCGGTGAAGCACGCGACGCGAGATCCGGCCGCCGGCCGGGGCGCCGGTCCGGCCGGTCCCGCCGGACGGTTCCGCCGGACGGCGCAGGTGCCGCCGCGCGGTTTCCCATCGCCAGTATAAATGACCGGCGCGCGCCGGGCCATGCATGCCGTGGCCGCCGCGCGCCGCAGCGGCCACGGGCGGCGCGCTGAAGCGGCGATAAAGAGAGGCAGCCCCGACGGGGCTGCCTCTCGAGCTTGCGGGTGATGGTGATGTGAATGGACGAAACCGCACCGCGACCCGCCCGGTCACCGCCGTCACTCGGTCACGACGATGGTCCCGTTCATGGTCGCCTGGTGACCGGGCACGGAGCAGATGAATTCAAACTCCCCGGTCTGCTGGGGCGTGAACTCGATGGACTTGCTCTGGCCGGGATCGGTGAGCTCGACCTGCAGGCCCAGCTCCTCCGCCACGAAGTCGTGGGCAACGGAGTCCTTGTTCACGAGCTCGATGGTGTAGGTCTGGCCCTTCTTTAGCTCGATCTTGTCCGTGTCGAAGGCCATGCTCTCGGCCGTGATCGTGATCTTGTTGCCACCCTCGCCGCCGGCGCTGGATTCGCCGCCGCCGTTGTTACCACCGCCACCGCCGCAAGCGGCCAGCACGGGCAGCGCCACCAGCAGGAGCGCGGCGACGAGAAGCAAAGAACGACGGATACCCTTCATCCCGAACGTTCCCCTCCTTGCGGGATCTCAGTTCCCACTCATTTATACCGTAAGTTCGTATCGCGGTCTAATCGGTTGGGGAACCGATTTACGGTGTGGACGGGGCAGCCCACTCCGCCGCCAGCGCCTGCAAGTAGGCCCACACGCTGTCGGCCACTTCTTCCAGGTGCCGGCGGTCCACCTGGTCCGGGCGGTCCGAGTGCCAGTGGTAGTGCGGGATCCGTCCGTCCGGCCCGGTAGCCAGGAAGGTAATAGCGGGGATCTGGCGGGCCGCGGGCAGCAGGGCGTCAGTGGGCAGCAGGGGACGAGGGCCGGGCGTCAGGCGCCCGGCGGGCAGGCCGCCCGCCACGCCCGCGGCCAGGCTGGTGAGGCGGCGGTCATAGGCCACGGGGACGATGAGGCCCTCGCCCGTCAGGTAGTGGAGCCGGCCGCGGCCCACGTTGTCCAGGTTGACCACGACCACCCGGTCGCGCCCGCGCGCCAGGGCCACCCGGAAGGAGGGATGGGTGAGAAAGGCGGCCATGCCCCGCATGCCCACCTCCTCTGCCCCGGTGAACACGAGGGTGACCTCCACGCCGGGCAGGGGCCGTACCTGCAGGCGGCGCGCCATCTCCAGGGCCACCGCCACCCCGGAGCCGTTGTCGTTGGCCCCGTTGACCGGCCGGCCCGCCAGCCAGCACAGGAGCAGGAAGCCGGCCACGGCGGCATCCAGCAAGCCCGCCGCCAGCAGGGCCGGGGCCGCGGCGGCGACGCCGGCGGCGCGCAGGAACAGGAGCAGCGGCACGGCCAGAAACCCGGCATAGCCGAGGGTAAAGAAGGATCGCGTAAACGGGAGGAAGCGGGGAGCGAACAACCAGCTTCCCCACTGGGTGTCGTAGTGGGCGACCAGGAACAGGTGGAAGCGGGGGGACGCGTCATCACCGCCGCCGGGCCGTGACCGGTCCCGCGGCGCCCGCACCCCGTGGCCACCGGTGGTGCCGCCACCCTCGCCGGTGCGGGCAGGCCCGGGGCGGGCCAGCACGTTCTGAGAGCGGGCCCGGGGCAGCAGCGGCGTGAGGTTGATGGGCCACCCGTAGGGCCAGAGCAGCACCTCGCCCAGCAGAGGCAACAGCGCCAGCAACGCCGCGGCCGCGGTCAGGGCGGCTCCGCCACCGGCCAGATCGCGCGCGGCGACGGCCAGGGCGGCCAGGGCCAGGCCGGTCCAGGCCGGGCCCAGGTACAGCGTATGCCGCGGGGTGCGGAACTCCTGGATCTCGACCTGGTAGCCCAGTTCCTGCAACCGGGCGGCCAGCCAGCACGCGGCCCGGGCCTCCTCGCGCGTTCCGGACCCGCGGTGGGGCAGGCGGCTGAGCTCGGTCAGGTCACGCCAGAGGTCTTCACGCCAGGGGTCCATGGCCACCTCCGGGAATGGTACCCGGTGCGCCAGCACGTGTACTGGACCGGCTTGTGAGGGCCGGCTCCCGGGGCCGGCTTCAGGAGCCGGCTCCAGGAACCGGCTTGAGGAACCTTCGCAGGTTCGGGGCCATCCTCCTCTTCGTTGGGAGCACAGGCCGGACGCGGGCGCCGCGCGGCGGCGCCGCGGCAGGGGGCGCTTCCGCCCAACGTGGACGGCGGCTGCCCGTGGAGCAGCCGCCGTACGCATTTCCCGGTCCAGGTACCGCGAGCAGGACGGCTGCAGCGCCGCCGGGGCCGCGCGGCGCGAGCACGAACCGCGGCAGTAGCGCCGGTTCAGGAGTCCGGCTCGTACCCCGTCGAATGGTGAACGGGCATGATCTGGCCGCGGATCTCCCCGTTGAAGTGCTCCACCGTATGCACGTTCACGTACGCATTGCCGGCGGCCATGTTCCGGACCAGGGCCTCCAGCGACTGGCCCGCCAGCGGCCCCTCCAGGTCGTCCTTGGTGAACGCGCGGTTGACGATGAGGGTCTCCCGTCGGAAGTCCATGGGATCCGTGGGACCGAAGAGGGTTAACACGATGGGACCGTTCACGCCCGGGGCGCCCAGATGGATGTGGGCGGCGAAGACGTCCTTGATGTCGCGCACGAAGAGGCGGACCAGCAACAGGTCGGGCCTGCTCTCGATGAAGAAGATGCGGGCGGTCCCCGTGGCGTCGGTCTCGACCGGGGGCACTTCCTGGGCGCCATTGAGGCAGGCCTTGAACTCCTTGACGAATCCCATGCGGATCACTCCTTCGCAGGTGGTGTGGATCGTTCCCTTGGAGCGCTCCGCTGACAGCGATATGCCGGACCACGGGGGCTTGACAGACCTTGCGCCCACCAGGCAGGGATTTTCATCGTTTTCACCGTTCTGAGGCCAACAGGCGCCCAGGGGCAACGGGCCGCGGTCCGGCCCCCTGTCCCCCGGCAATGAGCGGCTGCATCCGGCGCGCCCAGCACGATCCTGGGTTCGCACCGGTTCCGGTCGTCGCGGGCCTTGGCTCATCAGGCCAGCCGCTGGCCGCTGGTGGCCGCCGAGCTGGCTTGTCGCCGGAGTTCCTCCGCCTCGGCCAGGATCTCGCGGGCAAAGGCCTCGACCTGGGCGCGGAGCTCCGGGGTGGCGTATTGCTGCTCCAAGTCCTGGTGCGCCATCAGGGCGCGGCGCAGATACCAGATTCCCTGGTCGAAGGCCTGGCCGAACAGCGCCTGGGCCACTTCCATCTCCTCCCGGAAGCGTTCCAGCGCTTCGACGTTGACGAACGCGGCGGTGTCGATGACCAGATCGCCCGGCCGTCCTTCGTAGGTGTGCGGGTACGAGTTGTGCACGACCGCCACCGACAGCTCCGGGATGATCACGTGATCCAGTCGGTCGGGATTGAGCCCGCAGGTGTACGCCTCGATGTCCAGGCCACGGCGCACGGCGGCCTCGGCGACGCGCGCCACCAGCTCGGCGCAACCGGTGCCGGGATTGCCACGGATCAGCACCCGGCGCTGTAAGCGGTCCAGCAGGGTGTCCAGGAAATGACGGGGTCCCTCCGGCGTCACCGCGCTGGCGAACAGGCGCCGGACGCGGCCGCGGCGACCCGGCCGCACCGCCCGGTACCCCTCGAAGACGGCGTGCTCGACATCGGCAGCGGTCTGGTCCAGCGCCGCCCGGTCGAGGGCGCCCGCGTGCTCGTAGAAGTCCTCGTAGAGGCGCAGCGCGCCGAGGGCTAGGCCCAGGTAACGGTGGGCGAGGGTGAACCGCTGGCGCACCAGCCGGCCCAGCTCGTCGATGTCCTCCTGCCGGGCGGCCAGCAGGTCCCGGCCGGCGGTGGCTTCCAGGCAGAGCAGCCGCCCCACCAGCCCGGGGAGCGGGGGCTCGACGGCATGGGGCGGCGTCCCGTCCAACACCGCCAGGCCCAGCTCGGGCGCGTTGACCCCGTCCAGGGAGGCGGGATCCGACGGGCAATGGAAGAGCTCGACGTGGACGCCGTCACGAATCAGGGCCTCGGCCACCATGCGGATCACGGCCGACTTGCCCGTACCCGGCCCTCCCTTGAGCACGAAGACCCGGCGGGGGGCGGGCCAGGGGATGGCCTCGAAGTGGGACCGGAACCCGTAACCGGTGTTGCCGCCGGCGAAGAGCCGGCGAACGCGCGCTTTGCTCACGGACATGGCGATGCCTCCCAGGTTCCCGGCGCGAGGCGCCCACGGGCCTCGCGCCTGCCAGGCGTGTTCGGCGGCTCGGGCGATGTTACACGCTATGGCCGGGCCTGCCCGGGGGTGCCAGTCCCGGGCCGGGGTGAAGGTCGTCCATGTCAGGAAACCTGACGCGGCCGGAACCTGCGGCGGGGTCTTCCGGGGCCGGCCGTCCGGGACGGTTCCTGCCGCCAGGGGTCCGGTGGCAGGGACGGGTGGCGGGGGCGGTCCGGGACGGAAGGGGGCGCCCGTACCTCCGGTGGCAAGTGCCGCGCCTGGCGCCATATGTATGAAGGAAGCTACGCCGAGGGGAGGGCGCTCGCGTGTCCCGGCACCGCCACCTGCCCCTGTACTCCATCGGGGCGGTCTGCAACCTCACCGGCCTGAGCCAGCGCCGCATCCGCTACTACGAGCAGGCGGGGTTGCTCC
>DATCKH010000255.1:0-2693 GCA_036562425.1 Thermaerobacter sp. | reverse complement strand
GCCTGGCCGAGAAGCTGCAGGCCGTGTTCAAGCGCCTGCGGGGCAAGGGCAAGCTGACCGAGGCCGACGTGGAGGCGGCCTTGCGGGAGGTCCGCCTCGCGCTGCTGGAGGCGGACGTCAACTTCAAGGTCGTCAAGGAGTTCATCAGCCGCGTGCGCGAGCGCGCCGTCGGCCAGGAGGTCCTGGCCAGCCTGACCCCGGCCCAGCAGGTGATCAAGATCGTCCATGACGAGCTGACCCAGCTCATGGGCGGCTCCCACGCCCGGCTCCGGCTGGCCGGGACGCCGCCGACCGTGGTGCTGATGGTGGGCCTGCAGGGGTCCGGCAAGACCACCACCGCCGCCAAGCTGGCCCGGATGCTGGCCCGGCAGGGGCGCCAGCCGCTGCTGGTGGCGGCGGACGTCTACCGCCCGGCGGCCATCGAGCAGCTGGTGACGCTGGCCGGGCAGGTGGGCGTGCCCGCGTACGCTCCCGGTCCCGACCGCGACCCGGTGGACATCGCCCGGGGCGGGGTCGAGGAGGCCCGCCGGCTGGGGCGGGACGTGGTCATCATCGACACCGCCGGCCGCCTGCACGTGGACGAGCCGCTGATGCAGGAGCTGGAGCGGATCCGCGCCGCGGTCCAGCCCCATGAGATCCTGCTCGTGGTCGACGCCATGACCGGCCAGGACGCGGTCAACGTCGCCGAGCAGTTCAACAGCCGGCTGGGCATCGATGGCGTGGTCCTCACCAAGCTGGACGGGGACGCCCGGGGTGGCGCCGCCCTGTCGGTACGGGCGGTCACCGGCAAGCCCATCAAGTTCGTCGGTCTGGGCGAGCGGGTGGACCAGCTGGAACCCTTCCACCCGGAGCGCATGGCGTCCCGCATCCTGGGCATGGGAGACGTCCTGTCGCTGATCGAGAAGGCCCAGGCCGCCTTCGACGCCGAGGAGGCGCGGCGGCTGGAGCGCAAGCTGCGCGAGCAGCGGTTCGACCTGGAGGACTTCCTGGAGCAGCTCCGCCAGGTGCGCAAGATGGGGCCCCTGGACCAGCTCCTGGGGATGATCCCCGGCCTGGGCGGGCGGGTCAAGGATCGGGCGGTGGACGAGCGCGAGCTGCGGCGCATCGAGGCCATCATCCAGTCCATGACGCCGGAGGAACGCCGCCATCCCGAGATCATCAACGCCAGCCGGCGCCGCCGCATCGCCCGGGGCAGCGGCACCCGCGTCCAGGACGTGAACCGCCTGCTGAAGCAGTTCGCGGAGACCCAGCGCCTCATGAAACAGCTCACCGGCGCCGCCCGGAAGGGCCGCCGGGGCTTCGGCGGCCTGCCGTTCCTGCGCTGACCACAGGCTCGTGCAACCCAGAGGAGGTGGCGTGGTATGGCACTGCGCATGCGGTTACGCCGCATGGGCGCCAAGAATAATCCCTTCTACCGCGTGGTGGTGGCGGACGCCCACTCGCCGCGGGACGGGCGGTTCGTGGACGAGATCGGTTATTACAACCCGACCACGGACCCGGCGACCATCAAGATCGATGCGGAGAAGGCCCTGGAGTGGCTGCGGAAGGGAGCCCAGCCCACGGATACGGTTCGCGTGCTGCTGAAGAGGGCGGGCGTTCTGGACCGGCAGCAGCAACAGCAGGCCTGACGGGGGACCGTTCCGGCGCGACCGCGCGAGGGTGATCGCGGGCCGGCAGCACGGAGCGGGGCGCGGGCCCGCTGCAGCTAGGCACGTCGAGGTGAGACGAGATGCGCGAACTGGTCGAATACCTGGTACGAGCGCTGGTCGATCATCCCGAGCAGGTGCGCGTCAACGAGGTCGCGGGTGAGCAGACCGTGATCCTGGAGGTCCGCGTGGCGCCGGAGGATATCGGCAAGGTCATCGGCAAGCAGGGACGCATCGTGCGGGCCATCCGCACCGTTGCCAAGGCGGCCGCGGCCCGGACGGGCAAGCGCGTGGAGGTGGAGATCCTCAGCTGATGGGAACGGGCGCCAGCGGTGCCGGGGACCGGGTGACCATCGCGGCCATCCTCGCTGCCTGGGGCATCCGCGGCGAGGTGAAAGTGGAGCTGTTGAGCGATCACCCCGACCGGCTGAAGCCGGGCCTGGAGGTGTTCGTGGACGCCCCCGGTCTGGCGGAGCCCCGCCGCGACCGCATCGAATCCGCCCGGCCGCACGGGCGGTTCTGGCGGGTCAAGCTGGAGGGGTGCCCGGACCGCACCGCCGCCGAGGCCCTGCGGGGCGGCCGCCTGCAGGTGGCGGAGGACGAGGTGCCGCCGCTGCCGGAAGGTCACTACTACGTGTTCCAGCTCATCGGCCTGGAGGTGGTCACCAGCGCCGGCGAGCCGGTGGGGCACGTGGCCGACGTCCTTCGCTACCCGGCCAACGACGTGATCGTCGTCCGGCGCCCCGGCGGCCGTGAGGCCTGGATTCCCGCCATCCGGCAGGCGGTGGCCCGCATCGACCTGGAGGGCGGGCGGCTGGTGCTGGGCGACCTTCCCGGCTTGCTGGATGACTAGGGGGCGGCACCATGCGTATCGACGTCCTGACCCTCTTCCCCGAGATGGTGCGTGCCCCGCTGGAGACCAGCATGATGCGCAAGGCCCGGGAGCGGGGCGCCGTCGAGGTGCACGTCCACAACCTGCGGGACTGGGCCGAGGGCAAGCATCACGTGACCGACGACCGCCCCTTCGGGGGCGGGCCGGGCATGGTG
>DATCKH010000252.1:0-7077 GCA_036562425.1 Thermaerobacter sp. | reverse complement strand
TCGTGGACGCGGTGTCGCACCTGGGGGTTCGCCATATCGACATGCCGTGCAAGCCGGAGCGGGTCTGGCGGGCCATCCAGGAGGCGCAGGAGGCCGCCGCGGCCGCCGAGGGGGGTGACGGACGGTGATCCCGAGCGCCTTCGCCTATCACCGGCCGCAGTCGCTGGACGAGGTATTCGAGCTCCTGTCCCGTTACGGCGACCAGGCCAAGCTCCTGGCGGGCGGTCACAGCCTCCTGCCCGCCATGAAGCTGCGGCTGGCGCAGCCGGCAGTGCTGATCGACATCGGGCGGCTGCCGGAGCTGGCGGGCGTCTCCGTGGAGGACGACGGCACGCTGCGCATCGGCTCCATGACCACCCATTTCACCATCCTCTCCGACGCCACCATCCGGCAGCGGGCGCCGCTGCTGGCAGAGGTAGCGGGTGTCATCGGCGACATGCAGGTCCGCTACCGCGGCACCATCGGCGGCAGCGTGGCCCATGCCGACCCGGCCGCCGATTACCCGGCCGCGCTGCTCGCCCTGGAGGCGGAGATCGAGATCGCCGGTCCGGGCGGGGCGCGGCGGGCGGTGCCGGCGGGCGAGTTCTTCTTCGGACCCTTTATCACCGCCCTGCAGCCCGATGAGGTCATCACGGCCATCCGCATCCCGCCGCCGGCGGGTGAAGACCGGGGCTGGCGCTGGGGCTACCGGTACCTCAAGATGGCGCGCCGGGCGTCGGACTTCGCCATCGTCGGCGCGGCGGCGGCGGTGGCCCTGGACCGGGAAGGCGCGGTGGCCCAGGCCCGGGTGGCCCTCAACGGCGTGACGGGTGCGGCCTATCGGGCCACGGCGGTGGAGGACGTCCTGACCGGTCAGGTGCCGTCGGCGGAACTGCTGGCGCGGGCGGCCTCCCATGCCGTCGACGGCGTCGACGTCGATGGCGACGCCATGACGTCGGCGGAATACCGGGCGCACCTGGCCCGCGTGTACACGCGGCGTGCCCTGGAGGACGCCCTGGCGCGCACCGGGCTGGCGGCGGTGGCCGCCGACTAGACTGGCGGGGGCGCAGCCGCCGACCGGGGGCGTCGACCGGGGTGCCGGGTCGACCGGATCGGCTTGGGGAGGAGTCACCGGGGGTTCCGGGGGGAGGAGAAGGAGAGAGGCCCCGGCCACAAGGCCGGGGCCTCTTGATTTCGTACGTCGAGTCGCCGGCGGCTTGCTGCGGACCGGTTCTTCCGCTGCTGGCCACCGGTGAGCGATCTCGGCGCGCCAGCCAGCCGGGGGCCCAGGCCAGGCCCGCCTGCTCATCCGCCCGCGGTGGCCCGGCACCCCGCCTCGGTGGAGGTCGAAGGGAGCGGGGCGGTGACGGCCGTCACCGCCCCGCCGACGCTACGCACGACAGGGGCCGGTCGCGGTCCCGATCCTGGACTGCCATACTGGCTTCACTTGATGGTCTTGACCTCGAGCTTCATACCAGGCATCTTGATCCGGTTTTGAAACAGGTAGTGGGCCTTGATCTTGGCCTTCTCGATGACGACCGCCGGCGCCTTGAGCTGGATCGGGCTGCTGCCGCGCTGTTCATCCACGACCTGGTCCGTGAAGGTGATCGTACCGGCTTCCTGGTAGGTCATATCCTGGACCAGGCCGTCGATCTGTACGGGCGACGCCTTGATACTGATGCGCACCGTCCTGCCGCCGACATTGAGATCCTTGTACATATGCAGATTGGTGATGGTCAGGCTGTCGATCTTGGCGCGGGCCATGGGTACGCCGGACGCCTGGTCGGTGTCGTTGGTGACGGGGAGCATCTGGAACCCCTTACCCTCGAGGCGGTCGAACTCCAGCATCACGCCGCCGATGCCGGCCAGCGGGGCCGCCAGGGCGATGCCCTGCGACAGCATGCCGAAGACAATGGCGCCCAGCACCGCCATGGAGACGGTAAAGGCGATGAGGAACCGGCGCCAGGAGACGGAACCGTACTGCACGGCCTGGGTCATGATACCACCCCTCCCTCGGGCTTGGTGCTCGTACCCGCTTCACGGGGGCCGTCCGTGATCACATCTCCCTGATCCAGGGTCATTGCAGGCCGTTCACTCACCGGGGCCGCCCGCTACCGCCCTGGCCCCAGAGGCCATGGGAGCCGTAGAGCCCCGTTCGGAGCGGGCTTTCCTGCGGTGGTACCGGTGAGGAGTGGGCCACATTCCGTTTCGAGGCGGCGGAGAATGCCCGGCTGCACCAATGGCGCCAGGCCTTGCTGCAGGAGCCATCCTACCAGCCGGTCCAGGGTGAGCGGCTTCTCACCGGCCAGCGGCGCCAGCCGTTCCGGCTCGATGGCCAGGACGCCGGCCACGCACGTCATGGCCTCGTTCAGGACGGGAAGCTGCGGCAGGTTCGGTATCCCGGGCAGGGCACCCCCATCCTCCGTGTGACCCCCGGCGTCGCGATTGCCCCCGGTGCCACCGCCGGTAGTGTCATCGCCCCGGCTCCCTGGACCGCTACTCGTGTCGTCCGGCGCCGAGCCGGCCGGGCCGGTCAGGCCGCAGGCGCGGGCCGCCGCCGGCGCCACGGCTTGAATCGCCCGGGTGACCTCCTCCAGATCCCCGCGGAGCAAGGTGTCACGGTCGATGATCTGCAGCGGGTCGCGTTCCAGCACCCCCTGCAGGCACCGGACGAGGTCCGCCAGGGGGGAGGGCAGGTCGGGCATTCCGGGCGAAGCGGGCGGGGCGGGGACGCCGGGCGGCAACGGCACGCCGGGCAGCTTGGGCTGGATGGGCAGGCCGGGCGGGGCCGGCTGCTCCGGTAAGGCGGGCTGTCCGGGTACTGCCGGGGCCCCCGGAGCCCCCGGATCGCCCGGGATCGTGCCGTCCTGGCCCTCGCGGCTCCCGCGCCGGGCCGGGCCGCCGCGTTCTTCCACCTGGCGCTGCCTCAGGGTCCGCTGCCGTTGCGCCCGTTCGATGCGGTCGCGCTGGGCCAGCTCGGAGGTATCGTGGACGAAACGGAGGACGGCGCTGGGCAAGGACGCGCTGCCGGTGCGCATCCACGTCGCCCGCATCCCCACGTCTTTGATGCGCAGGGTCACCTTGCCGCCGCTTTCCAGCAGGTCGAGCAGGAACTCCACGGGATCCGTGCCCCGGGCCGTGCCGGGGATGGTACCGATCAGGGACAGCAGGTCCGTGCGCATCGAGACGCCCGTGACGCGGGCCACGCCATCGCTGGTGATCTGCAGGTATAGCGGCTTCCCGGTGCTGAGGTCCTGGGTCAAGGCGAGATTGCGGATTTCGGCCTTGTCGAAGTGGACGACGACCTCGTAGGGCCCGCCCTTACCGGGAGGTACCGGCGTAACACGTGCCCCGTAGCCGACCAGTTCGTCGGCGGTGACGATGAAGTAGCGAGCAGGGACGAGCAGGCGTTCTACCGCACCGGTCGGATCGGGAGGGACGGGATCTCCCGGGGCCGCCCGCGCAGGGGGGACCCCCACGGCCGTGACCAGCAGGACGGCCGCCAGGGCGGCACCCGCCCACCGGGCCCACCGGGGCCGCTGGCAGGGAGCGTTCACGGTACACCCTCCTTTCTCGTGGCGCCGCACACCATCCCCCAGGGTGGTTTACTATCCGCATTCGGACGACCGGGGAAAGTTATGAGGGTCGGACGAGCGCGCCAGCGGCCAGCGGTTTCCCGCCGGGGGAGCGGGCAGCACGGGCGGCGGGGAAGGCGGAACGGGAGCCGGGCATCCGCGGAGGATGGGCCGGGGTGGGCGGCTACTGGCGGGTTAGTTATTCGAGGTACGCCAGTACCGCCCGGGCGATGACGCCGGCTACCCCGGCGCAGAGGGAAAGGCCCTCCAGCCCCATCCCCGCGGCAACGAAGAGGCCCTCCGCGCCACCCAGGGGGGCCACCGGCCCGGCAAAGGGGGCGGCGGCAGGACCGGCCAGGTCGATGCACGTGCGGATGCGTTCCAGCTCGGCCTCTCCAGGCAACTGGAAGCGCTCGTACAGGTCTTCCACCATCGCCACCGCCTGCTCGAAGGAGGGGGGCGACCAGTCGCCCGCCAGGCGGGCCACCGCGTGCAGGGTGTGGGCTTCCAGCCCCGTGATGAAGGTCCAGATCAGGGAGCGGCGCGTGATGACCGCCGCTTCAAGCTCGGCGGGGTCCGTGCGGCCGGGCGCCACCTGGCGGGGTTCTTCCCGGCGGGTCGCCACGCGGCCGGTGTCCCCGGAGGCGGGCAGGCGAAAGGGGATGATGATGTCCTTGATGCGCTGGAAGTGCTGGGCGAACCCGTCCGGCAAGCCCTCCAGCGACAGCGTGTCGGGACGGGGACCCGGCGCCAGGACCACTGCCTCGGCGTGAATGACCTCGCCGGTGCCGCCACGTCCGGCCGGGGCGGCCCGCACGCCGCGCACCCGGCCGCCGGCCAGGATCAGCTCCGTGACCTGCCAGCCCGCCCGTAACTGGCAGCCGGCGCGACGAGCGAGAAGCAGGAACGCGTCGAGGAGGAGCAGGTGATCGAGGAAGGCCGCGCGGGCCGGCCACCCGTCCAGCGTGGCCAGCCGCAGGCGCAGCGGGGACCTGGGGTTCTCGTGCTGGGCCAGGGCGAATTCCCAGGTCCGCCGGGCGTAGCGGTCCAGGGGCTCGCGGCCGTAGGCGGCACGGATCACCCCAAGGGCCGTCCGGGTCTCGGCCAGGCCGGGGAACTCCGCATCATCGATGAGGATCACCTGGCACGGCCCCTGCAGGGCATGGGCGATGGCCGTGCCGGTGATGCCGCCGCCGACGACGATGACGGTAGCCGGATCACCGGGCATCGAATGCCTCCTTTCTCGGTCCTTTCTTGGTCCTTTGTTGTTCCTTCCTTGTCACTTGTGTTTCCTTGCCTGCCGCCGTCCCGGTGTCCGCTGGCCTCAGTCGCCGCGAGCGGCCCGCTGGCGGCCGGGCCTGTCGCCGCCGGCTGCCCTGCCCTCACCGGCCCACTGTTGCAGCAGCTTGTGCGCATCCCGGTAACCGATGTCTTCGGCCACGATGCGGGCCAGTTGCTCGCGGGCCCGGCGCCGGTCCCCGATCGCATCGTAGGCGAGGGCGAGCTCGTAGCGGATGGCCTTGACCGCCTCGGGGTCCCGCCGGAACCGCGTGCCCCGCTTCAGCACCTCGACGGCCAGATCGGGGTGGCCGCTTTCACGGAACACCTGGCCCATGGCGGCCAGGGCCCAAAGATAAAGGGGGTCGTCCGCGTCGATTTCCTGCAACAGGGCGATGGCCCGCTCGTAGTCTTCGCTGGAGCCGGCATTCCGGGCCTCCTGCCCGGCCGCCCTCTCCGCCCGGTCGAACAACACCAGGGCTTTCATGAAGCGGGCGGGGTGGAAGCCCGGGTTCAGCTCCAGAACGCCGTCCAGCTGGGCCAGGGCCTCTTCGTGCCGTCCTGCCAGGGCCAGGACATGGGCCTGCAGGAGGTCGATTCCGGGCGCCGAGGGCAGCGTGGCCCGCAGCGGCCATGGCGTGAACTCGATCTCGAAGCTGGCGCCCACCCGCCCGGCCAGCCGTCCGAGGGTCTCGGGGTGCTCGTCGATCCGCAGCAGGGCCTCGGCCGCTTCCGCCGCGCGGCCCGCCCGGTAGAGGGCCAGGCCCCTCACGAGCCAGAGATCGGCCTCGGTAGGGTGCTGCTCCAGCAGCGGTGCCAGCTCCTCGAGGCACCTGGCGTACTCACCGGCCTGAAGCGCCTGGATCGCCCGGCGCAGCCCGTCCCGCAGATCCGCCTCCTTCTTGCCGCTGAGAGCGGCCATCACGACCATGGCCGCCACACCCGCCCAGAGCACGGGGTAGAAGAAGGCGGCCACCAGCAGAACCAAGAACAGGCAGCACAGGGCCGTATCGCGGGCACTGCTCGGCTCGACGTCCCCGCCGGGGTAGCCGATCGCCTGTCCTTCCTCTTCCGCGCTGCCTGGGGCCGGGAATTCCCCGCCTTGGGCGCCCGCGGCGCCGGGAATAGGACCAGGGCGCGCCCGGCCGGTTCTGCCGGCGGGAACGGCCGGGCGGGGACCGCCCCGCCCGCTCCCCTGGCGTCGCCTTGCGGACAGGTTCTTCCGGAAATAGATGCCGCCGGCGCCGGCGTGCACGTAGGCGCCCCTGGGACCGATGCCGATGCGGGCGCCGCGGGTGCCCACCGAGAAGCCGATGCCCCGGGTGGAGAGGTTGAGGCGCACCCCCGGTGCGATCTTGAAGCTCTTGCGCATGTACCAGCCCACGGTCGTCCCTCCCCAGCACGGCGCCGTCGCTGAAGCCTTTGAGCTGAACCCTTCGCTTTCCAGAGCCGATTTCTTGCCTTTGCGGGCTGACGGCTCCCGCCTCGAGAGCGGTGGTTGCCTGGTTGCTACCGGCGTGCGGGTTGCTTCCGTATGCCCCATCGCTCATGAACATGGCTGGGAGCCGGCAAACCGGGATGAACCGGCCGGATCCGCGGTGAAGAGGGGCGGTGACCGGAGCTCACAGGCCTGCTCGCTCCACCACGGATCCGGTGGCGTCCAGGAGGGGGGATCGGAGTGGCCACCGAGCAGGGGGCCCATGACGCTGCCCTCGCCCGGGCCGCTGCGCTCTTGCGTGAGGCCGTGAGCCGCCGGGGGCGGGTGGCGGCCTTGACGGGGGCGGGGATCAGCGCCGAGAGCGGCGTACCGACCTTCCGCGGCGCCGCGGGCCTCTGGCGCGGTTTCCGCCCGGAAGAGCTGGCGACGCCCGCCGCTTTCGCCCGCGACCCGCAGCGGGTGTGGGAGTGGTACCACTGGCGGCGTGGCCTGGTGCTGGCCGCCCGGCCCAATCCGGGGCACCTGGCGCTGGCCGCGCTGGAGGCGGAGTTGCGGGACGCGTTCACCCTGATTACGCAGAACGTGGACGGGCTCCACCGCAGGGCCGGTTCCCGCCGCCTGGTGGAGCTCCACGGCAACCTCCTGGAAGCCCGCTGCACCCGATGCGAGCGCCTGGAGTCCATGGGGCCCGGGGTTTCCGGGATACCCCGCTGCCCCGCCTGCGGTGCCATGATGCGGCCCAACGTGGTCTGGTTTGGCGAGCCGCTGCCCGAGGCGGCCTGGCTGCGGGCACGGGAGGCGGCGGCA
>DATCKH010000251.1:0-2381 GCA_036562425.1 Thermaerobacter sp. | reverse complement strand
AGGGCCATCATGAGTCGCTGCAGCATGGGATCACCTCCCCATGCGATCCCGGCCGGTACCGCGCCCGAACCTCCAGGAGCCGGTGCCAGCCGGCATCCAGGGACCGCAGCGCGAGCCCGTCCACTGGCGCATTATGACATCCGGCCGCGGAATTCCTGCAAACGTGCATAAATTAGGACTTTAGGCTCCCTTATCGCAATTTACGACAAGATTCTCCCCGTTTTTTGTCACTTCCCGACAAGACCCGCCTTGTCTCGCGCCAGGCGTCGGGGCCCTCGGCGCGACGGGCGCACTGCCAGGGGGCCCCGCACTTACTATTCCCATTCGATGGTAGCCGGCGGTTTCGGGGTGATATCGTACACTACACGGTTTACGCCCTGGACCTCGTTGCCAATGCGGATGGCGATCCTCTCCAGAACCTCATAGGGCAGCCGTGCCCAGTCGGCCGTCATGCCGTCCTGGGAGGTGACGGCCCGGACGGCGACGGCATAGCCGTAGCTGCGGCTGTCGCCCATGACGCCGACGGTCCGGGTCGAGGTGAGGACGGCGAAGGCCTGCCACAGCGACCGTGTCAGCCCGGCCCGCTCCACTTCCTCCCGCACGATGCGGTCCGCCTCGCGCACGATGGCCAGGCGCTCTTCCGTCACCTCACCGGCAATCCGGATGGCCAGGCCGGGGCCGGGAAAGGGCTGGCGGTCAACGATCGCCGCGGGGAGACCCAGACGGCGCCCGACTTCCCGGACCTCGTCTTTGAACAGGTCGCGGATCGGCTCCAGCAACTCGAAGGACATGTCCGGCGGCAGCCCGCCCACATTGTGGTGCGTCTTGATGGTGGATGCCCCGCCCGTACCGCTTTCGATCACATCGGGGTAGGTGGTGCCCTGCACCAGGAAGTCGATCCGTCCCAGGCGCCGCTCCAGCCGCCGGGCCTCCTCCTCGAAGACGCGGATGAAGGTCTCGCCCACCACCTTGCGTTTGACCTCGGGGTCCGTCACCCCCCGCAAGGCCCGGAGGAACCGCTGGCGGGCGTCCACGACGACCAGCGGGATGCCCAGTTCCTCTCCGAAGGCCCGGCGGACTTCCTCCACCTCGCCCGCCCGCAGCAGGCCGGTATCGACGAACACGCAGGTCAGGCGGTCGCCGATGGCCCGGTGAACCAGGAGGGCGGCCACCGCCGAATCCACCCCGCCGCTGAGAGCACATAGGGCGCGTCCCTCCCCCACCCGCCGGCGGATGGCTGCTTCCACCCGTTCGATGAAGTCCCCCATGTTCCAGGTGGGCCGGCAGGCGCAGATGCGGAACAGGAAGTTGGCCAGGATATCCCGGCCCCGTTCGGTGTGGCTCACCTCGGGGTGGAACTGGACCCCGAAGAGCCGGCCGCTGTCGTCGCAAACCGCGGCGAAGGGGGTGTTGGGCGTGGAAGCCAGCACGCGGAAGCCAGCGGGCAACCGCTCCACGCTGTCGCCGTGGCTCATCCAGACGCCGGTTTCGTCCCCGAGGCCGGCGAACAACTCGCCGGGCTCCTGGATGCGCAGGCGAGCCGGGCCGTACTCGCGCCGCTCGGCCCGCTCCACCCGCCCCCCCAGGGCGTGGACCATGAGCTGCATCCCGTAACAGATGCCCAGCACCGGCACCCCGGCCGACCACAGCTCCGGGTCGCAGCGGGGCGCGTCATGGCCGTAGACGCTGGCCGGCCCCCCCGACAGGATGATGCCCCGCGGGCGGTGCCGCCGGATCTCGGCCAGCGGGGCATGGTGGGGCAGGACGGCACAGTAGACTCCCAGCTCCCGCACGCGCCGGGCGATCAAATGGCCGTACTGGGAACCGAAGTCGAGGATGACAATGGAATCTTCCGGCTCTGGCAGGAGGTGCTGCTCCAAAGGGGCTCGCTCCTTTTTCCGCGGTAGCGGCCGGGGTCCGGCTGCCGGATTCAGGCCGGAAAGCCAACCGGCCGGTGGCGTGTTCTGCGCCCAGGATAACAAGGTCTCCCTACCCCGACAACGAAAAAAGCCGGGCCGCGTGTAACCCACGCGGCCCGGCCGGCGGCGACGGCGCCACAGGCGGGATCAGAAGTCCATGTCGCCCATGCCACCGCCACCGGAGGACGCTTCCTTCTTGTCCTCCGGCATGTCGGCCACCAGGGACTCGGTGGTCAGCACCATGGCGGCGATGCTGGCCGCGTTCTGCAGCGCCGACCGCGTCACCTTGGCCGGGTCGACGATGCCCCGCTGGAACATGTCGCAGTACTCACCGATCAGCGCGTCGAAGCCCTCGTTGTCAGGCAGCTGCTTCACGCGCTCGACCACAACGGAGCCCTCGAGACCGGCGTTGGTCGCGATCTGCCGCAGCGGCTCCTCCAGGGCGCGGCGCACGATCTCGAT
>DATCKH010000247.1:0-4737 GCA_036562425.1 Thermaerobacter sp. | reverse complement strand
CCCAGCTCGTCCACCAGCCACGGCCGGCCGGCGATGGGGACCGTCTCCTCTCCCAGGATCACGTTACCCCGCCGCCGGTTGATGTTCTTCACCACCCCGACCAGTTCGGGCACGCGCCGGCGCAGGAAGGCCGCCAGCTCTTCTTCCGCCGGCAAGGCGTCCCCGTTGATCACAAGCCCGGCCAGGGCCTCGCCCGTCTTGAGCCCGACGCGGACCACCACGTGGCGCAGGAGCCCGGTGTGGGTCGCCTCGTCGTACACGGGGGTGGCGCGGCCGCCCGGCATCTCCTCCAGCCACTCCCGGACCGCCTCCACCACCCGGTTGATCACGGGGTGCTGGATGGCGCACCCGCCGGGGCCGAAGTCCACCAGCTCGTGGGTACCCCGCGCGAAGAAGCCCAGTTCCACCCGGCCGCCGGGGCGCCGGCGCACGGGCACCGCGGCCTTGTTGCGGTAATACCAGGGCCGCTCCATCCCCAGGGTGGGAAGAACCAGCGGCTCCGCCAGCTTGCCGATGCGGGTCAGGGCGTCGATCACCTGCTGGCGCTTCCAGGCCAGTTGCGCCTCGTAGGTGAGGTGCTGAAGCTGGCAACCGCCGCACGCCCCGAACAGCGGGCAGGCGGGCCCCGTGCGGCCGGGTCCCGGCGCCAGCACTTCCTCCAGCGTGGCCCGGGCATAGCGCGGCTTGACCTCCACCACCCGGGCCCGGACGCGGTCGCCGGGAGCGCCCAGGGGCACGAACACGGCCATCCCCCGGTAGCGGCCGACGGCGTCTCCCTCCGCCGCCAGCCCGTGGAGGGTGAGCTCGATGCGGTCGCCCGGAGCCACGGGTCCCCCGCCCGCAGCCACGGCCCTCTCGTCCGGCCGGGCGGCGCCTGCGCCGGCGCGGTGCCCCTGGCCGGCATCGCGCCCGGCCTCGCCCGTCGCCCTGGCGCCCGTCCTGCCCTTCATCCCGCCCTTCACCGGCCCTTCACCCCGTCCTTGCCACCGCGCTGCATCCGGCACACCCCGCGCCGCGACCCCGCCCGCGGCAGGGAATCATCATGGGTGAATCATGGGTGCCGGTCCGTCCCCGTGCAGGGAATCGGCGGCACCGGGCCAATAGTGTGATCAAGGAGGTGCCGGTCCATGGCCATCGACCCCGTGTGCGGGATGGAGATCGACGAGGCGACCGCCGAGGAGATGGGTGCCGAGACCGCGGTTTACAAGGGCAAGACCTACTATTTCTGCTGCCCCTTCTGCCGGGAACAGTTCGAGCGCGACCCGGAGAAATACCTGCGTGAGCCGGGGGCACATCACGACGAGATCCACGGCGGCCATCACTGACGGGCGGTCAGGGACGGGCCGCCCGTCATTTCCGGTGCGGCTCCACATGGACCTGGACGTGGCGGATGTCGGCGTCCTGCATGAGCACCTGCTCCACCCGGTCCGCCACCGCATGGGCCTCTTCCACGGTGAGCTCCGGGTCCACGGTGATGGTCACGTCGACGGCGGCGATGTGGCCCAGTTGCCGAGCCCGCAAGTCGCGCACCGCTCGCACCCCCGGTACCGCGGCCACCCGGTCGCGGAGCCCTGCCAGCCGCCGGGTATCGAAGCCGTCCAAGAGCTCGTGGGCGGCTTCCCCGATCAGCCGCCAGGCCGTCCGCACCACCAGCAGGGCCACCACGATGCCCGCCAGCGGGTCGGCCCAGCGCCAGCCATGGCGGGCGCCGGCGACGCCCGCCACCGTCCCCAGGCTGACCAGGGCGT
Organism: Thermaerobacter sp.; assembly: GCA_036562425.1. GTDB lineage: Bacteria > Bacillota > Sulfobacillia > Thermaerobacterales > Thermaerobacteraceae > ZC4RG37. The sequence goes on along the minus strand of DATCKH010000247.1, from coordinate 2,989 downwards.
CGGACCAGTTATCCCGGGCCGCCGCCAGCAGCGCGGCGCTGCCCGTCCGGCGGGCCAGCCGCTGGTTGCAGGTGGCCACCGCGGCCATCACGCCTGCCGACCCCAGGCCGACCCAGCCCGCGTAGGCCTCCGGGGCGTTGGCTCCCGGGGCCAACAAGGCCTGGAGGGCGCTCATACCCACATCCACCCCGACCAGGGCCATGATGGTACCCACGATCATCTGGGCGACGGTCTCGGCCCGGCTGTGACCATAGCGGTGTTCCGCGTCGGCGGGCGTGGCGGCGACGCGGATCCCCCAGAGCACGGCGATGGAGGCCAGGACGTCGGTCAGGTTGTTGAGCCCGTCGGCCACCAGCCCCCGGGAGCCGGCCTGCCAGCCGGCGACGATCTTGGAGGCACTGAGCAGCACGTAGGTGGCGATGCTGAGCCATGCCCCGCGCTGGCTCACCCTCACCCGGTCCTCACCCGGCCCGGCAGGCCGGGCCTTCACCCCCGCCACGGCATTTCCTCCCGCACAACAAGGTTGCGCCACTGCAAAACCGCCATCACGCAGGGAGGCCTGCGCCGGCATGCCCGGCACAGGCCTCCTCCTGGCAGCGCATTCAGTATACCATGCCCGTGACTTGCCGGCGACGGTCTCGTGCTGCGGCCCCGGCCGGGGGCAGGTCCGGCCGAGCCGTCACCGCCCATCACCGGGGCCTGCGCCCGCGCCGGCCGGGACCGTCCTCACCGGCGCCCCGCCGCCACCGCCCCCTCGTCCCGGCGGCGGGCGGCCAGCACCTCGTCACGCAGTGCCTTCCACACCTGCTGGTAGATGGACGGGTAGGCGGGATGGGCGCGAATCGTGCCCAGATCCCGCGGGCGCGGGATCGGAACGGGGAAGTGGGCCTTGAGCCGTCCCGGCGACGCGGTAAAAACCACGATCCGATCCGCCAGGTGGATGGCCTCGTCAATAGAGTGGGTGACGTAGAGGACCGTCTTGCGGGTACCCTCCCAGATGCGCACCAGTTCCTCCGCCAGCAGCAGCTTGTTCTGCTCGTCCAGGGCGGCGAAGGGTTCGTCCATCAACAGGATCTCGGGGTCCGTGGCGAAGGCCCGCGCCACGCTCACCCGCTGCTTCATGCCGCCCGAGAGCTGGTGGGGATAGGCGTCGGCGAATCGCTCCAGTCCCACCAGGCGGAGGTACCGGGCGACGATCCGCTCCCGCTCGGCCCGCGGCACCCGCCGCATGGCCAGGCCGTAGCCGATGTTGCGGCGCACCGTCATCCACGGGAAGACGGACTGCTCCTGGAACACCATGGCCTGCAGGGGCCGGGACGGGTCGCCGCGGGCCACCTCGATGCTGCCGGCCGTCGGCTGCTCCAGCCCCGCCAGGATGCGCAGCAGGGTGGTCTTCCCGCATCCCGACGGCCCCACCAGGCAGGCGAACTCGCCTTCCTGCACGTCCAGATCGATCCCATCCAGGGCGGTGACGGTGCCGCGGCGCGTCTCGAACTGCTTCACCAGCCCGCGGATCCGGATCTTGGGTTGCGCGGCCATCCTCATCCCCCCTGTCTAGCGGGACCGCCAGGGCAGCACGATGCGCTCCAGCTCGTTGAGGGCCATGGTGAACAGGTAGCCGAAGAAGGCCAGCAGAACCAGCCCGATGTACATGGCCGCCATGTCCCATACCTGGTAGGAGTTCCAGATCAGGTACCCCAGGCCGCTGCGGGCGCCGATCATCTCCGCCGCCACGATCAGCAGCAGGGAGACGCCCATCCCCAGCTTCAAGCCGGCGAAGATCATGGGCAGCGCCCCCGGCCAGGCCACCGTCCGGTAGAAGTCCAGCCGGGAGGCGCCGAAGTTGCGGGCCACATCCACGTAGATGCGGTCGATGTTCACCACCCCCGCCACCGTGTTGACCAGCACCAGGGTGAAACAGCCCAGGGCGATGGTGACGATCTTGAAGGTCTCCCCCACGCCGAACACCATGAGCAACAGCGGCAGCAAGGCGATCTTGGGGATGGGGTACAGGGCGGCGACGATGGGTTCCAGCAGGGCGCGCACCAGCGGGAACAACCCCATGGTCAGCCCCAGGATGATGGCGGGAATGGCCCCTGCCGCGAAGCCCAGTACCACCCGCAGCAGGCTGATGCCCACGTGCTGCCCCAGGCTGCCGTCCGCCACCATCTCGACGAACCGGCCCGCCACCTGGGTCGGCGGCGGGAAGAACCGCGCGTCCAGCAGGCCCGCCCGGACCAGCAGCTCCCAGAGCAGCAGCAGCGCCAGCGGGCTGAGGACGGACAGCAGGCGGTCGCGGTGGGTGGCCAGCAGCCGGCGCCCATCCCGGCCCGGGCGGGATGCGGCCCCGGTCGCTGTCCTCACGGTGCCGGTCGCGGTGCCGGCGCGGGGCGCGTCCTGGCCCGCCGGCACCGGCGAGGCAGCGCGGGCGGTGCGATGCTCCTCGGCTTCCGGGGTCATGCTCATGCATCTCCCTCCCTCACGCGGACCGGTGGTGCACGGATGGCTGGCACGGTGTCCGGAGCGGGATCGGCAACGGTACCGCCGGTTCTTCCGGGGAAAAGGGCCGGCAACGGCACCTTCGGTTCCTCCGGGAAAAGGGGCGGCGGCCGCAGCGCGGGCCGGAAACGGGACCCGGACGCTCCCGGCTCGCGCGGGCGGCCGTCACCCAACCTGTCGCCCCGGTACCCGCCGGAACGGCCGGCCGGTACAGCGGTGGGCGGGCCCGGCCGGCCCCGCCCGGTCCCCTCATTGCTCGTAGGGACCGAGCACGCCCACCGCGTACTCCACCAGGGACTGATCGACAACCCGCTGGAGGTCGATCTCGCCCTTGAAGTAACCGTTCTCCCGGTACCAGTCGAGCTGAGCCTGCAAGCTCTCCACATTCAACCGGCCGTCGGGGTTCAGCCCCGGGACGTAGACCTTCTCCCACAGCGCGGGGTCCTTAAGGGCCGTGTACTTCGTCATGATGGGGATGATCTCGGCCATC
>DATCKH010000246.1:0-3046 GCA_036562425.1 Thermaerobacter sp. | reverse complement strand
CGTGACGCACCAGCACGTGCCGGAGGGGGGCGTCATACATGGCGTCATACAAAGGGAGCACCGCGCCCCCCGGGATGCCGAACACGTACTCCACGCCCTGCTCCAGGAGGACCTGCACCACCGCCTGGGCCCCCGTCAGTGGCCGGGGCGGCGCCGCCGGGGGCCGGGCGGCGGGCGGTTCGCCCGGCGCCGGCTGCTCGCCGTCTCGCATCCTCGTCGCTTCCGCCGTTCGTCCGGCTCGGTGGTTGTGAGTCATTGGCGCATACCTCCATCGATCGTGGTGATCCCACCCACCGGCGGTAGGAGGGGCGTGACGCCCGGCGGGCCTGGGTGCCGGGGCCTGGGTGCCGCGTTGCGGGCGCCGTTGCCAGCCCCTCCGGCCGGGGCCGGGTCTCACCCCATGAGCACGGCGCCCGTGTTGGCCGACGTCACCGCCCGGGCATACCGCGCCAGGAAACCGCGGGTCTCCCGCGGCGGGCGCGGCTGCCAGGCCGCCCGGCGCCGCGCCAGCTCTTCTTCGGGCACCAGCAACTCCAGGCGCCGGTTGGGGATATCGATCTCGATCAGGTCACCTTCCTCCACCAGGGCGATGGGGCCGCCGGCAGCCGCCTCCGGGGAGACGTGGCCGATGGAGGCGCCGCGGGTGGCGCCGGAGAACCGCCCGTCGGTGATCAGGGCGACCTCCCGGTCCAGGCCCATGCCGGCCAGGGCGGCGGTGATGGCCAGCATCTCCCGCATGCCGGGACCGCCCCGCGGGCCCTCGTAGCGGATGACCACCACGTCGCCGGGCCGGATGGCGCCCTCACGGATGGCGGCGGTAGCTTCTTCCTCGCTGTCGAAGACCCGGGCGGGCCCCCGGTGCCGCAACATGGCGGGGTCCACCGCGCCCTGCTTGACCACGGCGCCGTCGGGGGCCAGGTTGCCCCGCAGGACGGCCAGGCCGCCCTCGGGACTGTGGGGTTCTTCCAGCGGGCGAATCACGTCGGAACGCCAGGCCCGGGCCCGCAGGATGCGCCGCTCGGCGGCGGCCAGATTCTCGGCCACGGTGCGGCCTGTCACCGTCAGGGCGCTGCCGTCGATGTGGCCGCCGCGGAGGAGCTCCGCCATCACCGCCTGGATGCCGCCCGCCTGGTGCAGGTCCTGGATATGGTGCGGGCCGGCCGGCGAGAGCTTGCAGAGCTGGGGGGTGGAGCGGCTGATCTCGTCGATCAAGTCCAGGTTGATCACGCCGGCCAGGCCGGCCTCGTAGGCGATGGCCAGCAGGTGCAGCACCGTGTTGGTGGAACAGCCCAGGGCCATGTCGACGGCCAGGGCGTTGCGGAAGGCGGCCTCCGTCAGGATGTCGCGGGCGCGGATGCCGCGCCGCACCAGCTCCATCACCTGCATCCCGGCCTGCTTGGCCAGGCGCAGCCGGGCGGCCTCCACCGCCGGGATGGTGCCGTTGCCGGGCAGGCCGAGGCCGATGGCTTCGGTGAGGCAGTTCATGGAGTTGGCGGTGAACATGCCCGAGCAGGAACCGCAGGTGGGGCAGGCAGCCTCCTCCAGCTCGAACAGTTCCTCGGCGGTGATGCGCCCCGCCTGGAACGCGCCGACGCCTTCGAACACGGTGGCCAGGTCTACCGCCCGGCCGAAGACGTTGCCGGCCATCATGGGCCCGCCGCTGACCACCACCGTGGGCAGGTTCAGCCGCGCCGCGGCCATGAGCATGCCGGGCGTGATCTTGTCGCAGTTGGGGATCAGGACCAGGCCGTCCAGCTGGTGGGCCTCGCTCACCGTTTCCACCGAGTCGGCGATCAGCTCGCGGCTGGGAAGGGAGAAGCGCATGCCGCGGTGGCCCATGGCGATGCCGTCGTCGACGCCGATGACGCCGAACTGGATGGGCGTGCCCCCGGCCATGCGGATGCCATCGCAGACGGCACGGGCGATGTTGTCCAGGTGCACGTGGCCCGGGATGATCTCGTTGCGGCTGTTCATCACCCCGATCAGCGGCCGGCGCAGCTCCTCATCGGTGTAGCCCATGGACTTGAACAGCGACCGGTGGGGGGCCCGGTGGTAGCCCTCCACCACCTGGCGGCTGCGCAGGGGGAGGGCGGTCCCGTCCCTCTCGCCCATCGCGCCGCCGGTGCCCGTTTCCGGCGTCGTGGTCGCCGGGCCGCCGCTGCCCGGGGTCGCGCCGTCACTATTCCGCACCGGAGTCGTGGCCGGTGCGCTGGCGTGCTCGGTGCGGGCCTCCAGGCCGGTCTCGGCCATGACTTACGCCCCCTTTCCCACGCGTACCCGGCGGCGGGACCGGCGGGCGGTTGCCTGCCCTGGTTCCGCCTCTGCCACGGGCTGGCCGGGGAAAGCGTCACCCGCCAGGTCGGCTTGGCCGGCCCCTTCGGCTTCGCCGCTGGCGTCCCCGGTGACCGGCCGGCCGCGGGTCATGCCCGCGGTGGCGCCGGTCGTCCCGCCTGCCGGGGCCGCCTCGACGCCGTCCTCCGGGATCACCGGCCGGAACCCGTAGGCGTCGCCGATCCACGAGACCGCCACCACGTCGCCGGCCCCGCCTTTCTGTGCGCTGCCGGTGGCCTCCAGGGGCGCGGGCGCCAGCAGCTCCCGCACCCGGCGGGCGATGGCCCGGCCGACCTCCTCGGTGCCAGCGGGCTCACTGCCCGGGGCCGCCAGATCCGGCGTCAGCGGTCCCTCGGCCAGCACCTCGTCGATGGCCTGCTCCACGGCGCGGGCCTCCCGCTCCAGCCCGCAGGCGTGGCGCAACAGCATGGCGGCGGAGGCGATGGCGCCGATGGGATTGGCGATGCCCCGGCCGGCGATGTCGGGCGCCGAGCCGTGGACGGGCTCGAACAGCGGCGGCCGCTCACCCGTCCCCAGGCTGGCCGAGGGCAGGAGGCCGATGGAGCCCGCCAGTGCCGCCCCCAGGTCGCTGAGGATGTCGCCGAAGGTGTTCTCCGTCACCAGGACGTCGAACCGGCCGGGGTCGCGCACCAGCTGCATGGCGGCGTTGTCCACGTAGAGGTGCTCGACCTCGACGTCGGGGAACTCGGCCGCC
>DATCKH010000245.1:0-2489 GCA_036562425.1 Thermaerobacter sp. | reverse complement strand
GGGTAGGGGCGCATCCCCCGTTGGCGAGTGCCGACGCCGGTTGAGCAATTCCTCCACCCGGGCCAGCGCCTGCTCCAGCAGTGCCGGGTCGGTTCCGCGCACCGTCACCACGAGGTCATCGGGACGGGCGGCTTCGGCCTCCGGCGAGAGCAGGCCGGCCAGCCGCAACAGTTCCTTGTTGGCGTCGGTGCCCATGACCGCCCCGGCTTCATCGACGCCGGGCAGGGCCAGCAGGTCCCGCTGGAGCTGCATGAGAGTGACGGAGTCGTAGTAGGCGCTGGCCTGGATGCGGGTTCGGATCACGGGTGCTCCCTCGCTCATCGCCATGGCTCCTCTTCGGGTGTGCTTCTCCGGTGGGGCCGAGCCCTTCCGCCTGACAGGGGCTGGGGGTTCCCTACAGGCGCAACCGGAGGGATTGTACGAACAGTTTCGGGCCGGGGTCCGCGTACCTTTGGTGCCACGTAAATAAAGCCATTCCCCCCAATTTGGAGAGGGACTACAAAGGTAGCATTCGACGATATTCGAAACGCTCATCGACAGATGCAAGGGGATATGGGTCGCCAATGTGGAGTAGAGTACGGATTCCGTCACTGGAGGGGGTGCCCGGCGGGATTTAACCAGGGCAGGACCTTATTCGTTCTCAGGTACCACGGGGATTCGACCAGGGTGGCCCATCGATGTGACCGGGCTCCGCACCCGCCGGTGGAGGAGCCGGGGTGCAGGCCGGTGATCCCGCACCGCCCGGGTCGCCGGCGGGAGTAGCGGGTATCCCAAGGAAACCCGTCGCCAGCCGCGGTCGCGGCCGGGAGAGGGCGGAGAAGGAGGGATTCGGTGTTCAAGTTCAGCGACCTGAGCCATGTGAAGGTGCTCGATCTCTCACAGAACTTCAGCGTGAATTCGCCGGCGTTCGCCCGTTACGAGGGACCCACGGTGAAGTGGGTCAAGCGGATGGCCTTCGAAGGGGTCAACGCCCAGCACATCTCGTCCACCATCCACCTGAGCACGCACCTGGACTCGCCACTGCATTTCTACGACCCCGGCCCCGACATCGCCGGGATTCCCATCGAGAAGCTCTTCGGACCGGCCGTCGTGGTCGACCTCGAGCAGTTCGGTATCGGCGACTACGACATCTACGGTCCCGAGCACTTCGAGGCCTGGGAGAAGAAGTACGGGATCAAGATCGAGAAGGGCGACATCCTGATCATCCATACGGGCTGGCACAAGTACTACAACGACGAGTGGAGCCCGACGACCAAGGAGTACCACAAGGACGCCCGGCCGGATCTGCCCCGGTACTTCCTGCGCCAGCCCGGCCCCACGCGGGAGTTCGTGGAGTGGGTCCTGGACCGGGGTATCCGCTGGATGGCCATCGACGCCATGTCCACCGATCACCCCATGGCCACGGTGGTCCGTGACCAGCGCCCGGACATCGCCCGCGAGGTGGAGGAGCACCTGGGCCGGCCCCTGGACGAGATCTGGCCCAAGGAGGACTATCAGCTTACCCATACCAAGCTGTTTCCCCACGGCGTCTTCCACGTGGAGAACATCGGGGGGCAGATCGATCTCATCCTCAACCAGAGGGTGTGGGTGGGCTGCTTCCCCTTCCGGTTCAAGGGCGGGGAAGCGGCCTGGTGCCGCATGCTGGCCTTCGTGGAGGAGGAGTAAGGCAAGGCCGGCCGATCTGATCGTCATCGGCGGCCGGACCAGCAGGCGCGCCAACAGGCGGGTCACCCATCGACGGGCCAGCAGATCGCATTCATCCTGTGCACCCGTTCGGGCGGCCGGCCCCGAACCGGCCGCCCGAACGGGTCATCGTGGGGGGCGTTGCGCATGGCGGTAGAGCGGGGCAAGGTTATCGGCTACCTGCCGCAGGACCGGCCGCCATTCGGGGCCATGGTGAGCCTCGGCTTCCAGCATGTGCTGACGATGTTTCCGGCTACGGTGCTGTGCGCCATCCTGACCGGATTCGACGTTGGTGTCAGCCTTTTCGCGTCGGGTCTGGCCACCATCGTGGCGGTGCTGGGTTCGGGCGGGCGGATTCCTCTCTACTACGGCGGTAGTTTCGCTTACATCGCGCCGGTGACGGCCGTGGTAGGCGCCAGCTGGGGTGGCCACCGCGTCGCCCAGGTGGGCGTAGTGGCCACCGGACTCGTGAACATCCTCATGGGGCTGCTGATCCAGCGGGCGGGCAAGGCAAGGCTCGACCGCATCCTGCCGCCGTCGGTCACGGGCGCGGTGGCCATCGTGATTGGCATCGCCCTGGCCAAGACGGCCATGGACATGGCGTCGCAAAACTGGACCATCTCCCTGATCACGCTGGGCCTGACCATCCTTTTCTCGGTGTACTTGCGCGGGCGCGGCCTGCTGGGCATGTTACCCGTTCTCCTGGGAGCCGCTTGCGGGTACATCATCGCCGCCCTGACGGGCCAGGTGGACTTCAGCCCCGTGCGCGAGGCCAGCTGGTTCGCCCTGCCCAAGTTCCAGTTGCC
>DATCKH010000243.1:0-1829 GCA_036562425.1 Thermaerobacter sp. | reverse complement strand
CGTGTGGCGGGAGGAGCTGGCGGGCCGCGCCGTGCCCGGGGGCGAGGTGACGCCGGCGGCGCCGGCCCCCATCGAGCGGCTGCGCGGTCGCTGGCGGTGGCACGTTCTGGCGCGGGCCACCGACCAGGACGCCCTCCTGGAGGCCACCAGGGCGGCCGCAAGCCGCGTGCGGGCGTCCCTGCCCGACGATGTCCTCTTGCAACTGGACGCCGATCCCATGAGCATGCTGTGAGCGGCGGGCCCCGTGGCCGGAGGAGGGCAAGGTGCCGTGCCGTGCGCGACCCGGGCCCGCCTGCGGCCTTGCCGGTGCCCGGATCCCGGCGCTTTGGGGCGCTAGCGGTACGATATTGTGGGCCCATGTAAAATGGAGAGGAGGAGGGACGCCTCATGGCCGAACGCCCGCGGCAGGGTTCCGGCCGGCGCCGCGAACGGGACGCCGAGACGCTGCCCATCGTCAAGGGAGAAGACCAGCCCGTTCTGCGCACGCCGGCACAGCCCGTGACGCGGATCACGCGGGAGATCCGCCGCCTGCTGGATCGCATGGCGGCCACCATGTATGAGGCCGACGGGATCGGCTTGGCCGCGCCCCAGGTCGGCGTCTCCAAACGCATCATCGTGTGCGACGTCGGCGACGGGCTCATCGAGCTGATCAACCCGGAGATCGTGCGGCGCGGCGAGGAGACGGAGGCCGCCTACGAGGGCTGCCTTTCCCTGCCACGGGTCCTGGCGGAGGTGGAGCGGCCGGTTTCCGTGCAGGTAACCGGTCTCGACCGCCACGGCCGCCGCATCTGGATCGAGGGCGACGGCTTGCTGGCCCGGTGCCTGCAGCACGAGATCGACCATCTGGACGGCGTGCTGATCACCGACCGGGCGCGGCGCGTCGTCCAGCTGCCGCCGGAGAGCGAGTTGCGGGTCGTCTTCATGGGTACGCCGGAGTTCGCCGTGCCCAGCCTGCAGGCCATGCTGCGGCGGCACGTGCGCGTGGTCGGGGTGGTGACCCAGCCGGACCGGCCCCGGGGCCGCGGCCTGGAGCCTGCCGCGCCACCGGTCAAGCGCGTGGCCCTGGAGTACGGCCTGCCCGTGCTCCAGCCCGAGCGGCTGGACCGGGCGGTCGTGGAACAGCTGGAGGAATGGCGGCCGGACCTGCTGGTGGTGGTCGCCTACGGCAAGATGCTGCCGCCCGCGGTGCTGGCGGTGCCGCGGCTGGGCGCCATCAACGTGCACGCCTCGCTGCTTCCCCGGCACCGGGGTGCGGCCCCGATCCAACACGCCATCCTGGCGGGGGATCGGGTCACCGGCGTGACCACCATGTGGATGGACGAAGGGCTCGACACTGGCGACATCATCCTGCAGAGGGAGGTGCCGCTGGACGAGTCCGTCACCGCCGGTGAACTGCACGACCGGCTGGCCCAGCTGGGCGCCGAGCTGCTGGTTGAAACCCTGGGTCTGGTGGCCGAAAACCGGGCACCGCGCCGGCCCCAGGACGACGCCGCCGCGACGCTGGCGCCCAAGCTGACCGCGGACGACGAGTGGATCGACTGGACGCGGCCGGCGCAGGACGTGGCGCGCCGGATCCGGGCGCTGGACCCGCGCCCGGGCGCGCGCACCCTGTGGCAGGGCCAGGTACTCAAGCTATACGGTGCCAGCACGACGCCGCCGGAGGGGGCCGGGCCGGTGCCGCCAGCCGGTGACGGCCAGGCCGAGCCGGGAGCGGTGGTGGCGGTGACGCCGGCCGCCGTGGCAGTGCAGTGTGGCGACGGGCTCGTCTGGATCCGCGCCCTGCAGCCTGCCGGGCGGAAGAAGATGAGCGCGCAGGAGTTCCTCAACGG
>DATCKH010000258.1:0-2532 GCA_036562425.1 Thermaerobacter sp. | reverse complement strand
GGGGTGTACAACCAACCCCGAAGGTCTCGCTCGCTCGTATGAGCCCGGCGGGCCGGGCAGCGACACAACGCCGGAGTGACGACCCGCCGGACCGCGGCAGGTGGGTTCCTGCCGCGGCGGCTACTCCCCTTCCGGATACGTCCCGCTACGCTCTCTTACCTGGCTCGCCGTTTTATTCCGCTCACTGACCATTAATTATAAGGCCGACCAGGGGGAGCCGTGCAAGGGGGTGGCGCCGGCTACGGCTTACGGCTTCCGATTCAGTCCCATGGCCGCGAGCATGATCCGGGCGACGTCTGTATTGTCCAGCACGCCGGTGACGCGGGCAGCTCCGGGGCCGTAAGCCGCGATCGGTACCGGCTGGCCGGTGTGGGCCGCGGTCACCTGGGAGAGGCAGAAGGCCTGGCCGCCCGGGGTCTGGAAGGGTCCCTCGGCGCCGGCCGGGCAGGGGGCCTGGGGATCGGACGAGTAGCCGTTGCCGGTCCCCTGAATCGCCAGGCCTCCCGTCTCGTGGTCGCCCACCACGATCACCAGCGTGTCCCTCCGGTCCCGGGCGAAGCGCAGCGCTACCTCGACGGCCGCGTCAAGCCCGCGGGCCGCCCGGACAGCGCCGGCTACATCACGGGCGTGGGCGAGCTCGTCAGTACCCTCTTCCTCCACCAACAGGAAGAATCCCTTGGGATTCCGAGCCAGCACCTCGATGGCGCGAGCGGTCATGGTGGCCAGGGAGGGCACGTCGCCACCGGACTTTCCTCCGTCATCGCCCGCCGCGGCGCCGGCCTCCTGGTACAGGGCGGGGAACAGGTCACCGTCTGCGAACAACCCCAGCACCTTCTTCACGGGCCGCCCGGCGAGTTCGTCCAGCTCGTCCGCTCTGCAGATCGTCGTGTAACCTTGGGAGCGGGCCTCCGCCATCAGGTCGCGGCCGTCCGTACGCTTGCCCGGCTGCGGGTAACACCCGTTCTGGTCAGCGGGGAGGAAGTCGTTCTCGCCACCGCCCAGGATGACGTCGACGCCCCTCTCCAGCATCTGGGCGGCGATGGCGGTGGTGTCGTCGCGGTTCGTTACGTGGGCGGCGAAGGCAGCCGGGGTGGCATCGGTGATGTAGGACGTGGTGACCAGCCCCACCGCCTTTCCCGCCGCCTTGGCCCGTTCGAGCACCGTCGGTACCGCCTTGCCGGCGGCATCGACCCCGACCGCCCCGTTGACGGTTTTGACGCCGGTGGCCATGGCGGTGGCCGCGGCGGCCGAATCGGTTACCAGGGAGTTGGCCGAATGAGTCAGTACTGAAGCCGTGTGAGGCAGCTCATCCACGGCCAGCCGGCCCGACGGCCCGGCCGCCACCAGCCGTGCCGCCTGGAGGAGCGAATGGCTCGTCCCGTCGCCCACGATGAGGATGATGTTGCGGGCATGGCCGTGCCCCGCGCCTTTGCCGGCCTGGCCCGGCGCCGCTTGCGATGGGAGGGCGGTCGCCAGCCACGCGCCGGCCAGGACCAGGGCCATGGCCACGGCTGCCCACCGTGGGGGCTTGCAATGCACCCATCGCTTGATCACCGGGGACACCTCCTGCCTTCCGCTGGGTCTTGGAAGCATGCTTCCAATCATGAACACTACCGGGGCGGTGCCGCGCTTTGGCCTGGCACAGCTCAGCGGCCAGCGCGGTGGAGCGATGTTCCCCTAGGGCACCTTTGTCATCAAATTCGTCATCAGGTCGCGTCTTTCTGCTCGCCCTCCTGCAGCCCGTACTGTAGCACGGCGTGCCGCCCGCTACGTTGTGGCTCACCCCGACCGCCGGCTTTGGGGACGCGTACACCACCCGGGGGACGTTGATGTAGGAGGCGCTGGCGCCCTGACGCGAGAACCAGTGGGAGCGGGCGGGGCGTTATGTGGGGCTGAGCCTGGCGGCCGGGATGCTGGCCGCCTGGCTCGGTTACGTGACCGGACAGTGGGTGAGCGCGCGAGCTTGATCAGCCGGCGGCGGGCGGGTCAGGGGCGGATTACGATCCGCCCGGCCATGCCGTTCTTCCGGTGACCGGGCATCCCGCACCAGAAGGCGATGGCGCCCGGCTCGGGCGGTGCCGTCCACCGGAACTCGTGGGCCTGGCCGGGTTTCACGCGGATGTCGGGGGCGACGCGCTGGGCGGAGCGGAACTCGTGGGGGAGGCGGTCGTCCCGGTTGCGCAGGACGAGCCGGACCGTTTCCCCGGGCCGCACCGCCACCTCGCGGGGTTCATACCGGAAGTCGGGCATGAGCTCGATGGTGACGGCACGCGGGCCGATGGCCCGGGGGACGCAGCCGCCAAGAAGGGTGAGGAGCATCCCCGCGGCCAGGATGGCCAGCGCCAGGGAGGGCCGCCCCCGCGCGCCACGGCACCGGCGGGTACCCGCCGCCAGCCGGCTCGCACCCGTCATCATCGGTATCGGCATGGGACCACCACCGGCTCAACCTGTGACCGTGGGACCGGTTCCTGGTGGGGGACCCGCCGTCTCCAGGTGGCGGCGGGTCCCGATGGGGCCCGCTTCTTTCGGGAC
>DATCKH010000231.1:0-7485 GCA_036562425.1 Thermaerobacter sp. | reverse complement strand
GGCTCCCTGCCGCCCTGCCCGGGGTCGCCCGCGGCCGGGATCTGCCCTCCCCCGCCGGTCACGGCACCGCCCGGGCCCGGCTCCGGCCCGATGGCGCACCTGTCCGATGGGCTGTGGCACTGGTGGCTCCTCTCGTGGCTGGGAGCCGCAAGCGACGGCTACCGGCGTCAGCGCCCAGGGCCGCCACACCCTCCAGTCGTCGGATTCACAGGCGGAGCGCACGTCGCCCTCTTCTTGCTGGTAATTGATCGCGGGTGTGTGAGGAAGTCCCGCAGCATCGCCAGGGCCTCGTCGCGGGGAATGTCGTTGCTGCACACGTGATCACAGTGAGCCCTGCATGGGGCTTCGCCACGAAGCGACGGGCAGTGCCAGAGCAACCGCCGACGTCGTGGGGATGACGACCGCCTCGATGCCCAGTGCCAGGCCTGACGGACTGGGGCACGAAGAACCAGCCATGGCCGCCCCCACGTAGGGCACGGCAAAGTCGTCGCAGAATACAGCAGCCAGGACCAGCACGAAACCGTCGAGGCCCTCACACTGGCCGTGCCACGTGGAGACGCCGGCGAGCACGGCTGGTGGCACGTTCCTTCACAACAGGTGGCGGATCGTCAGGGAGTAGAAGGGCGTGTAGCCGAGGAGTCCACCTATTATTACCCGGCCGACGCCCTCCGGCGCGTTATACATGCGCGCCAGGAGGGCGGCCAGAATTGCCAGCACCGGAGGGATATGGAGCAGCAAGAGTTTCAACGCCCGGTCGCTCACGGCTCCTTCACCCCTCCATACATATTTGCTATTTTCCACTTTCAGGTTACCTCCTCCCGACCGCTGGCTACACCCATGGGGCTCCTGCCTCTCGGGGCCTCGTCCAGCGATCATCGACGGCGGGCGGGGTGAGACCCCGGCCTGCGGCAGGCGACCAGAGTCCCCCCGCCCCGCAGGTCCCGGCCCGCCACACGCCGCGCAAGATGACGGCACGGGCGGCCGTAGTAGGGAGTGAAGGGGTACCCGGCGAGGAGGCGATGGGCCATCTCCAATTCCACCGAACGGCCGCTCCGGGACGAACCGGCCGAGCCGCGGGAATTGCCTCGGGGCGCTTCACCCGCCACCGGAAAACGCCTAGCCCAGGTGCTGGCAGAGCCGGTGCGCCGTCAAGTCGGCACCCCTGCCCCGGACTTCCCCCCGGATCTGGTTGCCCGGATCCGCCGAGGGGAACCCGGCGCCGTGGACGAAATGGTGCGCCTGCTGGCGGGTCCCCTGCTGAACCTGGCGCGCTTGATCCTGGGACCGGTGGGTACCGCCGCCGACGCCGAAGAGGTGGCGGCGGACGCCCTGGTGGCAGCATGGCGCCGTATCAACGAGTTCGACCCGTCCCGCGGCCGCTTCCGATCCTGGGTCTTCATGTTATTGAAGTACGCGGCCCTGGAACGGCGGCGGCAACTGCTGCGGGAAGAGGGCCGCCGCGTCCGGCCTCCCCATACGCTGCCCGGTGCCGGTGAGCTGGTGGGAGCGCCGGGGGAGGGCCCCTGGGAAGCGGCGCCCTTGCCGGGCGGGTCAGGCACCGGGCCCGGGGCCGGACCGCTATCGGACCCCGTGGAGCAGGTACTGGCCCGCGAGCAGGCTGCCGTCCTGCGCCAGGCCCTGGATTCCTTGCCGCCCGCCGAACGGGACCTGCTGATCCGCCGCTACGTGCTGGAGGAACCCATCCACCAGCTGGCCCGGGAAGCCGGTATCAGCCGCAACGCCATGGATAGCCGCTTGTGGCGGGCGCGGCGGGCCTTGCGGGCGGCTCTGGCCGCCGTGATGGCCGGCCGGACGGCCGCCGGGCCCACGGCCCGTCCCTTGCCAGAAGCGGGACTCGGGGAGTGCCAGGAGGAGTCAGGGCATGAAGCGTGATCGGAGCGGAGCCAGCGGGAACGCCGGCATGGAGAGGGGACGGCATACGGGGGCCACCGGCGCGGCCGGCGCCACGCCGCACTCGGACGCCATGGGCACCGGGTTGACCCCGGACGAAGCGACCTTCTTGCAGGACCTTGGCATCCCCGAGGACCGTCTTGACGCCTTCGGGGAAGCGTTCCTCGAGCTGCTGGCCCGGGCGGCGCCCCCGCCCTCGCCTGAGGCCGTCGAGCGGGTTCGCCGCCGCGTTCGCGCACAACTAGCCCCAAAGCATCAAGGAGCCGGAAACGATACCGGCAAGGCCCGGCCCGCCGCCTCCGGACAACCGGACCGATCCGGTTACCGGCCCGGTACCGGCATTGGCGACCGCGGGGGATCGCGGGCTCTCGCCGGGAAGCCCTGGGCCACTGGAGTCCAGACCGCCGGTGCGAGCAGCAGCGCCCGCGGTGCCGGACGGCGCGGTGCCCGGCGGCCGGGCGCCCGCTGGGTGGGGGTCGCCGCTGCAGTCCTCTTGCTGGCGGCGGGCGCCATGGTGTGGGCCCACCCCGCGGTGGTTCAGGCGGCCCTCGACCACATTGCCCGGTGGATTCCCGGTGCCGGTTTCGTCCGCGACCAGGGCCACGGCACACGGGTGCTGGCGGAACCGGTGACCGTCACCCCGCCCTGGGGGCGTGTCACGGTGGAGTCTGTTGTGGCCATGCCGGAGCTGACGGAGGTGCGCGTCCGCGTGGCAGCGGAGCCCGCCCGGCTTTCCGAAGAATGGCTCGCTTCAGCCTGGCGCCTCGAATTGCCCAACGGGGGCACCATGCCGTTGCGGGCCGCTTCCTCCGGCTCTCCCACCGATGCGGTCTATTTGTGGTTTGCTGCCTTGCCGCCGGACACGCGCCAGGCCACCCTGGCCGTCGAGGCGCCGCCAGCCGCGGCTGGAGCGGGAATCGGCTCCAAGGCGCCGGTGACGCGCATTCCCCTTGCACTGGTGGACCTGCCCGCCGCCGGGCTCGCCGCCGCGCATCCGGAGGCCTGGTCCGATGCCCGGTCTGGAATACAAGTCGGTGTGCCCTACGTGGTGGCCACGGATGACGAGATCGTGATTAGCCTGGCTGCACGGCCCGCTGCCCAGCGGGAACCCGGCAGGGCCGGTGACGCTGGCGACGCGGAGAGCAGGACTGCCAGGAGCACGAAGGGGGGCGCGACAGGCAGCGCAGCGGGCAGCGCCGCGGGGGACGACGCGGGGCAAGACGCCTGGCGCGTCACCGGGGCCGCGGGACTGAGGCTCTCGGACCCGGAGGGCCGCCTCTACCCGTTTCGAGAGGCACGCCTCACCCATGGCTGGCCTGAAGCACCGACCTTCGACCTGCTGGCGCGGTTTAGCGGGCCCCTGGCGCGGCGGGTTTCGTCTCTCCGCCTCACCGTCGCCCAGGTCCATGTGGAGGAACCCGGAGAAGCCCGCATGCGTATCCCCCTGGACCGCCTCGCCCCGGGTGCCGTGCTCAACCTGAACCAGCGGGTGAAGGTAGGCCGGTGGCCGGTGGTGGTGCGGCGTGTGGCCCGCCCCGCCTGGGACCATTTCACGCTGGACTTGGACCTGGGGTCCGGCCGCGGGGGTGTCCGCCTGCAGAGCCTGTCGGTGAACGCCCATTATGCCGCCAATGGTGGGGAAATCGACCCGGACCTGCACCCGCAGTCGGTGTCGTTCACCTTGGATCCCGACACCGACCAGGTCTTCCAGATCGACCTGCTTTACCTGGCTCACCTCCCCCAGGAGGGGTTCCTCCTGATCGATTTCGGCTCGCCGGGTGTGGTGGCGGAGGGGCCGTGGACGGTGGAGATTCCCCTACATTGAGACGACGACAACGCGGCCCTCCAGCTCGGCTCATGGGGTCGCCCGGGAACGACGAGGGAACTGTCCCGCCGCGGGAACCGACCGGCCGAGCGCCCCGTTCGGTCCCCTGGCCGGGGATTTTCAAGACAAGTCCGGCATAGATCCCCCAATGGGTGGAACAAGCCTCGCCGGAACCGGCTCGACCGGCCGCCGGCGGAGGAGGGGGACGAGGGCATCATGCAAGGCCATTCGAGACAACGGGCCGTCGCGGATTGGGGCGTCAGGCTGTACGGGTGGTTCCAGACAATGGTGCTCGTCGCCGGCTGCTGCATGCTGGGACTGGCGGGAGTCTCGGCGGACAGCGACCCCGCGGCCGCATGGACGCCCAGCAGGCGGGTCCTGCCCCAGTCCACCGCCCGCCCACCGTCTAAGATGGTCACCCGGGCGCCCGAGGGCACCGGGCGGGATAGGCGCGTCGTGGTCGACGCAAGGGATTTACCCGCCAGGCGGCCAAATCATCTCCTGGGAAGGCAGGCGTCATGGCGGCCAGCAGCGTCATGGTTGCCGAAACCGGCCGGCCATTCCGCACCTGGGTTGAAACGGGTGGCGCTGACCTTTGACGACGGCCCCGACGGCCGGGTGACGCCGGTCATCCTGGACATCCTCCGGCAGAAACAAGTGCCTGCAACGTTCTATCTGGTGGGCACGCATGCCCAGCGCTATCCGGAAGTCGTGCGCCGTATCGCCCGGGAAGGCCACGAGATCGGCAATCATTCGTGGTCGCACCGGGATATGAGAAAGCTCGGTACGCGCGAGACACTTCAGGAGATCCAGCGCCTGAACCAGTGGATCGAGCATGTCATCGGCTACCGCCCCGCCACCATCCGGCCTCCCTACGGGGTCGTGACGAAAGACTTGCTGCAAACCGCACGTCAACTGGGGCAGCCACTCGTGGGCTGGACGGTGGACCCGCGCGACTGGGCCGGAACGGCGCCGCGAGAGATGGATCGGATCGTGCGAACCCAGCTTCGTCCGGGCGGCATCGTCTTGCTGCACTCCTTCGGCGGGCGCAGGCACCTGGAGAACACGGTCCGGTTCTTACCGCACCTGATCGATGAACTCCGCACCCAGGGGTACTCCTTCGTCCGGGTCTCGGAACTAAAGTCCTGATCACGCCGCCCACCAGGCGTGCCCGGGTGCTGGGTTCTCACCGTTTCACCTATTGGCTGCCCGGGAGACAGCCTGGGGACGCCGTAACGCAACCTTCCTGGGCCGGTCACCCCCTGGGTAGCGTTAGAAGTGAAAACACGGCCCTGTAGAGGGCCGGCGAGCGGAGGTATATGCCATGGTCACAAACGCCCTCGGTCTCCGCCTTGGGGTGGTGGGCTGCGGCGCGGTAGGGTCCACGTTCGCGTACACGGCTCTCCTCCGGGGGCTGGCCCAGGAACTGGTCCTGATCGACGCCAACCGGAACAAGGCCCTGGGTGACGCCCTGGACATGAGCCACGGCGCGCCCTTCCTTCCTCCCTGCCGGGTGGTCGCCGGCGACTACCCGGACCTGGCGGGTTGCCAGGTGGTGGTCATCGCCGCCGGAGTCGCGCAGCGGCCGGGTGAAACCCGGCTGCAACTTCTGCAGCGGAACGCGCAGGTGATGGCGGAGGTGGTGCCGGCGATCGTCCGGCACGCGCCTGAGGCCATCCTCCTGGTGGCCACCAACCCGGTGGACATCCTGGCCTACCAGGCCCAGAAAATCTCCGGCCTGCCGGTGGAACGGGTGATAGGATCGGGGACGCTCCTGGACTCGGCCCGGTTCCGGTACCGGATCGGTCAGGAGCTCGGCATCCACCCCCGCAGCATCCACGCCTACATCATCGGCGAGCACGGGGACTCCGAGGTTCCCGTCTGGTCCGGCGCCACCGTCGCCGGCAGCCCCTTAGGAGACAAGCCCCCGCTGGGTCTCTCCCCGGAGCAGCGGGAGGCTATCTTCACCGAGACCCGGGATGCCGCCTACCACATCATCGCCGCCAAGGGGGCGACCTACTACGCCATTGCCCTGGCCCTGGCTCGGATCTGTGAGGCGATCCTCGGCGACGAGAACAGCGTGCTGACGGTCTCCACCCTGGTCCCCCGGTACGGGGTCTACATGGGGGTACCCTGCGTGGTCGGCCGGCACGGCGCCCGGGGGCCGCTACCCCTGACGCTGAGTTCGGAGGAGGAACAGGCACTCGAGCGGTCCGCCGCGATCCTGCGGGAGACCATCCAGGCCCTGGGACTTTGAACGACATGAGGCAGTCTCGCACGATGCCGCGAAATCCGATAGGGGCGGCCATGTAGGCCGCCCCCTGATTTGGCTACGGCGAGATCTTCAGGCCGGCACGGTCCCACTCTCGCCCACCCTCGAGGGAAGGCGGCGCCGGGCTGCGCGATGGAACGGCGCCAACCCGGCCGGGACAGATCCACTTCCACCCGTGACGTCCGTCCCGGCTGGAGCGTATGCCCATCACATATGCCCCCCACTCACATATACCCCCTATAGGCCGTAGGAGCCATCGCTCCGTGTCCGCTGCCTTTCCCTGCCCGGCCGCCCTCGGCCGTGCCCGGGGTAATGCGGGGCGCACCGGCGGCCCGGGCGGACGACACGAAGGAGGGAACCATGGTGAAGTACCTCATCCGGCGGGAAACCAAGGACGGCAAGGAACTAGTGCGGTTTATGCTGGAGGTGTTTCGGGACAAGAAGTACCCGACCAAGGACCGCCTGGAAGCGGCGCGGTGGCTGGCCGAGCGCGGGTTCGGCCTGCCGGAGTCGCCTTGCCCCAGCCGCGGCAGGAAAGGTCGAAAGCGGGCGCGCAGCCGCCGGGCCGTACACCCGCACTGCCACCGCAAGGCCCTCGTCCTCCGCCGCCTCCGAGCCCGCGGATCCACCGTAAAGGACTGGTGCCGTGTGTGCTCGTCCATCGTAACACGCCGCCAGTTGCTAGCAATCTACGCTTCGCGATATAAGCGGCGCTCGTCAGGCCAGTCGAGGGTGCAGTTTTGGGCCAGCAGCCGCCGTCAGGCAGCGGGCGGTACCTGGAGGCGCTGGTAGGAGTCCTTGACCCATGGCCGGTGACCGAAGCCGAGAACTTTCCGTCCAGACGTTGTGCGCCGCTCGGCGATGTGAAACTTCGCCCCCACGCTCCTTTGCGCGTGGGTTTGGGCAGCGTGCCGGCGCCGGCCCTGCAACCGGGGTACCCGATCCGGTAGAGGCAGGCGCCGCCGCGCGTTTCCACAGCTCCCGCTCGGCAGCGATCAAAGGCGATGGGGAAAGTGCTGGGCCCCAGGCCTAGCGCTCTCCCAGCCGGTCACCTCACCGAACGTACTGAGCGGGCGGCACTTCCGAGGCCGCCCGCCCTTGTTGGCGCCTAATTCAGCCCCCGTAGCAGCCGGCATCCGCTGCAGACCTCAAGCCATCTTTCTCTGAGGCTGTCTTCATGAAGACTTTTTCCGCGGCTCGAACGTCTTGCAGCAGGTGTCCGTGCAGTGTCGCGCCGGCGTGCCTCCGGTTTCGGAAACGATCTGCTCCAGCTGATGGACGTCCACGGAATTGGGGTAGCTGTCCCCTACCCAGTCGTGGGTAATGAGGATCTGTTCCGCGTCGCAGTAGTTGCCCTCCCGCCAGTAGTTGCAGTCGCTGACCGTGCAGCGTACACCACGGAGCATTGGACCGACCTCCTTAGTCTCTAAGGTGGCCGGTCCACTGCACCGCCATGCATACACCACCTACGCCGCGA
>DATCKH010000210.1:0-1949 GCA_036562425.1 Thermaerobacter sp. | reverse complement strand
CCGGCGGAGTACGAGGAGTACGCCACCGCGCCGGCGCCCCTGCCGGAGCCGGCCCGCCGCGTGATCGTGATCGTCATCGACGGCTGCCGCAAGGACAAGCTGGAACGGGCCGAGACGCCCTTCCTGGACTGGCTGGCCCGGCGCGGGACACGGTTCGACGCCATGGAAACCGTCTACCCGGCGCGGACGGTGGTCTGCTTCAGTTCCATGTTCACCGGCACCTACCCGCGGGAGCACGGCATCACCAGCAACCTGGTGCTGCGCCTGGGCGTGCGGGTGGAAAGCGTCTTCGACGTACTGGCGCGCCACGGGCGTAAGGGCGTGCTGCTGGGGATCGCCCACCTGATCGACGCCTTCGGGGATCACGTGCGGGCCATCACCAGCGTCCAGCACGGCGACGAGGTGGACGGCAACATCATGGCCGCCGCCCGCCAGATCCTGGTGGAAGAAGATCCGGACCTGCTCATCGTCCAGCTCATCGCCACCGATCAGACGGGGCACGCCCGCGGTGTTCACTATCCCGAGTACCTGCAGCGGATCCGCGAGGCGGACGCCCACATCGAGGAGTTCTTCGCCTGGTTGCACGAGCGGGGGTACACGCGGGACACCACCTTCCTCATCTGCGCCGACCACGGTCAGGGTGACGGCATCGGCGGTCACGGCCACCTGGGTGAGGGGGAACGCTGGGTACCCTTCTTCCTGGTTGGGAAGAACGTAGCCCGGGATCGGCGCGTGGGCAGGCGGCACAGCATCGTTTCGGTGGCTGCCACGCTCATGTACCTGCTGGGGTTGCCGCTGCCCGCCCGGGCGCGTGGCCCGGTGCTCACCGAGGGGCTGGAACCGGGGGCGCCCGGCCTGGACGCGGACCTCGAGGCGTATTTCGCGGCCCGGCGCCAGGACCCGGCCGCCGGCAGGCCGGGGGCGCGGGCGGGCGGGCCGGGCATCCGCCCGGCGGGAGCGGGCGCCGCGGGGGGTGGTGGCCGGTGACCGTACAACGGCGACACGCGGGTCGCATCGTGGTGTTCCTGCCCGCCTACAACGAGGAAGCGGCCATCGGCCGGGTGATCTCCCGCATCCCCCGCCCCGCCTGGCCCGGGTGGGAGACGCTGGTGCTGGTGGTCGACGACGGTTCGTCCGACAAGACGGCCGAGGTGGCACGCCGCGCCGGGGCCGACATCGTCGTGCGCCACGATCGGAACCGCGGCCTGGGTTACACGGTTCGCCATGCCATGCGCCTGGCCTATGAGCACGGGGCGGACCTGGCGGTGATGATCGACGCCGACGAGGAGTACCCGCCGGAGGAGATCCCGAACCTGCTGGCGCCGCTGATCCGGGGCGAGGCCGACTACGTCCTGGGCTCCCGCTTTCGCGGCCGCATCCGGGGCATGCGGCTGCACCGGCGGCTGGGCAACTACGCGTTCTCGCTGCTGCAGTCCCTGCTCCTGCGGCGGTGGATCAGCGACGGGCAGACTGGTATGCGGGCTTTCACCCGGGACGTGCTGCGGGATTGCGAGATCATCCACGACTACAACTACGCCCAGGTGATGACCCTGAACATCGTCCGCCAGGGATACCGCCTGGCCGAGGTGCCCATTAGCTACAAGGTCCGGGAAACGGGGCAGTCCTTCATCCGGTTCCGGGAATACGTGACGCGGGTGCTGCCGGCCATGTGACGGGAACTGCGGCGCCCGGTCCCGCGGCGCGCGGTCCCGCCGCCCCGGGCACCGGCAGCCGGGCGGGCCCCGGTCGGTTACGCCTCACCGGCGGCCCGGGATGGGAGCCGGTGAGGGGTCCGCGCCGAGCTTGCGGCCGCGAGGCCGCGCGCTGCCGCCGGCGGCGGTCCGGTCCGGGAGGCCGTGCGGCTGTGATGGCTCCAGGTTGTGGCCTCAGACGATGGCATCAAGATACCAGCCGGCCTTCCCATAGCGCCGCCAGCGCCGGGGTGGCCG
>DATCKH010000202.1:0-9647 GCA_036562425.1 Thermaerobacter sp. | reverse complement strand
GCCTTGCAATCCGTTGTCCTTCAGGATCGTCAGTTCGTATTGACCTTGTTCGTTCGGTACCACGACTGGAATTCGGTCGTTCGCATCAAGGGGAATTGGTCGCTGCTCGAGTACGACCCGCGCCCCGGTTTCGGCATGCTCGTATTGCAAGTCTGCCAGGACTTTAACCTTCCCTTTGTCCCGGCCGAACGGAACTATAAAATTACCCGTTTTGGCTTTCACAAGACGGAGGCCGTTATGCTTCGGTGTCACCACGCGGAATGGCGTTGCCTTTTCTACGTCAGCAACGCTTCCCTCAACGGTCGGATTCGCCATGGCACCCGCGCCGGGCACGGGGACATTCAAGGGTATCTTTCCACCTGCCGGAACCCTCACGAACTCAAACGGCCCCAGGACGGCAACCGTCTTCAGTGCTAGCCTTCCCACTCGCCGCCCCGTGTCCAACTGGCGCTGAAGGACGGCAAGGTGGCTATTGGACACGCTCTTTAAGGGCACCAAGTCGTTGGCGACCGCCTTTAGCGTGGCTAGGTCGACACCTTGCCCGAACAACTTGTACAGCGTGCTGTCTTCAATCCACCCCCACCTCGGAGAATACCTCGTTGGAGAACTCGAAGCCCGATTCACCCCGTATTGGCGAAGCGCTCGGGGTACGGTTGAAAGGAATCGAAGCGCCCGGAATGTGATCAAGGATCACTACGGCCCCGCTTGGAAGCTCGAGAGTTATGCTTACGTTATGTACGCGGCCGTTATCGGTAAAGACCTGGAGTTCAACAACCTTGTAGGCCTCCGGGTCATTCGGGACCAAAACATTGAAGTCCAAGGATGCAAGTGCGCTAATTGGGTCTAGCTTCTCCGGCTTTGGGTCCGGTGGGTTGCCAGGAGCGGGTGCTCGTTGGCCCGTTGCATGATCCCCGTCGTGTGCTCCTACCGTGCTCACAAGCGCGTAGGCGCCCATGGCGACGAGAACGAGAGCAGTGAGCAGCAAAAAGCTCGTTTTCGTCCGCCGCACGATTTCTCACCTCAAGTCGCCTTGCATCTCCGTCCAGGTGTATGCTCCCACGGAGCCATCGACCCCGACGTAGTCCCCATGACGCCAGTTCTTGGGTAGGGGATGGGCGGCGGTGATCGGTATGAGGGCTTCTAGCGCGGTCAGATAATGGCAGACTGGGTCTTCGCTAATGACTACGCCAAATCCTGCCAGCAGCAAAATAACTGAGGACCGCACCTTCGTGGCGTGATCCGCCCGCATGTGCCCGGCATCGGCGAGTTCCAGGGAGTGCAATATGCCCCGGGGGAGGGTGGTTCCTCACAGTATCGAGCTCCCACGCATTGTCGCCGCTTTGTTGGCTTCGGCCCCGGTCCCGCCGGGAGGCGGTTCCGCTGGCGGTAGGCGGACCTTGGGATCCAGGGCCACGGCCCGCCCGGCAGTGGGTGCGTCTGGCGGGCGGTCAGGTGGACCATCGGCGACGGTACCTCGCTGGGTTCCACCTTCGCGCTGAGTTCGTGTCGTGAGGAGTACCGTCAGTCTCTCTTCGTGGCAGGCATGGGACAGAAAAATTATAGAGGGCATCCGCCACGCATGCCCTTTCCTTGTCTCTGGGACTCTGCGACACGTCAGGGACTTTCGGTAAGGCCGGTGTTCCGTAATGGCATCGCGGGCATGCGCCGCGCGCAGCCCGGTGCTAGCTAGGGGCACCCGCTTCCAGCAGCGCCCGGTTTCTGGCGAGAAAAATCGTCAAGATGACGGTGAGCACTCCCGTGCCGACAAGAAGCCATTCAATCTTCACCACGTCGGCAACCGGTCCGAACAGGAGCATGCCTACCGGCATCATCGAACTCGAAATCATCCCGAGTACGCCAAACACTCTTCCCAAATAGTCTTCGTTCACTTTTTCCTGAACGAGCACGTTGGTTGGCGTGTTGAAAATCGGCAGTGCCACACCGAATACAGCCATGATCAACAAGTAGATCCAGAAATACGGAACGACGCCAAGGGCGAATGTGCACGCTCCCATGATCCCGCTTGCGAAGGCCATGGTATGTACCTTGTTGGGAAATCCACCCCAGGCCGCAATCAATCCGCCGCCGGTCATCATCCCGGCCGAAAAGACGATCTCAATCGCGCTCAGCCGCCACACATCATCGCCAAAGCTTCGCGCCACCTGCAAAGGTGTGAGAAAGGCGGCCGGCGCCATCAGGAAGAAAAATACGGCGAAGAACAGGAATAGGTTTTTTAGAAATATGTGCGACCGGATGTAGTACAACCCCAGCTTGATGTCGTCGATATACCTTGTCGTGTGCACTTTCGAGGCCTTGGGGTGCGCCTTGACACGGACAAACGCCAGAAGGGTCACGATCCCGATGATGGCGGTAAGGACGTCGATGAAGAAAATCGTCTCGATCGCCGACGTCGTGAGAAGTACAGCGCTAACCATGGGCGCAATGAACATGATCAGCGCCTGCAAGCTGCCGTTGGTTCCGTTCACTCTGGTCAATTGTTCCGTCGGTACGATTTGCGGCAGGATCGCGTTGACCGCGGGATTCTGAACGCCGGTTCCAAGCGCGCGGATCGCGGCGATGATAAAGAGGAGCCCCATGGAACCGTGGCCTGTTAGAAAGGCAATGGCGAGAATCAAGGTCACCAGCGCGATGATGGCGTCAGACCATATGATCAGCATCTTGCGGTTGTACCGGTCGGCCCACACGCCTGCGAAAGGGGACAAGAGAAAGGTGGGGAGAAAGCCGCACAATATATAGATCGTCATCATCGCGCCGGACTGCGTGTTGAGTGTGATGTACCACAGGATCGCATACTGAACCAGGGACGAGCCGAACAGTGAGATGGTTTGGCTGCCCAAAAAAAAGATGACGTTCCGTTTCCAGTTTTCCTTCTCACGCTCCCGGACAAGCGCCTCTGCAGAATTCATCCTTTCACAACCTTCTTGCTTATCTTTGCAAGCATACCTGCATGGCATCTAGAGGGACATTGCTTGCCCGCGTGACCCCTTCGTCAGCGCCCAAGACACAAGGATCAGCAGTCGGGGAACTGCTGGCGGGGCGGAGCTAATTATCCGAAAGGGCGTATCTCCGCGTCAAGGGCGGCCGGTCAACGCACCATGGCCGGACGCCGGCGGCGATAGCCGCACTGGACGGTCGGATCTCCGCCCCCGCGGGGTGTCGAGCTATCGAGCCGGCGGCGCGGTCGAGCGCGAGCACCGCGTCTACCGCGACCGTCTGGGGAAGCAACGAGGTCTGGGGAAGCAATGTGAGGAGAGGGCATGCGCCGCGCATGCCCTCTCCTTGTCTCGATGGGACTGTGCGAGACGTTTCGTACCGGCGCCGCCGGCCTCCGGACAGCGCAACCCGGCCGCCCGCCGCGGCCCGGGACAGCCCGCGGCTTTCTTACAGCCACAGCGACGCCACGATGGGCGCGATCAGCAGGGCCACGATGTTGATGATCTTGATCATCGGGTTGATGGCCGGGCCGGCGGTGTCCTTGTACGGGTCGCCCACCGTGTCGCCGGTGACGGCGGCCGCGTGCGCCTCGGTGCCCTTGCCGCCGTAATGGCCCATCTCGATGTACTTCTTGGCGTTGTCCCACGAGCCGCCGCCGTTGGTCATCTGGATGGCGAGGAACAGGCCGGTGATGATCGAGCCGACGATCAGCCCGCCCAGCGCCTTGGGGCCCAGGGCGAAGCCGACAGCCAGGGGCCCGACGACCGGGATCAGGCCCGGCAGCACCATCTCGCGCAGCGCCGCCCGGGTCACGATGTCCACCGCCCGGCCGTACTCGGGCTTGGCCTTGCGCTCCATGATGCCGGGGATCTCCCGGAACTGGCGGCGCACTTCCTCCACCACGTCGAAGGCCGCGCGGCCCACGGCCTCCATGCTCATGGAGGCGAAGAGGAAGGGCAGGACGCCGCCGATCAGCAGGCCGGCCAGGACGTAGGGATCACCCAGGTCGAAGCTCAGGGCCTCGACGCCCGCCTTGCGCAGCTCCTCCACGTAGGACGCGAAGAGCACCAGCGCCGCCAGGCCGGCCGAGCCGATGGCGTAACCCTTGGTCACCGCCTTGGTGGTGTTGCCCACCGCGTCCAGCTGGTCGGTGACCTCGCGGACCGAATCCTCCAGATCGGCCATCTCCGCCAGGCCGCCGGCGTTGTCGGTGATGGGGCCGTAGGCGTCCATGGTGACGATGATGCCGGTCAGCGACAGCATCGCCATGGCCGCGATGGCCACGCCGTAGAGGCCGCTGAGGTCATAGGCCAGCAGGATGGCCACCGCGATGACCAGGGCGGGCGCCGTCGTGGAGCGCATGCCCACCGCCAGGCCGGCGATGATGTTGGTGGCGTGCCCGGTCTGGGAGGCGTGGGCGATGTTCTGGACCGGCCGGTAGTTGGCCGAGGTGTAGTACTCGGTGATGATGATCATCGCCACGGTGACGCCGAGCCCGATCAGGGACGCGTAGAAGAGGTTGAGGGGAAGGTCCAGCCACCGCGTGACGGCGTAGAAGCCGATGGCCCCCACGGCACCGCTGGCCAGGGCACCCTGGTACAGCGCGCGCATGATGGCGCCCGGCCGCGCCGGGGGCGTGGCGAAGATGCCGACGATGGAGCTGACGACACCGACGGCGCCCAGCAGCAGCGGGTAGAAGACGAACCGCTGGTCACCCGCGAACTCGGGTGTGAGCAGGCCCAGCAGGATGGCGGCGACGGCGGTCACCGCGTAGGTCTCGAACAGGTCGGCCGCCATGCCCGCGTCGTCGCCCACGTTGTCGCCCACGTTGTCGGCGATGACCGCGGGGTTGCGCGGGTCGTCCTCGGGGATGCCGGCCTCGACCTTGCCCACCAGGTCGGCGCCCACGTCCGCCGCCTTGGTGTAGATGCCGCCGCCGAGGCGGGCGAACACCGAGATCAGGCTGGCGCCGAAGCCGAAGCCCACCAGCGCCGAGTTGTTCTGGGCACCGGTGAGCCACACCAGCGCCGTGACGCCCAGCAGGCCCAGGCCCACCACCATGAGGCCCGTGACGGCGCCACCCTGGAGAGCCACGCGGAAGGCCGCCGCCAGGCCCTGCCGCGCCGCCATGGCGGTGCGCATGTTGGCGCGCACGGCGATGTTCATCCCGATGTAACCGGCCGCCGCCGAGAGCACGGCGCCGATGAGGAACCAGATGGCGGTGCTCACGCCCAGCGTCGGGACGGCGGCGAGGACGATGAACAGGACGAGGGCTACCAGCGCCAGGGTGCGGTACTGGCGGTTGAGGTAGGCCGTCGCGCCTTGCTGGATGTGCCCGCCAATGTCGGCCACCAGGGGATGCTCCACGGGCTGGCGGGTGATACGGGCCGCGAAGAACAGCCCGGTCAGCAGAGACAAGAGGCTGCCCGCCAGGGGGATCAGCAGGAAGCTGTTCATGGTGCCTTGCCCCGCTGTCGCGCGGGTCCCTCCTTTCTACTTCCGACAAATGTTGACGGTCCGAAGAACATGATAAGAGTGTAACGGAAACGGGACCAGCCCTCACACGCGATTTTTGCCGGCGCGGGCGCGGCGGGATGCCGGCCGCCGGCGCCACGCCGGCAGGGGGGAGGATTGCCCGTGCCGGAGGAACAGGCCGGCGCCGCGGGAGGTTCGCCCGGTTCTGCCGCGGCGGGTTCGCCCGCTGACGCCGAGGCGGGTCCGCCCGGTGGCGCCGCGGGCGGCTCGGCCAGTGACAAGGAAGCGGCGCGCCGCCTGGTTTACCGGTGCCTCCGCGCGGCGGGGGCCGCTCGCTTCCCTTTCCCCATCGAAGGCCGCATTCCCAATTTTCGGGGGGCCGAGGCCGCGGCCCAGCGGCTCCGTGCCCTCCCGGTCTACCAGCGGGCGCGGGCGCTGAAGGTGAACCCGGACGCGCCCCAGCAGCCGGTGCGTGCCATGGCCCTGGCCGACGGCAAGACGGTGTACATGCCCACGCCGCGCCTGCGGGGCGCCTTTCTCCGTATCCGGCCCGAGGACGTGCCCAGGGGGGAGGAGCGGCGGGCCGCCAGCCTGCGCTACGCGGCGGAATACGGCACCGAGGTGACGCTGGACGACCTGCGCCCCGGGCGCGCGCCCATCGACCTGGTGGTGGCCGGCGCCGTGGCGGTGACGCGGGACGGTGCCCGGGCCGGCAAAGGGGAGGGCTACGCCGACTTCGAGTATGCTCTCCTGCGGGAGCTGGGCCACCCCGAACTGCCCGTGGTGACCACGGTTCATCCCCTGCAGGTGGTGGACGCGCTGCCCGTCGATCCCCACGACCTGTCCCTCGACTTCATCGTCACCCCGGATGAGGTGATCGAGACCCGCACGCCCTACCCGAAACCGCGCGGCATCGACTGGGACCGGCTCGGGGACGAGGACCTGGCCGCCATGCCGGTGCTGGCCGAACTGCGCGCGCTCCTCTGGGAGCGCATGACCGTGCCCGACGTGCTGGCCCCCGGGCTGGCGGCCGTCTTCGTGGGGCTGAACCCGGGCCGGGCCAGCGCGACCCGCGGCCACCATTTCGCCGGGCCCGGCAACCACTTCTGGCGGCTGCTGCACGAGGCCGGCCTGACCCCGCGCCGCCTGCGCCCGGAGGAAGACCGGCTGTTGCCCGGCTTCGGCCTGGGGGTGACGAACATCGTCGCCCGGGCCAGCCGCGGCGAGGCGGACCTACGCTGGGAGGAACTCGTTGCGGGAGGCGAGGCGCTGCGGGCGAAGATGGCTCGCCTGCGGCCGCGGCTGCTGGTGTTGCTGGGCAAGCAGGTTTACCGGGCCTATGCCGGTTTGCCTCGCAGCGCGCCGGTGGAGTGGGGGCCGCAACCCCGGGAGACCGTTCCCGGCGTGCGGGAGTTCGTGGCGCCCAACCCGTCCCCGCGCAGCACCGTCCCCTATGATCTCCGCCTCCAGCTGTTTCGCCAGGTGTGGCGGCTGATCAGGGGTGGCGAGGGAGAAGCCGGGCGTGCGGGGGCGGTATGACCCGGATCTGGTCCCCCCGGGCGATTCATCCCGGTCGTTCCACCGAGAGGACGATGCCACGCCGGCCCATGGCCGCCCGCACGAAGGCGCGGGGGAGCCGGTCTCGCTCGGGATGAAGGGGATGCTGGGCGGCGATCAGCGGTCACGACACCAGGCATGCTGCTATCCCGCGATTCCGGGACGAGCTCCTCGCAGGCAAGG
Organism: Thermaerobacter sp.; assembly: GCA_036562425.1. Classification (GTDB taxonomy): domain Bacteria; phylum Bacillota; class Sulfobacillia; order Thermaerobacterales; family Thermaerobacteraceae; genus ZC4RG37. The sequence goes on along the minus strand of DATCKH010000202.1, from coordinate 2,477 downwards.
GGATTCGGTACTGGCTGAAGAGCGAGGCCCGCCTGCGGCCCGGCGCTATCGCCGCTGCGGTTCCCGAGGACAGGCACCATGATAGAATGCCCGGTGGACCGGGTTGCGGGTTAGGGGCCTGGTGGCAAGCGCACTACACGGTGGAAGGGTGAGGACTTCTGTGACGGAACAGCATCGCGTGGCCGTTGTGGGTTACGGCAACGTGGGCCGCTACGCCGTTGAAGCCGTCCTCGAAGCACCTGACCTTGAGCTGGCCGGTGTGGTTCGCAGGCGGCCGGAACGCCCGGCTGGCCTCGAACCCGAGATCCCGGTGGTAACCGATATCGCCGAGCTGGGGCGGGTGGACGTGGCCGTGCTCTGCGTGCCCACCCGGGAAGTACCCCGGCAAGCGTCCCAACTTTTGGCCCGGGGGGTCAGCACCGTCGATTCCTACGACATCCACGGTGCCCTGGTGGATCTGCGCCGCGAGCTGGACGCCATTGCCCGGGAACGGGGCCGGGTGGCGGTCATTGCGGCGGGATGGGACCCGGGAACCGACTCGGTGGTCCGGGCGCTTCTGCAGTTCATGGCACCCCGCGGTATCACCTATACCAACTTCGGCCCGGGCATGAGCATGGGGCATACGGTGGCGGTCAAGGCCATCGAGGGCGTGCGGGATGCGCTTGCGCTGACCATCCCGGCCGGGCAGGGGGTCCACCGCCGCCTTGTGTACGTGGAGACTGAGCCCGGCGCCGACTTCGACCGGATCCGGGAGGCCATCCTTGAGGATCCTTACTTCAAGCATGACGACACCCGCGTGGAGCAGGTCGAGCGGGTGGCCGACCTCATCGACATGGGGCATGCCGTCCGCATCGAGCGCAGGGGCGTCTCGGGCCGCACCCACAACCAGCGCATGGCCTTCGAGATGAGCATCCAGAACCCGGCGCTGACGGCCCAGATCATGGTGGCCGCGGCCAGGGCCGCTGTACGCCAGCGCCCCGGCGCGTATACGGTGTTAGAGATCCCCGTGGTGGACTTCTTGCCGGGCGACCGGGAGGAATGGCTCCGGCGCCTGGTGTGAGGCCGCGTGACGCACCGGAGTGCTGCTGTCACTCCGGCCCGTGCCCAGCAGGCGCCCCGGGCCGCCCGCCAGGCGCCAGGCAGGCTCCAGGCCGGCGGCGGCGAAGAGGTACTTGGCCAGGTGGGTGAAGAGACCGGCTCGGAAGGCGGTAGCGGGCGGGACCCCGTAGAGCTGCAGAATCAGGGTCATGTTGGCCTCGTAGGTGCCCAGCCCGCCCGGCGTAATGGCGATCACCTGCCCGGCCACCGCCACCAGCGTGACGGCCACCAGCGCCGCCGGGTCCAGGGAGATGCCCAGGCCGCCGCTGACCACGGCCAGGATGCCCGCCTCCAGCGGCCAGCTGGCCGCCGCCGCGAGGAAGGCCGCGGCCAGGCGGTGGGCGGGCACCTCCGTCACGGGGCGGGTGAAGGTGTCCAGGGCCGGCCAGCGGCGGGCCAGGCGGGGGCCCAGCATGCGCAGCGCCAAGAGGGCCGCCAGGCCGACGCCCCCGGCCAGGAGGGCGGTCGCCGGCCACTCCAGGAACCCGGGCGGCAGGGCGGGAGAACCCTCGGGACCGCCCGGCACCGGCCCCGGGCCCGATCCCGGGACCGATTCCCGCCCCGGTCCCGGCACCGGCACCCGTCCCGTGCCCGCCAACGACCGGGCCAGGGCCGGTGCGGCCACCGCCAGGAGGGCCACGGTGTCCACCAGCCGGGCGTGCACCACCGAGGCCACGGCCACCGGCCGGGGCAGGCCCTGCCGCTCCGCCAGGACGACCCGCACCACCTCGCCCAGCTTGCCCGGCGCCAGGTGGTTGACCAGGTTGGCCACCAGCGTGAGGCGCCAGAGGGTCGCGAAGGGGAGCCTGACGCCCGTGCCGGGCAGGAGAAGCCCCCAGGCCACCGCCCGCAGCGCGAAGGCGGTGGCGTAAGCGGTTACGGCCAGGGCGGTCAGGGCCGGCTGGCGGGCCGCGAAGGCGGCGAGCCGGGCGACGTCGGCCGGCGACACCGTCACCAGGGCCGCGGCCACCAGCCCCGCCAGCACGATCCAGCTGAGAATGGTTCTCAAATGCGGTGTCATGCCTTCTGCATTCTATCAAGAGCGCCCGCCCTCCGCACGCCGGGGTCCCGCCCGGCTCGCGCCGGCGTTCGACCACCCGGTTCCCACGTACCTCGCCGCTGGCCCCGCCGCCGGCGCGCCCGGCCGGAGAGGACCGCCCGGCGTCTCCGGTGAACTCCTCGACGGGAACGTTGGCCTAGACTTCTCGAGGCCGGCCGGGTGACCTCGAGGCTGGCGAGGTGAAGCGAGGGTTGGCTCCGTCTTCCGTCTCCGAATGCGTGCTGGGCGTGGATCTGGGGGGCACCAAGATCGCGCTGGGACTGGTTGCCCGGGACGGGCGCGTGCTGGCGGAAACGACCGTGCCGACCCGGCCGGAGGA
>DATCKH010000189.1:0-9311 GCA_036562425.1 Thermaerobacter sp. | reverse complement strand
CTGCAGGGCGTGGACAAGCCCGGCAACCCGGTGACCCGGGAGAAGATCGATGACGCCATCGAGATCATCCGCAACCGGGTGGACGCCCTGGGCGTGGCGGAGCCGGTGATCCAGCGCCAGGGCGACGACCGCATCGTCGTGGAGCTGGCCGGGGTGAAGGACACCCAGAAGGCCATCGAGACCATCGGCCGCACGGCGCGGCTGGAGTTCCGCGGGCCCGACGGAAAGGTGATTGTCACCGGTGACCAGCTGGTGGCCGGCGCCATCCAGGTGGTGGCCGACCAGCTGGGCAGGCCCATGGTCCAGTTGCGCTTCAACGAGGAAGGGACCCGCAAGTTCGCCGAGGCGACGCGGAAGTTCCTGAACCAGCCTATTAGCATCGTGCTGGACGATGAGGAAATCTCGGCGCCAGTGGTAGAGGCCGTGATCACCGACGGCCAGGCGGTGATCACGGGCCTGGACTCCTTTGAAGAGGCCGAGCACCTGGCGGTGGCCCTGCGCTACGGCGCGCTGCCCGTGGACCTGCGGATTGTGGAGAACCGCACCGTCTCCGCCACCCTGGGCGAGGAGTCGGTGCAGCGCAGCGTCCAGGCCGTCATCGTCGGCGCCGCGGCCGTGGCCGCCTTTATGATCGTCGTGTACCGGATCCCCGGGTTCTGGGCGGTGGTGGCGCTGGCCACGTACATGTTGATCACCGCCGGCGCCCTCTACGGGCTGCGGGCGACGCTGACGCTGCCCGGCATCGCCGGCTTCGTCATGTCGGTGGGCATGGCTGTCGACGCCAACGTGCTCATCTACGAGCGCATCAAGGAGGAGCTGCAGCTGGGCAAGACCATCCGCTCGGCCCTGGATGCGGGCTTCCGCAACGCCTTTAGCGCGATCCTGGACTCCAACCTGACGACGCTCATCGCCGCCGCCGTGCTCTACTGGCTGGGCACGGGGCCGGTCCGCGGCTTCGCGGTCACGCTGTCGGTAGGTGTGGTGGCCAGCATGTTCACCGCCATCACCCTGACCCGCTTCCTCCTGCGCAATCTCATCGACATGGAGCTGTTCCGGCAGCCGGCGCGGCTGTTTGGGGTAAGGGGTGAGGCGCGGTGAAGGGCTTCTCCTTCGTCCGGTCCCGGGGCATCGCCTTCGCCGTCTCCCTGCTACTCCTGGTAGCGGGCATGGTCGCCTGGGCGGTCCGCGGCTTGAACTACAACGTCGAGTTTACCGGCGGCGCGGCCTGGACCCTGACCTTCGAGGAGCAGGTGCAGGCGGAAGAGGTGCGCCAGGTACTGGCCGAGAACGGCCTCGGGGACGATGCCATCGTCCAGCTGGCCGAAGAGGGGCGGGTCGCCATCGTGCGCACGCCCCACGTGGACCAGGCGACCCAGCAGCGGGTCCTGGCCGATCTGAAGGAAAAGGTAGCACCGGTGCGCCTTGACCAGTTCGACAGCATCAGCCCGGTTATCGGCCGCGAGATCAAGCAGCGTGGGCTCCTGGCCCTGGCGCTGGCGACCGTGGGCATGATCCTCTACATCACCATCCGCTTCGAGTTTCGCTTCGCCCTGGCCGCCATCATCGCCATGCTGCATGACGTGTTCGTCACCATCGGCCTGTTCGCGCTGCTGCAGTGGGAGGTCGACTCCTCCTTCATCGCGGCCCTGCTCACGGTCTTCGGTTACTCCATCAACGACACGGTGGTCGTGTTCGACCGCATCCGCGAGAACCTGAGGCTCCGCCGCAAGGAGCCCCTGGACGAGCTGGTGGACCGGTCGATCCGCCAGGTCTTGCGGCGCTCGCTGCTGACGGGAACCACCGCGCTCCTGGCCCTCGCGGCGGTGATCGCTTTCGGTGGCGAGACGGTGCGCACCTTCGCCGGGGCGATGTTCTTCGGCATCTTCTTCGGGACTTACTCGTCCATCTTCGTGGCCAGCCCGCTGTGGTACGTGCTGCGGCAGCGGGCGGCGTCGCGGGAGGCGGCGGCCCGCGCGGCTAGCTAAGGAAGCGCGCCCCTGGACGCGCGCCGGGTGATTCTGTCTAACCTGCGCCGGGTGATTACGTCCAATTGCGCCGGGTGACTCCGCCAAACCTGCCGGCGGGCGGGTTCCCGGCCACGAAACGGCACCACCGGACCGGCCGGTCCGGTGGTTTTTTTGTTGCAGCGGAGGCCAGACTATCCTGCGCCGCCACTGCCAGCGCCGCCGGAAGGGTACCCGGGTGCGGCAGGCGGGACAATCGGCGGGCAAGGGGTGCGAAGCATGAAGGACTACGCAGCGTTGATCCGGCACGACGGGAACCGGCACCTGTTCGAAGCCGTGGAGATGTCCATCATTGGCCAGTTGTGGGGCGAGCCCTTGCACTTGCACGCAGAGGGCGTCCGGGGAACGGGCAAGACCACCATCCTGCGCGCGGCCAGGCGCATCCTGCCGCGGATCGAGCGCATTCGCGGCTGCCCGTACAACTGTGACCCGCGGGCGCCCCACTGTCCCTTGCACGCCCACTGGACACAGGAGCAGATCCGGGAACACGGTACCGAGTGGATCCCCATGCCCTTCCGGGAAATCTCGCCGTCGGCCAAGGTTGGCACCGTGACGGGCAGCCTCGACCTGACCCGCCTCACGGACCGCTCGCGTCCCGAGGCGGCCCTCCTGCCGGGCACGCTGGCCCAGGCCCATCGCGGAATCGTGCTGGTGGACGAGATCAATCGCCTGGCGGACATCGCGCCCGATCTGGTGGACTGCCTGCTGGACGTCATGGGGACGAAGCCGGGCCGGTTGCAGATCGAGGAAACGGGCCTGCCGCCGGTAGAACTGCCCGTGCGCGTCGCCGTCTGGGCCGCTTCGAACCCGGATGAGGAGCCCGGCCCCCTGGAAGAGATACGGCGCCAGCTCTCGGACCGCTTTGACATGGTGCTGGACGTGCGGCGACCGGCGGAGCGGTCGCTGGTCAAGCGCATCCTGCAGCTGACCCACGCTTCCGCGGGCGGCGCTGCCGCTTCCGTGGCCGGGGCAGCGCTGGAACCGGCGCACGTGGCCGGGCCGGCCGCACCGGCGCGTGCGCAGCAGCCTGCCGCCGCGGAAGGCAGCGTATCGGCGGATCAGGAAGGACGAACCGGCCAGGACGAGGTTGAGCAGGATCCCCGTTACCGCTGGCGCGAGATCGCGGCGAGCCGCCCCGCCTTCCCCGACAGCCTGTTCGACCTCCTGGCCGAGGTCTACGTGCAGTTCCGGCTGGAGAGCCTCCGCGCCATGGAGGCCTGGCGCCAGGCCGCGACCCTGTATGCGGCCCGCGGCCGGCGGTCGGAGGTGACGTGTCAGGACCTGCTGGAGGTGGCGCCGGGTGTGCTCCGGCACCGGGTGGAGGCGGGCACCCTGAGCGAGATCCTGGAGTACCTGTCGCGGGAGGAAGAGGCACGGGCGGGAGGGCGCGACGGGCGGCCGGCCGCCCGCGCAGGAGCCGCCGTACCCCCGCTGGCAGGCAGCGGCGAGGCCGGCCCGGCGGCTGGCGGGCCGGCCTCGCCGGCCGGTCACCCGGGCGCCGGGGGGCAGCCGGCATCCGAGGCGGCTACCGCCGGGGGAGCCGCGGCGCTGGCCGCCCAGGCCGCGGCTCGGGAAGGTTCCGGCGGCGTCTGGAGCCGGCTTCGCGACCTGCTCGGGCGCGGCACCTCGTCCGGTGCCATGCCGGCGATGGGTGCCGGGCAGGCCGGCGCCGCGGAGGGCGGGGACACCGTGGCGTCGCCGCTGCGCCCCGGCACGGCCGCGACCACCACGCCGCTGCGCAGGGCGCGCCCGCTGCTGGAACTCACCCGGGACCGGGCCATCCGGTCGTGGCAGGAGAATTGAACGCCGGCCGGCCCGGACTCGAGCGCCTGACCGAGCGGCTGGGGCGACAGGCGGACATCACCGCTCGCCTCCTGCAGGCGCTGCCTGACGGGGTGGCCGGGATCGGGGAGGCGGCGGTGGCCAGCACCCGCGTCCACCTGCTGCTGGCCGGGCAGCCAGGGCTGGTGCGGGTGGTGGCCGATGCCGATGCCGGCCAGGTCTTCTACGGCCGTTCCCGGCCCGGGCAGGTGCTCCACATCGACATCTTCCACGCCGATGGCGAGGTGGACCACCGTGCGGTGGCGCGCAATCTCATGCGCGCGGCCCGCATCTTCGCCCGGGACGCCGGTACCCACCGCATAGCGGGCCTTCCCCTCGAGCAGGTCCCCGACTATGTGGACCTGCAAACCGGCACCGGAGGTGGCCGGGCTACGGGAACGCTGGCCTTCGGGCGCCGGGCGTCCTTGCGGCTCGCCCACCGCAACCACGTGCACCTGGCCATCGGCCTGCCGCGCCCCATCTGGGGCTTCGCCGTCTACGCCGTGGCCGCGGTGGAGGAGGTCATCCTGGCCTCGGGCCTGGAACTGCGGCGGGTGGAGCGGGTCGAACTGGTTCGGGGACAGGGTGGCCAGCCCCTGGACCTGAGTGACTATGCGACGGCCTCCGACTCCCTGCTGCGGGAGGGGCCGCCCGGCGGGGGCCGGGACGGCGGGCTGGCCGGCCAGCCGGGATCCCGCCGCTGGTCCTCCGGTGGGGGCTGGGATGAGGCCACCGCGCCGGGGTCGCACCCGGCGCGCAGCGGCGCGGGGTGGCCCGGTGCGCCCGACGCCGGCGCCGGGGCCAGGAACGGTGCCGCCGGCCGCGGGGACGGGCCGGGGACGCTGGGGGAGCGGGGCCCGGCGGCCGGCACGCCGGCCGCCCACGGCGGCGGGGCCACGGGCCAGGTACCCGGGACCGCCAGCTGGGATCCTGCCTCCGGGCTCGGTTCCATGCCGGCTCCTGGCTGGGACGAGGCCGAGCGCCACCGCCTGCTCCGACTGGGCCTGGGGCTCCTGCGGGAGACCGGCTTCGACACCGGTCTCGCCCTGCTGGAGCGGCTGGCCGGCGGCGCCGCCGCCCGCGAGTTGCAGGTGCCCGGCGCCGGCCACGAGGAGATCCGCCGCTGGCTGTCCGAGCTGAGGAACGCCGGTCTGGTGGCGCGGGACGGCGAGCGGTACCGGTTGAGCGAGGCGGGGGAGAAGCTGCTCTGGCTCCTGCGCCGCGAGCCTGCCGAGGTACGGCTGGCCTTGCGCAAGATGCTGCGCCATGCACCCCGCGGCTCGGACCGCCACGCCGGCCACGGGACCCGCCTGGCCTATGACGACGAGGCCGGCCGGCACGTCAACCGGCGGGTGGTGCGGCCCTGGCAGGCAGGCGGGCGCGGGGACGGGATCGCCGTGACGGAGACGATCGCCGCGGCTCTGGCCCGGCACGGGCTACCGCTGCGCGTGATGCCCGGCGACCTGCGGCAATACCAGCGCGTCCGGCGGCAGCCGGTGGATGTCTGCCTGTTGCTGGACGCCAGCGCCAGCATGGCCGGCAGCAGGATCCGGGCCGCCAAGGACCTGGCGCGGCAGTTGCTGGTCTCCACCCGCGACCGGGTGGCGGTGGTCACGTTCCAGGAGCGAACAGTGCAGGTCCAGGTTCCCCTGACCCGCAACACCCAGCGAGTGGAGCGCGGCCTCAGCCAGATCCAGCCCTACGGCTTGACGCCCCTGGCCCAGGGCCTGGACGTGGCGCTGGCCTTCCTCCGCGAGGCCCGAGCCCGTAACCCCTTGCTGGTGCTCATCACCGACGGCATTCCCACGGTTCCCTACCGGTCCGCCAATCCGCTGGAGGATGCCGTGCAGGTGGCCCGGCAGCTGGGGGGCGGTCGCTACGGGCACGTGGGCTTCACCTGCATCGGCCTGCAGCCCAACGAGCGCTACCTGCGCGAGCTGGTGGGTGCGGCCGGCGGCCGCCTGTACGTGGTGGACGAGCTGGAGCGCGACACGCTGGTGGCCATCGTGCACCGGGAGCGCTGGCAGCGGAAGGAGCAGCGCACCCGCGTTCTCTAGTCCGGCCGGGACCGGGCTCCCTTCAGCCAACCCCGATCGAAAGGGCCGTCCAGTTCCGGAGAGACCGAATCCGACATCGGAAAATCCCGCCCGCTAGCTCCCAGGGGTGAGACCTGCAAGCGGACCCCGCAGGAATGACCGGACCGATGCCGAAGTGCCCCCCACTTGGGGGCGATGGTGTTGACGATGGAGGAAACTGGAGGTCCGGCTCGATGATCCCCCGGGGGGTCGCCCGGCGGTGGCGCCTGCGACCCGCCCCCGAGCGGGATTGTGAGCGGCTGCAACGGGAGCTGGGCATTGGGCCGGTGGCGGCCCGCGTTCTCGTGGCCCGGGGCTGGCGGGATCCCGAGGCGGTGCGGCGCCTCTGGGAAGGACGCGAGCCGCTACACGACCCCTTCTTATTAGACGGCCTGGATGCCGCGGTTGAGCGCGTCCGGCGCGCCCTGGCCCGGGGCGAGCGCATCTACGTTATCGGCGACTACGACGTGGACGGCGTGACCGCCGCCGCCCTGCTCTGGCGCGGCCTGCGCCACCTGGAGCCCGGCGCGGCGGTGGAGGTGTACATACCCGACCGGCACCGGGAGGGATACGGCGTATCCCGTGCCGCCATCGAAGCTGCCCGGGCAGCGGGTGCGACGCTCATCATCACCGTGGACAACGGTATCGCCGCCCACGAGGCCCTGGCCGAGGCGGCCCGCCTCGGCCTCGACGTGATTGTCACCGACCACCACCAGCCCCAAGGGGAACTGCCTCCGGCCGTGGCCGTCGTCAACCCGCACCGGCCGGGTTCGTCCTATCCCAACCCCCACCTGTGCGGTGCCGGCGTGGCCTTCAAGCTCCTCCAGGCGCTGTCGGGCGGCCCGCCGGCGGACCCCGCCTGGTGGCAGCTGGTGGCCGTGGCCACCATCGCCGACGTGGTGCCCCTGGTGGATGAGAACCGCACGCTGGTGAGGCGGGGCCTTGAGGCTCTGGCCGACGCGCCGCTGCCCGGCCTAGCCGCCCTGGCGGAGTGCGCCGGCCTGCCCAGCACCCGCCTGGACGCGCAGACGGTGGCGTACACCCTGGCGCCGCGGCTGAACGCGGCCGGGCGCATGGGTTCTGCCCAGCAGGCCTGGGAGCTTCTGGTCACCGACTCGCCAGACCGCGCCCGCGCCCTGGCGCTGGCCGTGGACCAGCTCAACGCGGCCCGCCGGCGGCACGAGGAGATGGCCCTGGATCAGGCCTTGCAGCGCCTGGAACGGGGCGAGGGGCTCTATGGGGATGACGTCATCGCCCTGGCCGACCCCAACTGGCACCTGGGCGTGCTGGGGATCGTCGCCTCCCGGCTGGTGGACCTCTTCCACCGCCCGGCGCTGGTGGGCCGCCGGTCCGGCGGCCGGGTGACGGGCTCGGGGCGCAGCATCGAAGGGTTCCACCTGTTCCGGGCGCTGTCCGCGTGCGCGGACCTGTTCGAGCGGTTCGGCGGCCATGCCCAGGCGGCCGGATTCACCTTGCCGGCGGCACTGTTACCGGAACTGGGACGCCGCCTGGCCGCCCGGGCGCGGGAGACGCTGTCCCGGGAACACCGCGTGCCCGCCCTGGACATCGACGCCGTGGTGCGCCCCGACGAACTCACCGTGCCCGCGGTGCGCGAGCTGGAGTACCTGGCGCCCTTCGGCGAGGGGAATCCCGAGCCGGTTCTGCTCCTCACGGGGCTGCCACCCGGCGTGGCGCGCACCGTGGGCAACGACGGGAGCCACCTGCGCCTGGAATGGCCGGACGGTACCTCGGCGGTTGCCTTCGGGCTGGGTGAGCTGGCGAGCCGCGTCAACGCCGTGCGGCACCTGGAGGTGGCGGTGCGCCCCGTGGTGCGGGAGTTCCGCGGCGAGCTCCGGGTCGACCTGCACGTCCGCGACCTCCGCCCGGCCGCCGGGGAGCGGGAACGATGGCTGCGCGAGGAGCTGGAGCGGCGGCGGCGCTGGGTGGACACGCTGTACCCGGCGCGGGACATGCTGGTCCGGGTGTTCGTGGCGCTGGAACGCCTGGCGGCTCCCGATCGCACGGTTCCCGCGCGACCGGCGGAGTTGCTGCCGCGCTTGCAGCGGTTGTTGCCGCGCGTCCCCCGGGAGGGGCTGCAGGCCGCCGTGCAGATCCTGGCCGAGGCCGGGGTGCTGTCACCGGCGGGGGAAGCCGGCGAGCGCTGGCGGCTGGCGGAGCGGGGCGGGCGGACGTTCGACCTGGCCGCCAGTCCCCGTTACCGCGTGGGGTGCGCGCGCAGGGAGATCCTGCAGCGCCTGGAGGCCGCCCTGGCCGAGGGTCAGTGGGACGAGGCGGAGAGCGGCCTCACCCATCCCCTGGTGACCGTGCTTCCTCTCACGTATAATGAGAAGATAACAAGTGGAGAACCGCCGGCTCCGGCCTCGCTGGGCTAGACGTCGCTCGGTGGTGCGCAGGTGCGGCGGGACAGTGGTGAGGTCCCGATCCTGCATGGACGGACCGGACCTCGATCCCTGACAGGCAAGCTGGTGGAGATCGGGCCAGGAAAGGGGGTGCGTCCCGTGGCCGTATCTGTAGGTCAGGCGGTGGGGCAGTCCGTGGACCAGTCCACGGGCAGGTCCGCGGGCCAGTCCGTTTCCTGTGATGCACTGCTGGAAAGAGCCGGGCGCTACCTGGGCCCTGCCGACCTGGAATGGATCCAGCGTGCCTTCCGCTTCAGCCAGGCCGCGCACAGCGGGCAAAAGCGGGCCTCGGGATGCGACTTCATCGAGCACCCCCTGGAGGTGGCCCTGATCCTGGCCGACCTGGAGCTGGACGTCACCACCCTGGTGGCCGCCCTGCTCCACGACACGGTGGAAGACACGCCCGTAACCTTGGAGCAAGTGGAGGCGGAGTTCGGGCCCGAAGTGGCCCTGCTGGTGGACGGCGTCACCAAACTGAACCAGATCGAGTGGCGCACGCGGCTGGAGGAGCAGGCCGAAAACCTCCGCAAGATGTTCCTGGCCATGGCCCGGGACATCCGGGCCGTGCTCATCAAGCTGGCGGACCGGCTCCACAACATGCGCACGCTGGGCGTGGTCCCGCGGGAGAAACAGATCGCCAAGGCGCGGGAGACGCTGGAGATCTTCGCGCCGCTGGCCCACCGCCTGGGCATGTCCCGCATCCAGTGGGAGCTGGAAGACCTGGCCCTGCGCTACCTGGATCCCGAGCGGTACCGGGAGCTGGCCGAGCGCATCCCCCGCAAGCGGGCCGAGCGGGAAGAACTGGCCCGGGTGATCATCGACACGCTGCGGGAGAAGCTGGCCGAAGCCGGTATCCGTGCCGACATCCAGGGCCGCGCCAAGCACTTCTACAGCATCTATCGCAAGATGTACGAGCAGGGCAAGGACCTGTCCCAGATCTACGACCTGATCGCGGTGCGCGTGATCGTGGA
>DATCKH010000168.1:0-12853 GCA_036562425.1 Thermaerobacter sp. | reverse complement strand
GGGCGGTGGATTTCGCCCTGGACCCGGAGAACCGGGTCGGCCTGGTGGTGATCGCGGGCGACCTGTTCGAGACCCACCGCCCCGAGCCCGACCTGGTGGCCTCCGTATTGGCGGAACTGCGCCGGCTGGAACGGGCGGGCGTGCCGGTGGTCACCGTTCCCGGCAATCATGACGAGATCACCTATCCCGACTCCGTGTATCGCCGCTACGCCGGCCAGTGGCCGGGGGTGCTGGTGAGGAACCCCCTGCCCGCCCACGTGGTGACCCTGCAGGTGGGGGATGTGCCGGTCCACGTGTACTCCCTGGCCTACACGGGCGGGCTCACGCCCACCCGGCCCCCCCTGGCCCATTTCCCGCGGCTGGAGGAGGCGGGGTTCCACCTGGCAGTGTTTCACGGCACCCTCGGCGAGTGGGGCGGCGACCGCAGCCTACCCCTGGACCGTGATGCCCTGGCCAGGGCGGGCTACGACTACATCGCCCTGGGCCACATTCACCAGCCCCTGGAAGAGCGCCTCGGGAACACGCCGGCGGTCTACTGCGGTGCCGTGGAAGGGAAGGGCTTTGACGACCCCGGCGTCGGCTGCTGGACGCTGGTGGAGGTGGGCGGTGGCCGGGTCCGGGTGATCCGGCAACCGGTGCCCGTCCAGCCGATCCGCGTCCGGCGCCTGGATGCCGGCGCCTTCGACGACCCGGACGCGGTGGCGGCGGCCATCGCCGAGCTGGCGGACCCGGACCTGATCCTGCGGGTAGAGCTGACGGGCGCGCCGGCCTTCGAGGTGGACCGGGAAAGCCTGGCGGCCGCGCTGGCCGGCCGTTTCTTCCACCTGGAGATCGAGGATCGCACCGAGACGGTGGCCCCCCAGCTCCTGGACCGCTGGGCGGCCGAGCCCACCATCCTGGGGCTGTTCGTCCGCCGCATGAGGGCCCGCATCGAGGCCGCCGGCGACGAGCGGGAGCGGCGGGTGGCGGCCCGGGCGCTCCGCATGGGTATCCATGCCCTGAGGGAGGCGGGCGGGCGATGAGCGGCGACGCCCTGGCCCGAAATCCCGTGGATGCGGTGGAGCGGGGCGGCAGGGAGGTTGCCACCGGCGCCGGCCAGCGGGCGGGACCGGTCGGCAGGGTCCGCTGGCACCGGCTGGTTCTGCGCGGGTTCGGGCCCTACCGGGGCGAGGCGCGGGTGGACTTTCCCGACGGCCTCGTGACCCTGGTGGCGCCCAACGAGTCCGGCAAGTCCACCCTGGTGGCCGGCCTGGCGGCGGTGATCTACGGCCTGCCGGGCTCCAGCGACCCGACGCGGTTCGGCCAGGCCCGCTTCCGACACTGGCTGGGCGCGGCGCGATTCGAAGGTGAGCTGGAGTTCACGGCGGTGGACGGCCACGTTTACCACCTTTATCGCGATTTCGAAACCCACCGGGTCCGCCTCACCCGCCTGACGGGAGGCGGGCCCGTGGTAGAGGTGGAAGGCGTCCACAACCCCGGGGCCTCGCGGCGTAACAGCCGCTACGAGGAGCGCATCCAGCAGCTGGTCCGCATCGGTACCCGGGAACTGCTGCTGCAGACCTTCTGCGTCCAGCAGCCCCTGCTGCCGCCGGCCACCGGCCCGGGCAGGGAGGGCGACCGGCCGGCCCTGGCGGCGGGCATTCAGGACCTGCTGGCGGGTTCGGGCGGCGGCTCGTACAGCGGTGCCCTGGCCCGCCTGGAGGAACTGCTCAAGGAACGGACGCGGGCCACCGGCGACCTGGGGGTGACGACCCGCAACCAGCGGGCGGAACGGGAGCTGGAGCGCCTGGAGCGGCACATCCGCGAGCTGGAGGAGGCCATCGCTCGCGACCGCGAGGCCGCGGACGGCCTGCAACGGGTGCGAAGCCGGCGGGCCGAGCTGGCCGGGGAACGCCTGGAACTGGAGACCACCCTACAGGCGCGGGAGCGGCTGGCCCGGGCGTGGCAGGACTGGCGTCGGCTGGCCGAGCGGTACCGCGATCATGTGGGCCGCCGGGTGCAGATGGAGCAGGCGCTGGAGCGGGCCCGGGAGCTGGCGCGGCAGGTGGAGGACGGCCGCCGGCGGCTGGTCGCCGAGTGGCCGGAACTGGCCGGGGCAGGGGACGAGACGGCGACCGAGCTGGAGCGCCTGGCCTCCCTGGAGGAGCTGCTGACCCGGGACGCCGGCCAGCGGGAGGCCCTGGCGCGGGAGTGGCGGGAATCCGTGGCCAGGGGGGCGCTGGCGGCGTGGCAGCGCTACCGGCTACTCTCCCGGAGGCTGGCGGAGCTGGAGAGCCGGCTGGCCGGCTACGACCTGTTCGCCAAAGCGGACGAATCCCTACGGGAACGGCTCCGCAACCTCGAATTCGAACAGGCGCGCCTCGATCAAGAGGTCGAGGCAGCGGCCCGGGAGGTCGAGCGCCGGGAAGAAGAGCGGCGGGAGCTGGAAGAGGCGGAACGGCGGCTGGCGACGGATTTTGGCGACGTCAGCGGCCTGTCCCCGGAGGCGCTCGCCGCCATAGAGCGGAAGCCCGGGCTGCTGGCGCGGCGACAGGAGCTGAAAGAGGCCGCCCGGCGAGCGGCGGAGGAGATGGGGCGGCGCCGGTCGACCGCCCTCCGCGTGGCCCTGGCCCTGGGTGTCCTGGCGGGGCTGGCCGGGGCGGGAGCGGGCAAGGGTCTCGGGATGGAGGGGATGGCGCTGGCCGTCCTGGCCCTGCTGCTGGCCGCGGGGGCGGGATGGGCGGCGTGGCGCCTCCTGGTGACGCCGGGGGCCGGGGACGGCGCGGCGGGCCGCGAGCTGCAGGCGGTGGAGGAGGCATTGCGCGGGCTCGACGCGGTGCTGGGCGAGCTGGCCGCCGTGCCTCCCGACGACCTCCGCCGCCTGCGGGAGCGCCACAGGACGTGGGAACTGCAGCGGCAGGCGCTGGAGGAACGCCGCCGGCGGCTGCCTCCACCGGAGGAGACGGCAGCCTGGCGGAGGCGGCTGGAAGAAGCCTTGCGCCGCCGGGAAGAATTCGCGGCCAGCGTGGAGCCCTTCCGCCGGCGGTATGCCGACCCTGCCGCCGCCCTGCGGCAGTGGGAAGAGCTGTCGGAGGAACGCCGGCGCTTGGCCGCCGCCCTGGAGCAGCTCTGTCGGGCCGAATGGGGGGCCGCGCCGGCGGAGGTGCCCTCGCTGCCCGCCCTCTCTGCGGGCGGTGACTGGAGCGCCCTGGCCCGGTGGCTGGGCGAAGGGAAGGGGAGCGGCGAGGATGGCCCCGGCGGTTCCCTGACGGTGGCCGACGTGGCCGGCCGCCTGCAAGGGTTCGATCCGGCGCTGTGGGAGCGGCCCGAGGCGGAGGCGGCCGCCTGGCAGGCGCGGCTGGAGCCCCTGGCCGGCCACCCGGACCGGCTGGAGCGGGAGCTGGAGCGGCTGGTCATCGACCAGCGGGGTCGCGCGGCCCTGGCCGAGGAACGGTTGCGCCGGCTGGACGGCGAGCTGCAGGACCGGGAGCGGGAGGTCGCCAGCCTTCGGGAACGCTTGCGACCGGTGCTGGCCGCGGCAGGCGGGGACGTGGCCCGGGCGCGGGCCCGCTGGGAGGAGTACCGCCGCCACCGCCAGCGGCTGCGGGAGCTGGAGTCGGAGCTGGCGGGGCTGCTGGCGGTCTGGGAGGCGGCGGACGTAGCGGCCCTGGCCGCCCGGGTGGAGCGGGCCCGGGACGAGTCCCTCCTGGCGCGGCAGGAGCTGCAGCGGCTGGCCGAGGCCCACGCCGGCCTGCCGGGACCCGAAGCGGTGGACGATCCCGCCGCCATCGATGAGCGGATGCGGGACCTGAACCGGGAACTGGAGGAACTGCGCCAGCGGCTGCGGGAGCTGGAGGAGACCGAACGCGGGCTCATGGACCAGGAGATGGAATACGCCCGGCACGATCCCATCAACATCGCCGCCGCCGAGGAGGAACTGGCAGGCCTGCGCCGGCGACGGGAGGAGCTCCTGGAGGAGATCGAGGCCCTGGCCCTGGCCCACCGGGAACTGCGGGGGGCGGCCGAGGAATACCACGCCACCTACCGCCTGCGCCTGGAGCAGGTGGCCAGCCGCCACTTCGCCCGGATCACCGGGCGGCCGGGGCGCCGGGTGTGCCTGGACGAAGACTTCCGGGTATCCGTTGTGGAGCCCGACGGCACCCGGGTGCTTCCCGGCCAACTCAGCCAAGGAGCCCAGGACCAGCTCTACGTGGCCGTCCGGGTGGCCATCGGCGACCTCCTGGCGGACGACGCCCGGCTGCCCTTCGTCTTCGACGATCCCTTCGTCCACTGCGATGCCGAGCGGCTGGAACGGATCCGGTCCACCCTCCGGGAACTGGCCGCGGAGCGGCAGGTGCTGGTGCTGAGCCACCGGCCTGAACTGGCGGCCTGGGGGCAACCCGCGGAGGTGGCCCGAGACGGGTGAGGGGTCGCCACCCCGCGGGCCGCGGGCCCGGGTCGCAAGGCCGGCGTGGAACGGGCCGGCACGGTTCCGTGACTTCTCCAGCGACGGGGTGACACGGTGGCGTTACGGTTCATCGTCGGCAGAGCGGGTAGCGGCAAGACCGAGTATTGCCTGCGGGCCATCGCCGACGAACTGGCGCGGGGAGGCGAGGGCCCGGCCCTCATCCTGCTGGTGCCCGAGCAGGCCACCTTCCAGATGGAACAGGCGCTGCTGGCGGCCGTGGCCGGCCGCACCGGCCGGCGCGGTTTTGCCCGGGCCCAGGTGCTGAGCTTCCGGCGCCTGGCCTGGCACGTATTGCAGGAGACGGGCGGCGCGGCCCGGCCGGCGGTCAGCGACCTGGGCAAGCGCATGGTGCTCCGTGCCCTGCTGGCCCGCCAGGCGGGGAGTTTGCGCCTGTTTGACCGCGTGGCGGACCGCCCCGGCTTCATCGAGCGGCTGGCCACCACCATGGATGAGCTGGCCGCCTACGGCCACGACGCGCGCACGCTGGAAGAG
The DNA here is from genome assembly GCA_036562425.1 of Thermaerobacter sp. GTDB lineage: Bacteria > Bacillota > Sulfobacillia > Thermaerobacterales > Thermaerobacteraceae > ZC4RG37. The sequence continues at coordinate 7,914 of DATCKH010000168.1, read as the reverse complement.
CAGTTTGGCCGCCTGGCCAGCAGCGGGCGGGGGGAGAGCGTGCTGGCGGCCAAGCTGCACGACCTGGGCGTGGTCATCCAGGCCTACCAGGACTACCTGCTGGCGCGGGGCTTCAGCGACCCCGCCCAGCAGCTCGGGCAGCTGGCCGGGCGCCTGCCGGAGACCGGGTGGGGCCGCGGCGCCCGCATCTGGGTGGATGGCTTCAGCGGCTTCACTCCCCAGGAACTGGCCGTGCTGGAGGGGCTGCTGGTGGTGGCCCGCCAGGTCGAGGTCACCCTTTGCCTCGATCCCGCGGAACTACCCCCGCTGGGGGCCGGTGGCCCCCTGGATGAATCGTCCCTGTTCCACCCCACGCTGGTGACCTGGCGCCAGCTTACCGAGCTGGCGGAACGGTCCGGGACGCCTGTTACCGAGCCCGTCGTGCTGCCGGCGGCGTCTTCCCGGCCGTGCTCCCGGCTGGCTTTCCCGGCGGCCCACTCGCCGGATCCGGAGAGTGCCGGGCTCGCCCCGCCGCAGGGGACCGGCCGGGGTAGCCGGGCCGGCATGGCCGCGCCGCCCCGCTTCCGCAACCCGGTGCTGCGCCACATCGAGCGGGAGTTCTTCCGGTTTCCTGGCCGCCGCTATCCCGGGCCGGCGGAGGGGGTGGCCGTGGTGGCGGCACCCAACCGCCGGGCGGAGGTGGCGGCAGCCGCCCGGGAGATCCTGCGGCTGGTGCGGGAAGAGGGATATCGCTTCCGGGACGTGGCCGTGATCGTCCGCGACCTGGAGGCTTACCACGACCTGCTGGTCTCCGCCTTCGCCGAGCACGGCATCCCCCTGTTCGTCGACCGGCGGCGGCCCGTACCCCATCACCCCCTGGTGGAACTGGTGCGGGCGGCCGTGGAGACCGTGGCCGCCGACTGGCCCTATGAGCCCGTGTTCCGGTACCTGAAGACGGACCTCGTGCCCGTGCCCCGGGGCGCCGTGGACCGCCTGGAGAACTACGTGCTGGCCTTCGGCATCCGCGGGCGCCGCTGGTACGACGGCAGCCCGTGGCGCTGGTGGCGCCGCTTCGCCCTGGAGGAGGACGAGGAGCCCGGCGAGCGGCAGGAAGAGGAGATTCGGGCGGTCAACCGCATCCGGGATGAGGCGGTGCGCCACCTGCTGGCCTTCCACCACCGGGTGGCCGCGGCCCGGCACCGGCCGCGCCCCGTGCCGGAGCTCAGCGCGGCGCTGTACGCGCTGCTGGAGGAACTGGGCGTGCCCGAGCGGATCCAGCGGTGGAGCGAGGAGGCCGAGGCCGCCGGCGACCTGGACCGGGCCCAGGAGCACCTGCAGGTGTGGAACGGGATTGTGGAACTCCTGGACCAGACGGCGGAGAGCCTGCCCGACCTGGAGCTCACCCTGGCGGAGTACCTGCGGGTACTGGAGGCCGGATTGGAGGGCCTGCGGGTGGGCCTGATCCCGCCGGGCCTGGACCAGGTCGTGGCGGGCACCATCGAGCGGTCCCGGCACCCCAACGTGCGGGCGGTGCTGATCCTGGGGGCGACCGAGGACGCCTTCCCCCGGCGGGCCGAAGAGGACGCCATCTTCTCGGACGCGGAGCGGGAGGAGCTGGAAGCCGCGGGCCTGGCTCTGGGCCCGACCGGCCGCGTGCGCACCCTGCACGAGCAATATCTCACGTATCTCGCCCTGACCCGGGCCAGCGAGCGGTTGTGGATCAGTTATCCCATCGGGGACGAGGAGGGACGGGCCATCACGCCCTCCTGGATCACCCGGCGGCTGCTGGCCTTGATCCCGGCGCTGGGCATCACGCCCGCCGCTAGCGACGATGACCCCGCCGCTCTGGCCACGCCGGGCCAGGTGGTGGGGGCCCTGGCCCGCCAGTTGCGGCGCGCCCGGGAGGGGGCGCCGCTAGAGGAACGCTGGCTCGACCTCTACCAGTGGGCGGTGACGGAGGACGGCCTGCGCGAGCGGGTGCGGCCGGTCCTGGCCGCCCTGGGGTACCGCAACCGCGTGGACGACCTGGAACCGGCCGTGGCGCGGAAACTGTACGGGCTGGACTCGGCGGGAGGCGGCGTGCTGGCGGCCAGCGTGACGCGCCTGGAGAGCTTCGCCAGCTGTCCCTTCCAGCACTTCGCGGCTTACGGCCTGCGCCTGCGGGAGCGGGAGATCTACCGCGTCGACGCCCCGCGCCTGGGCCGCGTCTACCACGCCGCTCTCAGCCTGCTGGTGCGCCGGGTCGGGGAGCGGGGCCTGGACTGGGACGAGCTGGACGGCCAGCGGGTTCGCGGCCTTCTGGACGAGATCCTGGCCGAACTGGCGCCGCGCCTGGAAGACGAGATCCCCACGGGCACCGCCTACCACCGCTACCTGCTGGGTATCATCGGGCGCACCCTGCGGGTCACGGTGGACAACCTGGCCGAGCAGGCGCGCCGGGGCTCCTTCCGCCCCCTGGGCGTGGAGGTCGACTTTGGCCCGGGCGCCCGGCTGCCCTCCCCGTCCTTGCGGCTGCCGGGCGGCGAGCGGCTCGTGCTCCGGGGCCGCATCGACCGCATCGACGCGGCCCGGGCGGGTGACGGCCGCTGGCTGCTGCGGGTGATCGACTACAAGAGCGGGCCCCGGGACCTGGCGCTGGACAAGGTGTACCACGGCCTGTCGCTGCAGCTGGCGGTATACCTGCTGGTGGTCATGAGCGGGGCCGGTGCCCTGCTGCCGGGCACGGCGGCGGTGGAGCCGGCGGCTTTGCTGTACGTGCCGGTGCACGATCCCTACCTGGACGCCCGGCGGCCGCTGGACGCCGAGGAGGCCGCCCGCCGGCGCCGGCGGGAAAAGCTGCGAGCCAGCGGCTGGGTGCTGGACGACCCGGAGGTCATCGCCGCCCTGGACCGGGAGGGCCAGCCGGCGGACTTCGTGCCCGTGTCGCTGAAGAAGGATGGGGCTCCCACCCGCAATTCCCGCGTGATCGATCGCTCGCGGCTGGAGCGGCTGTTCCGCCACGTGGAACGCCGGTTGACCGAACTGGGCGAGCGGTTGCTGGCGGGCCGGGCGGACGTGGCCCCCTACCGGTACAAGGAGGAGTCGCCGTGCCGGTCGTGCTCCTTCCGGGCCGTCTGCCAGTTCGAGCCGCGCATCGCCACCAACCGCTACCGGCCCCTCCCGGCTCTCTCGCCCGACGATGTCTGGGAGCGCCTGGCGGGCGGCGAGCCCGCGGCGGGCACTGAGGGGGGCGGGGACGCGTGACGGCAGGCGGGGAAGCACGCTGGACGCCGGCGCAGCGGGACGCCATCTACCTGCGTGGACGCAACCTGCTGGTCAGCGCCGCGGCCGGGGCGGGCAAGACGTCGGTGCTGGTGGAGCGGGTCATCCAGCGCATCCTGGACCCGCATGACCCTGTCGACATCGACCGGCTGCTGGTGGTGACTTTCACCGAGGCCGCCGCGGCGGAAATGCGTGACCGCATCCGCGACCGGCTGGAGCGGGCCATCGCCGAGCGCCCGGCGGACCGGCGCCTGCGCCGGCAGCTGGCGTTGCTGGGGCGGGCGTCCATCTCCACCCTGCATTCCTTCTGCCTCCGCGTCGTGCGCCAGTATTTCTTCCGCCTGGGCCTCGACCCGGCAATGCGGGTCCTCAGCGAGCACGAGGCCCACCTGCTGGAGCAGGAGGTACTGGAGGAACTCTTCGAGCGGCGCTACGCCGAGGCGGACGAGGGCTTCCTGGGGCTGGTGGAGTGTTACGGCGGCCGCGCCGACGAGCGGCTGCGGGAGCTGGTGTTGCACCTGCACCGGCTGGCCTACAGCCAGCCCTGGCCGGAAGCGTGGCTGGAGCGGCTGGCGGGGCGATTCAGCGACACCCGCGAGCGACCTGTGGAGGAATCCCCCTGGTTCGTCCCGGCTCGCCAGGCCCTGGGCCGGTACCTGGACCGCCTGGCCCTGCGCCTGGAGCGGGCGGCGGCCCTCTGCCGGCGACCGGGATGGCCGGCAGAGCTGGAACCGTTGCTAGAGCAGGACGCCGCCCGGCTGCGGGACCTGGCCAGGCGCCTGGACGATCTGGATTGGGACGGCATCGTGCGCGAGCTGGCCGCCGCCAACACCTGGGGCCGGATGCCCTCGCTTCGGGGGCTGGACGAGGCCCAGAAGGCGCGCAAGGAGCAGGTCCAGCGGCTGCGGGACGGCGTGAAGGGGCGCCTGCGGGAACTGGTGGAGGGCATCTTTGGCCGCCCCGCGGCGGACGTAGCCGCCGACGCGGCGCGCCTGGCACCGCTGGCGGGAGCCCTGGTGGAACTGGTCCAGGACTTCGACCGCGCCCTGACCTCGGCCAAACAGGAACGGGGCCTGCTGGATTTCTCCGACATGGAACGCTACGCCCTGCGCCTGCTGCTGGACCCCGCGGCGCGGCCTGGCGAGCTGCGGCCGTCGGACGTGGCGCGGGAGTTCCGCCGCCGGTTCGATGAGGTCCTGGTGGACGAATACCAGGACATCAACCAGGTCCAGGACGCGATTCTGCGCCTGGTGGCGCGGGAGGGCAGCGACGGGGACCCCAACCTGTTCATGGTGGGCGACGTCAAGCAGAGCATCTACCGCTTCCGGCAGGCGGAGCCCGGGCTGTTCCTGGCCAAATACCACGCCTTTGCGCCGGCCCGGGATCCCGCCGGTTCGCGGGCGGAAGCCCCAGGGACCCGTATCGAACTGAACGCCAACTTCCGCAGCCGCCCCAGCGTGGTGCACGCCGTCAACTTCGTCTTCCGGCAGATCATGACGCCCGCCCTTGGGGGCCTGGCGTACGACGAGTCGGCCGCGCTGGTACCCGCCGCCGGCTACCCGCCGCCCGACGGCGACCTGGCGGCCACGGCCGGCGAGGCGCCCGTGGAGGTTCATCTCATCGAGCGGGAGCCGGCCGGGGAAAGCGACGAGGACGAACCGGCGCCCGGTGGCGGTCCCGCCCCGGGCGGAAGCGATGAGGGGGAGCCCGGGCCCGCGGGCGGCGAGGGCGACGAGGAAGGCTCCGTGGACACCACCTCCCTGGAGCGGGAGGCGGCGGTGGTGGCGTGGCGCATCCGCGAGCTGGTGGAAGGGGCCGGCGGGCGCCCGCCCCTGCATGTGTGGGACAAGCGGGAGGGACGCTACCGCCCCGTCCGGTACCGGGACATCGTCATCCTGATGCGGGCGGTCCACAGCCAGGCGCCCGTGTTCGTGGAGGTCCTGGCGCGCCTGGGTATCCCCGTCTATGCGCGTTCCCGCACCGGCTACTTCCAGGCCCTCGAGATCGAGGTGATGCTGGCGCTGCTGCGCCTCATCGACAATCCCCGCCAGGACGTGCCGCTGGCCAGCGTGCTGCGCTCGCCGCTGGTGGGCCTGACGGCGGCGGAGCTGGCGGCCATCCGCCTGGCGGCACCCGGCGCCGACTATTACACGGCCGTGTGCACCGCCGCCGGCTGGGATCTGGAACGGGAAGAACCGGCGGAGGGCGACGAGCCTGCGGGGGGCTCGACCGGCGATGACGCCGGCCCGGCCCCAGGCGTTGAGGAGACCGGCCGCGCGGCGGCAGCGAACCCTGCCGGCACGAACTCGCCCGGGGTGAGCCCGTCCGGGACCGCCGGCGACGGCGCCGGAGGCGGCGACGGCGGCGCAGGCGGTGACGGCGCCAGAGGCAGCGACGCCGCTGGAGGCAGTGACGCCGCCATCCCTGCTTCCTTGCGGGAGCGCCTGCGCCGCTTCCTCAGCGACCTCCAGCGCTGGCGGACCCTGGCCCGGCGGGCACCCCTCAGCCGCCTCATCGAGCAGATCTATGCAGAGACCGGGTTCCCGGCCTACGCCGCCGGCATGCCGGGGGGCGAGCAGCGCCGCGCCAACCTGGAGGCCCTGCTGGAACGGGCCCGCCAGTTCGACCAGTTCGCCCGCCAGGGCCTGTTCCGGTTCCTCCGTTTCATCGACCGCCTGCGGGAGCGGGGCGACGACATGGGCATCGCCCCCGCCCTGGGCGAGGACGACGACGTGGTCCGCGTGATGACCATCCACCAGAGCAAGGGCCTGGAGTTCCCCGTGGTGATCGTCGCCAACCTGGGTGGCGCCTTTGCCCAGGACAAGGGGGACGCGGTGATCGACCGCGAGCTGGGACTGGGGCTGAAGGTGGCCGATCCCGAGCTGCGCGTCCGGTACCCGTCCCTGTCTTACTGGGCGGTGAAAGAAGAGGCCCGGCTGGCCGACCTGGCGGAGGAACTGCGGGTGCTGTACGTGGCCATGACCCGGGCCCGCGAGCGGCTGATCCTGGTGGGGGCCGCCCGCGACCTGCCGGGCCGCGCCGCCGAGTGGCTGGCGGCCGCTCCTGGCGACGGCGGGCCGCTGCCAGCCGCCGTGCTGGCGGGAGCCGCCAGCTACCTGGACTGGCTGGGCCCGGCGCTGGTACACCACCCGGACGCGGAACCGCTGCGGCGCCTGGCGGCCGGGGAGCCCCTGGCTGCCGTCACCGGCGCCGCGGGGGCCGGGTACGGTGAGGCGCCGGCGGCTGGCCGGGGCGGCGGCAGCGCCGGCGACGCTGCCGGGGAACACGGGCAGCGGCTGCCCGGCGCTGCCGGCGAAAGCAGCAGCGGCGCGGCGGGGAAGGGGGGCGGTGACGCCGGCCGCGGTACCGGCACCGGCAGGAGCGAGGAGCCGGCCGGCAGCGGCGACCCGTCGCGCTGGCTGGTGCGGGTGTGGGCCCGGGAAGAAGTGGAGCGGCTGCTGCCGCAGGAGGCCGGGACCGCCGCGGACCCGCTCTGGCGCCGCATCGAGGCTGGCGAGCCGCTGGACCGGCCCGCCAGCACCGCCGCCGTCGCCGAGCTGCGCCGGCGCCTGGAATGGCGCTACCCCTACGCGGAGCTGGTCAACCATTTCGCCAAGCGCTCCGTGACCGAGCTGAAGGGGCCCGCCGACCCGGAGCGCCAGGAGTTCCCGCTACCCCACGAGCTGCGCCTGGCGGCCCGCCGGCCCCGCTTCCTGGCTGGCGCCCAGCCCGCTGCGGGTGACGGCGGTACTGGCGGGTCGCCGCGGGCCGCGGCATCCGGGGCGGCCGCCGCTGCCGCTTCCGGCACGGGTACCCGGCTGCCGGCCGTCGACCGCGGCGTGGCCACCCACCTGGTCCTCCGGCACCTGGACCTGGCCGGGCCGCTGGATGAAGAAGGGGTGCGCGCCCAGATCGCCGCGCTGGCCGGCCGCGAGTTGCTGACGCAGGAGCAGGCAGCGGCCGTGGACGCGGCCGCCCTGGCCCGGTTCTTCGCCTCGCCGCTGGGGCACCGGCTGCGGGAGGATCCGGCCCGGGTGCGGCGGGAGTGGATGTTCACGCTGGGCCTGCCGGCCAGCGAGGTGTACCCCGACCTTCCCCCCGACGTGGCGGGCGGGGAGATCGTGGTGGTCCAGGGCGTCATCGACTGCTTCGTGGAAGAAGAGGACGGCCTTCTGCTCCTGGACTTCAAGACGGACGAGCCGGCCGGGCGCCCGCTGGAGGAAATGGCCCGCCGCTATCACACCCAGGTTCGCCTCTACCGGCGGGCACTGGAGGAGATCACCGGCCGCCCGGTCCGCGAGGCCTATCTCTACTTCCTGGCCGTAGGGGAGGCGGTCCGCGTTCCGTAGCCGGATTTCCCGGCCGGGCTCCTCATCCCCGGCCTGCGATGCCCGGCAGGGCAGACTAGGCCGGGGGTGACGGATGGTGAACGTACTTTCCGGCGATCGTCACGAGGGAGACCGGCGCGCGGGAAGCGGCGACCGCCAAGACGGCCGCGTTCGTCCGGTGGACGGCGGCGTCCCGGGGCCCCGGTCCGAAGCCAGTGCCCGAATGTGGGGCGCCAGCTACGGGAAGGGGAAGGAGAGCGGCACCGATTACGAGGCCACCCGCCAGTCGACGGGCCGCATCCGGGCCCGGCACCGCCTTCCCCAGGGACCGGGTAACCCGCGGCTG
>DATCKH010000146.1:0-6159 GCA_036562425.1 Thermaerobacter sp. | reverse complement strand
CATGGCCGGCAAGAGCACGTTCATGCGCCAGGTGGCGCTGATCGTGATCATGGCCCAGATGGGCAGCTTCGTGCCCGCCGAGGCGGCCGAGATCGGGCTGGTGGACCGGATCTTCTGCCGGGTCGGCGCCAGCGACGACCTGGCCTCCGGCCAGTCCACCTTCATGGTGGAGGTGGCGGAGACGGCGCTGGCCGTGCACAACGCCACGTCCCGCAGCCTGATCCTGCTGGACGAGATCGGCCGCGGCACCAGCACCTTCGACGGCATCGCCATCGCCCGGGCGGTGATCGAGTTCATCCACGACCGCATCGGAGCCCGGACGCTGGTGTCCACCCACTACCACGAGCTGACGTCCCTGGCCGCTACGCGGCCGGGCATCCGCAATTACCATGCGCGGGTGGCGGAGGAAGGCGACGAGATCCGTTTCCTCTGGCGGATCGTGCCCGGCGGCGCCGACCGCAGCTACGGCATCAACGTGGCCCGCCTGGCAGGGCTGCCGGTGGAGATCATCGAGCGGGCCAAGGAGATCCTGGCGGAACTGGACAGGACGGCCCGCCCGCGCCAGCTATCCCTGGCGGACCTGGCCGGGGGCAGCGGGCAGGGGGCCGTGCAGGGAGCCGGGGAGCAGACCGGCCCCCATGCGGCCCGCGGAGGCGGCGAGCGGCGCACCGCAGCCAGGGAAGCGGGCCGGGGGGCCACCCGGGATGGCAGCGGCAGGTCCCTCAGGGGTACGGAGGAGGCCGCGGATCAGGTGGCGGCCACGGCCGATCCGGCCGGCAGGGCCGGAGCCGGGGCCGGCGGCCCGGTCGTTGGTCCCGCAGACACCGGGGCCCTGGCGGGCAGCGGCGTGGTGCATGGTGGAGGCGGACCGGGTGGTACGGATTCCGGTGCCGTGGAAGCCCGCCGGGAAGCGCTGGCCGCCGCCCGGCGCTGGCTGGAAGAGCTGGCTTCGCTGGATCTTCTGCGCATGACTCCCCTCGATGCCATGAACGTGCTCTACGCCTGGCAGCGGCGCGCCAGGCGGTGGCAGGAGCAGTGGACGGAGGTGTGGCCTGAGGCCCCCGCTGGTGATGGCGCGGACCCGCGCCCGCGGGCCCATGCCAGGGTGCCGGAGGCGCCGGAGCACGGCTAGGCCCGGCGTCCGGAGGAAGGCGCGGGAGGAGCGGGGCCGGGTGCCGCGGGCGACACTGCTCCGGGGAGCGGTGCGGCGCCACGAGCCCGCACCTGGCGTTCGTCCTGAGGCGCGTGCCTGTACACGGGTGGCCGGTGCCGTGGAAGCGGTGGCGGGCCGGCCTTCGATCGGAGGTCGTCGATGGGTCGGATCAGAGTCTTGGATCCCCAGGTCGTGAACCAGATCGCCGCGGGCGAGGTGGTGGAGCGGCCGGCGTCGGTGGTCAAGGAGCTGGTGGAGAACGCCCTCGACGCCGGTGCCCGGCGCGTGCGGGTGGCAGTGGAGGACGGCGGGATGCGCTCCATCACCGTGACCGATGACGGGTGCGGCATGACGCCGGACGACGCCGAGGCATCGGTGCTGCGCCACGCCACCAGCAAGATCACCCGCCTGGAGGATCTGCTGTCCACCGACACGCTGGGCTTCCGCGGTGAGGCGCTGGCCGCCATCGCCGCCGTCTCCCGCCTGGAGATCGTGACGCGCCCCGCGGACGCGGAAGAAGGTTACCGCGTGGTGGTGGAGGGGGGCGCCCGCCGGGCCACCGGCGTTTGCGCCAGCCCGCCAGGGACCCGGGTCACGGTGCGGGACCTGTTCTACAACACGCCGGCGCGGCGCAAGCATCTGCGTGCGGCCTCCACCGAGTTCGCCCGCATCGCCGACGTGGTGACGGCCCATGCCCTGGCCCGCCCGGAGGTGCGGTTCGAGCTGGCCCACAACGGCCGCACGGTGCTGCGCACTTCGGGCAGCGGCGACCTGGCCGTGGTGGCGCTGGAGTGCTTCGGGCCCGATATCGCCGCCGCCCTCCTCCCGGTCAGGGCGGAGGAAGGCGGCCGGGCGGTGTACGGCTACGTCGGCGCGCCATCCGCGGCCCGGGCCAGCCGTTCCCACCAGTTCTTCACCGTCAACCGGCGGCCGGTGTACAACGGCATCCTGCGGTACAGCGTCGAGACCGCCTACCGCAACCTGCTGCCGGCGCGGCGCTATCCCGTGGCCTTCCTGCAGCTCCTCGTGCCGCGGGCGGAGGCGGACGTCAACGTGCACCCGGCCAAGCTGGAAGTGCGGTTCGTCCACGAGCGGGCGGTGGGCGCCCTGATCCACCGCGCGGTGCGGGAGGCGCTGGCGGCCCGTGACCAGGCGGTGCCGGGGCTGGGCGGCGTGCCTGCCACGGGGCGCCGGCCGCCGGAGGGGACCCCGCTGGGCTGGGCGGGCGCGGCCGTGACGCCTACCGCGGCGGGTGCGGGGGCTGCCGGCGTCGTCCATGACGCGAGCGTCGCGGACGACGCGAGCGGAGAAGCCGAGCCCCGTGAGTCCCAGGGCGGCGCCACGGCTGCGGGCGCCAGGACGGAGGAGGATGCCGGCACGGCCTTCCCGGGCCGGGCCTGGACGCGTCGCCGGATCTTCCGGCCGGGTACGCCGCGGCATGTCCGGGGGGCGAGCTGGCCGGATTCGGGTGCGGGGACGGCCGGCGCGACCGCAGCCCGTGAGACAGCCGGTTCCTACGACACGGACCGCTGGCTGGAGGTCTTCGCGCCGGGTGACCCCGCTTCGGGGGCGGCGGGTGGCGGCCCCGAGCGCCCGCCGGGGACGGACGATGACAACGCGCCCGGGGACAACGTACTGGCGCGCCTGCGGCCCCTGGGTCAGGTGGCCGGTACGTACCTGGCCTGTTCCGGGCCGGACGGGCTGTACGTGGTGGACCAGCACGCCGCCCACGAGCGCATTTACTTCGAACGGTTCCTCCGCGCCGGTCAGGGCCAGGAGGTGCCGGGGCAGGTTCTGGCGGTGCCCGTGAGCGTCGATCTGGCGCCGGGCGAGCACGCCCTGCTGATGGAGCACCGGGAACGGATCGAGGCCCTGGGTTTCCGCATCGAGCCCTTTGGGGCCACGTCGGTGCTGGTCCGGGCCGTGCCGGCGCCCCTGGCCGACCGCCCCACGGCGGAGCTCCTGGCCGACCTCCTGTCGCGCTTGCTGTCCGAGGCCGTGACGGGGGCCGGCGAGCCGCTGGACACCGACCGGGCCGCCCGGATCCTGGCCGCCTGCAAGGCGGCCATCAAGGCGCGGGAGCGCCTGCACCCGGAGGAGATGACCCGGCTGTTGCAGGACCTGGCCGCGTGCCGCCACCCCTACGCGTGTCCCCACGGGCGCCCGACGGTGGTGCGGCTCGGGGAGGCTGAGCTGGCGCGCCTGTTCGGCCGGACGGGTGGCCTCGCCGGGCGCGGGGCGGACTGACGGGAGATGGCAACGCGACCCGAGATGGAGGGGACGCCGGTGGCCGCTGCCGACGTGCCGCATCCTGCGACGCCAGGCCGGGATGGCCGGCTTGATCATGAGCCGGCCGGCGCTGGGCCGCCGGGCCTTGAGGCCGGCGTGGAGATTAGGGATGAAGACGGCAAAGAAGAAGATGAGGCGCTGCCGCTGATCGTCATCGTCGGGCCGACGGCGGTGGGAAAGACCGAGCTCTCGCTCCTCATCGCCCAGCGGCTGCCGGTGGAGATCATCTCGGCGGATTCCACGCAGGTGTACCGCGGCCTGGACATCGGCACCGACAAGGTGTCGCCCGACGTTCGCCGGCGTATCCCCCATCACCTCATCGACATCCGTGACCCGGACGAACCGTACAGCGTGGCCGACTTCCAGCGGGACGCAACGGCCGCCATCGCCGCCATCCGCAGCCGTCGCCGGTACCCGGTGCTGGTGGGGGGCACGGGTTTCTACGTGACCGCCCTCCTGTATGGATATACGTTCCAGGAGATGCCTCCGGACCCGGAGCTGCGGCAGCGCCTCCTGCGGGAGTACGACACCCTGGGCGCGGAGGCCATGCACCGGCGCCTGGCGGCCATCGATCCCGCCAGTGCCCGGCGAATCCACCCCCACGACCGCAAGCGCCTGGTGCGGGCCCTGGAGATCTGGTACCAGACCGGCCAGCGGCCCAGCGAGATCCGGGAGCGCAGGGCGCGCCCCCGCTTCGGCGCCCGCTGCTTCGGGCTCACAGACGACCGGGCCAACGTGTATCGCGCCATCGAGGCCCGGATCGACCGGCAGCTGGCCAGTGGCCTGGTCGACGAGGTGAAGGGACTGCTGGCTGCCGGCTACTCCCCGGACCTGCCGGCGCTGCAGGCCCTGGGATACAAGGAGATCATCGGTTACCTGCGGGGGGAGTACGGCCTGGCGGAAGCCCGCCGGCTCCTGGTACGGAACACCCGGCGTTACGCCAAGCGGCAGTGGACCTGGTTCCGCCACCAGCTGGACGTGCGCTGGTTTCACCGGGCGCGCTACAGCCTGCCGGCCATCGCCGACCGCATCGTGGCCGAGGTGCGGGGGGACGGTCCACCCGGCGACACGGGCGGTGGCGCGGGCGGTGACGAACGCGGGGCGGAACACGGAGCCGGCGAGCCTTGACCCGGCTCCCTTTGGACCCGGCCCCTTTTACCCGATCCTCTCCTTAACCCGGCCCACTTCCGCTCCCGGCACCGCACCCGGCGGCAAGCCCACGCATCCCGATCGCCGGCGATGCCAGAGCACGCCGCCAGCCGGGAGTGACAGAGGACGCGTGCCGGCGATGGTGCCGCTCCACCGGGCCGCCGGTGGTCCCGCCGTACCCCGCCGGCGGTGGTCCCGCAGGACCCGGTCGCCGGTGGTCCCACAGTACCCCGCCGCCGCGGGTCCAGCAGTACCCGGGCCGCCGGTGCGGCAACGGTACCGGGACGTGCGGTATAGTTCTCCTGGGAGCTCTCCTGGGACGATGTCCGGCGAGGGAGGGGAGCGACGGTATGAGCGAGCGCATGCGCGCCATGTTCATCCGTGAGTTCGGTGGACCGGAGGTCTTCGAGCAGCGCGAGGTGCCCGTGCCCGAGCCGGGGCCGGGCGAGGTCCTGGTGGAGGTCCGGGCCAGCTCCGTGAACCCGGTTGACTATAAGATCCGGCGCAACGGGACCTGGGCGGGTGTTCAGCCGCCGGCCATCATCGGCTACGACGTCTCCGGTGTCGTGGTCGCCGTCGGTCCCGGCGTGCGCGATTTCCAGCCAGGGGATGAAGTGTACTACACGCCGGAGATCTTCGGCGGCAAGGCGGGAAGCTACGCCGAGTACCACGTGGCGCGGGAGGAGATCGTCGCCCGGAAGCCCAAAAACCTGTCCCACCTGGAGGCTGCGGCCGTGCCGCTGGCCGGAGGTACGGCCTGGGATGCGCTGATCACGCGGGGTGGCCTGCGGGCCGGCGAGACCGTGCTGATCCATGGCGGTGCCGGTGGCGTCGGCCATTTCGCCATCCAGATCGCCAAGGCCGCGGGCGCGTACGTCTTCACCACCGCCCGGGAGGCCAACTTCGACCTGGTGCGCTCCCTGGGCGCCGACCGCGTCATCGATTACCAGAAGGAAGACTTCGTCCGCATCGTTCTGGAAGAGACCGGCGGGCAGGGCGTGGACCTGACGCTGGACACGGTGGGCGGCGAGGTGCTGGAACGGAGCATCCAGGCGACGCGGCCCCACGGGCGGGTGGTGACCATCCTGGGCGGGCACGTCAACCTCACGCCTGCCTATCAGAAGAACCAGGACATCCACGGGTTGTTCCTGGAGCGGGCCCGTTACAAGCTGGACGCCCTCCGCACCTTGATCGAGCGGGGCCAGTTGCGACCGGCCATCGATGCCGAGCTACCCCTCGAGCAGGTGGCGGAGGCTCACCGGCGCCTGGAGCGGGGCGGTGTCCGGGGCAAGATCGTGTTGCGAATCCGGGATTGACAGTCGCCCCACCGGCCTGCCGCCGGCGACAGGCCGGCGCAGGGCCGATCCAGGGAGAGCGCCCTTCAGGGCGGGCCGAGCTGACCCTGCCGTTGCGCGAGCGGGGGTACGGCCCGCCCGTTGTTTGCGCTCGGCCCTTGAGCCGCGTGTTCGCGGGCTGTCACGTGGTCGCAGACGGGACAGACGCCCCGTTCCAGCGCCTCGGCCCGCAGCCAGAGGGGGGCCGCGGACCGTTCCAGCCGCCGGCCGTGG
>DATCKH010000108.1:0-5765 GCA_036562425.1 Thermaerobacter sp. | reverse complement strand
GCTGCCTCGGGCCCCACAGGCGTACCGTTGAAATCTTCGAGCAAGCGGGCCGGTACGGCGACATCGCCCGGCGTTGCCTCGCGAATGCGTACGTGCCCGCTGTGTGGAGCCTCCTGCAGTGTAGCCGCAACTCCGTTCTGCCAGCCTGATCGCCCCGCGCGGTGGGGCTGCGGCGGGCGTCACGTCTTCTCGGTGACGATGGCCTCTGCCTCGATCTCCACCAGCATGTCCGGGTGGATGAGCCGGGACACCTCCACTAAAGTGGCAGCCGGCCGCACGTCCCTGAAGAACTCGCCGTGGGCCCGGCCCACGGCCTCCCAGTGGCTGATGTCCGTCACGTAGATCCGCGTCCGCACCACATCCTTCAGCGTCGCGCCGGCACGCTCCAAGGCCGTAGCAATGTTCTGTAGGGCCCGGACGGTCTGGGCGTATGGGTCACCGACGCCCACGATGCGCCCGGTCTCATCCGTGGCGGTGGTCCCCGAGACATGGATGACGTTGCCGACCCGCACGGCCCGGGCGTAACCAACCACCGGCTCCCACGGGTTGTTGGTGACCACGTGGATGCGATTCACAGAGCGTCGTCCCTCCATGCGAAAACCGGCGAACAGGCGCCCGCCAACCGGCGCTAGGGCCTCTTCGGCGTAGGCAATCAGCGCCGACTTGACGCCGTCCCGGTAAAAGCGCTCCAAGGCGTCGGTGAGCCGGGCCGCACGCGCGGGGTCGAAGGTGGCCAGCCACCGGTGCAGCCACTTTCCTCGACCCAGCCAGCGACGATGATGGGCCAGAATGAGTTCCGTGGCCAGCCGGGCCAGTTCGGAGGCCGTTACCACGTCTTCATCCCGCCGGGTCGATCCCTCAAAGTCCTCCAGCAAGTCGGTCAGGCGGTACCGGTAGAGAGCCAGCTCCCAATCCGATAGCGGCGGAGGCCCCGCCGCAAGTCGAGCCCGGGCCTGGGCCTGGACTCGCTCGCCCCAGCCACCGCTCTCCCGCAAGAGGACGCCCTCACCACAGAGGTGCAGCAGTGCAGGCTGACGATTCTGCACTTCGCTGATGAAATACGCCCCGTAGGAGTCCGGCGAATGGACGAAGACTTCACACCGCCAGCCCAGGAACTCCAGAGCTTCCCGGTACGGTGCGTCGCGCCGCTCCGTGAGGATGAAGAGGTCGAGGTCCGAAGTGGGTGTGGCGTCGCCGCGGACGATCGACCCGCCGAGGATGGCAGCAAGACATTCGGGGAAGTAGCGCTCCACCAGCGCCCGGGCCACTTCGACGGCCGTCATACCCACCACCCCCGGCGGATGTTGTCGCCCGGGTGATCCTAATCACACCGGCTGGCCGTGTTACCCCGCTTCGCCGGGCCCGCTTGTTCCGCCATCCGGGCAATACCCTCGCCATAGGGCGGGCGCAGGACGCCGCGATCGGTGATGATGGCCGTGATCAGTTCCGCGGGCGTGACGTCGAAGGCGGGGTTGGCCACCGGCGAGGCTTCCGGTGCCCAGCGGGACTCCCCGTACCCGGTGACCTCCTGCGGGTTCCTCTCCTCGATGGGAATGTCGGCTCCCGAGGGCAAGCCAGGGTCCACCGTCGACCATGGCGCGACCACATAGAAGGGGATCCCGTGATGCCGCGCCAGCACGGCCAGCATATAGGTGCCGATCTTGTTGGCCGTGTCACCGTTGGCCGCAATGCGATCGGCGCCCACCAGCACCGCATCCACCCGTCCGGCCCGCATGAGGGAGGCCGCCGCCCCGTCGACGATGAGCGTGTGGGGGATCCCCTCCTTGAGGAGCTCCCAGGCGGTCAGGCGGGCACCCTGGAGGACGGGGCGGGTTTCGTCCACCCAGACGTGGCGGAGCCGGCCCTGGCTCCAGGCGGTGCGGATCACCCCCAGGGCGGTGCCGTGACCGCCCGTGGCCAGCGCGCCGGTGTTGCAATGGGTGAGCACGCGGGCGCCTGCGGGCAGCAAGGCGGCGCCGTACTCGGCCATGCGGCGGCACATGGCCAGGTCTTCCTCCTGGATGGCCCTTGCCTCCGCTTCCAGCGCGGCGGCCAGCTCCCGCGGCCCCGCCCCGGCCTCCACCTCCCGGCGGTACCGGCCCTCCATCCGGGCCAGGGCCCAGTGCAGGTTCACCGCCGTGGGCCGGGTAGCCCCCAGGCGCCGGATGGCGCCGTCAAGGCTTTCGCCTGCATCCGGTGCCGTGGAACCGGTATCAGCCAGCCGGCGGGCTGCCAGCGCCACGCCGTAGGCGGCCGCGATGCCGATGGCCGGCGCGCCGCGCACGACCATGGCCTCGATGGCCCGGGCCACTTCCTCCACGGACGAACAGGCCACCCAGGCCTCCTCGGCCGGCAGCCGGCGCTGGTCAAGGAGCCAGAGCGTTCCCGGTTCGTAGCGGATGGCTTGGATCACGGCGCTCCCTCGCTTCCCGCAGTGCCGCCGCCGGTAGCGCCCTGCGCTTGGCCACCCTGCCACCGCCCGGCCAGCCGGCTGTCCAGGCGCATGGCGAAGGCGAGGAGCTCGGCCACCACGCCGTACAGCGCCTCCGGGATCTCCTTACCGGCAGGGAGCCCGGCTAAAACGCCGGCCAGCGGCGACTCGATCACCTGCACGCCGGCCTCCCGCGCACGCCGGACGAGCAACTCGGCAAAGGCGCCGCGCCCGGCGGCGACCACCCGCGGCGCCGCGTCCCGATCAGGCCGGTACCTCAGGGCCGCCGCGGCCCGCCGGCGATCTGATTCCATTGTACGTGGTTCCATTGTACGAGCCTTAGACACGGACGTCGAACCCTCCCCCGGGGACATCCCCAGCGAGTCTGGGACGCGAGGCAGGCGCAGGGGAGGCGGGGGGACCGGCAGGTCCTGTGGCACCGGCCGGCCCGCCGGTGCCGGTGGTCCCGCCGCCGGTGCCGGCACGGGCGGGGCCCGCCGGCCCCCCGCCGCCGCTGATGTGCACCCCAGCCGGCACCAGCCCGGCCTCTCGCAGGATGCCGGCCAGGGCACCCCTCAGTTCCGCGTCTCCGGCGATGATGCCGGCCAGCCGTTCCTCCACCGCCAGCCGCACCGCGGCCCGGTCACCCCAACCCGCCACTTCCCAGTCCCAGCACCCGGTGTGGGGCAGCGTGAAGGAGAGGGTGAGCCGCCACCGGCGCGGCCACGGGGCACGGGGTGAAGCGTCGTTGCTCGGGGCGGGCCGGTCATCATGTCCATGAGGCCGCCCGGGTTCGGGCCAGGCAGTCTCCCCCCTGTGAGGAGCGGGTCCCCCCGGGAGCTGCCGCCCGTCCGCCCGCTGCCCCGCGCCGGCTTCGGCCTGCAGGTTGCCGGTCCCGCCGCTCGGGCCAGAGGCAGGTCCTCCCGCCTGCGGCCCGCCGCCGGTCTCCCCGCCTGCCTGCCCCGTACCGGGCATTTCCCCCGCCGGCCCAGGGCGCGCGTGCGCCCGGGAACGCGAGCCCTGGCCGGCCTCATCCACCTCGGGCGGCATGGGAGCCAGGAGGGGCCCCGAGGCAGAGGCAGGTCGCTCACCCGGCACCAGGTCATGGGCCGGGCTGTCACCGGATGAACGGGGACCCCCACCCCCGGCAGCACCCGCAGGGGAACCGGCAGCCGGGCTACCCGGCGAGGAACCTGAAACCGAGGAATCCCGGCGGGCACCTGAAAGCCCGGTTTCCGCGGAGAAACCTGGCAGCCGGGGCTCCGCCGCCGCACTGGCCAGAACCTCAAACCGCACCTCCAGCACTCCGGCGCCCTCCACATGCAGCCGCGCCGTAGCCACAGACACCCACCGGCCTGCCTCGGATGAGCCGCCGCCGGCGTGCCGTTCCCCGGCCACGGATCTCCCGGCCCCGGGGGTGTCACCGGCAGCGGAACCGGGGGCGTCCCCGGGAGCACCACCGGGCATCCCCGGGCCGCCCGGCTCGCGCGACGCCGCCATTCCTGGCGCTTCGACGGGCCGCAGCACCATCCGTCCGGGCTCCCGGGCCGCCACCTCGAGCCACAGGAGCCGGCCCGGGACCAGTTCCACCTCCGCAGCCGCCTCCACCATGTACCCGCCGATGTCGAGCCGCACGAGCCCGCGCCTGCCCAGGCTCACCACCCTGGCCAGCACGCGATCCCCGGCGCGCAGTACCTGCAGCGGCGGGGGAATACTGGGAATTGCAGGGACTCGCCCGGCGTGGCCATGGGCGGGGGTTCGGCCGCCGGGCAGAAGCCCGGGCGCACCAGCGGGCGCCCGGGGCCCGGAAGCCGGTGCTCCCGGCGCGCTCCCCGGTAGCCGGCGGACGCCGTCCATTGCGCCCGGCTTTACGACGAAAAGCCAAGACAATTGCTCTCACGTCCCCTGTTTTCGTGGCGAGCCGTGTGGCAAGTCCTATCAGCGCCGGATTACAATAGAGTAGGAGGGATCGGCGGTGCCCGCCAACCTGCTCCCGCTCGAGCATCTGAGCGATGCCGACTTTGATTTTCTCGCCGGAGCCGTCTCCCCCCACCCCGACGCCCGGGATCGCATCGCACGCCTGCTCCGCGACGGTGGCCCGGTGATCGAGCGAGCCCTGGATGACGAGCGCTGTCATCGCGCCGTCAGCGAAGCGCCGGAGGCCGCGCGCCGGCTCAGCCCGTACCTGCTGTTCGCCATCCTGCTCCATCGCCGCCGGCACGCCGGCACCGGCAAGGAAGACGGCCCCGGACTCCTGGAGTCCCCGTGGACCCGGTACTACCTGGTAGAACTGCTGGCCAGCTTCTGCTATGACCAGCCCGGATCCGTGACCTTGCAACTGGCCGGAAGAACCATCCGCTCGTCGCTGCGTTCCATCGACCTCTCCGCCTTGCACAAGCACGCCCTGCTGGCCGCCGACGCGGAACGCCTGTGCATCTACAGACGCCTGGGTGATCTGACGCTGTTCCTTTCCAGTGTGGCCGGCATGCTGCTACCGGCGGGTGACGAGGCCGACCAGCGCCCCACCCTGCCTTATTCCGAGGAAGAACTGGAGCGTGAGGGCCGCCGGTATTACGAGCTCGCCGCCCAACAGAAAGCCGCGTCGTCCAGCTACCTGGCCGATACCCTGCGACAGCTCGTAGCCCACTACGCCGAGGCCCGCGAGCTCCTGCGCCAGGTCGTCCAGGCGGACCTGCCCCGGGTTTATCCGGGCGGTTTCCAGGCCCTGGCCCGGCGTCAGGCCGATTCCCAGCGGTTCATCGATCTCGCTCTCTCCGCCCCGGAAGGCGGGTTGGAGTGAGCGGGCTGCTGGAGGCCGAGGATCGCCGTCCACGGCTGCGGGAACCCGCACACCCGGCGGCCGCGGCGCAGCGTGATCATCCCCTCTTCATACGCCCACTCGAAGAACCGCGGATCCCGCAACAGGCGGCGCCGCACGGTGGCGATCCAGCGCACCTGCTGGCGCCATGACAGCGCTACGGCCAGCCCGAACAGCGCTGCCGCCACGGCCAGCGATTCCAGCGTCCGTGCGTACGCCACCCAGCCGGCCCCCACGAGGACGCACAGGGCCTGGGCGTAACCGACGGCGAGCACTTGCAGGTACAGGTCCTGCTCGATCTGGGCCCGCTGCAGGTAATAGGTACGGACGGCGCGCCGGTCAATGGACACGTGGACCTGGCCCTTGCGGATCAGATGGACCACGCGCGCGTACTCGTCATCCCGGCCGATGAAGCCTGAGGCGCCTCCCGCGGCGGGGCGTAGAGGGTTTCGTCCGGAAACCGCGGCGCCGGCCCCGTGCGCACCCATGGTTCTCGCCCCTCCTTTCCGGTCGACG
>DATCKH010000096.1:0-1675 GCA_036562425.1 Thermaerobacter sp. | reverse complement strand
AAGCTGGGCCCCACCAGCGAGGCGGTGGCCCGGGCCACGGGCGTGCCGGTTCCTCCCAACAAGGCGGTGGTGGGAGCCAACGCCTTCGCCCACGAGTCGGGGATCCACCAGGACGGCGTGATCAAGAACCCGCTCACCTACGAGATCATGCAGCCCCAGGCCGTGGGCGCCGGCGGCTCCCAGCTGGTGCTGGGCAAGCACTCCGGCCGCCACGCGGTGCGCCTGGAGCTGGAGCGCATGGGCTTCCGGCTGCCCGAGGACCAGTTCCGCGAGGTCTTCCGGCGCTTCAAGGCCATGGCCGACCGGCGCGAGTTCGTCAGCAAGGAAGCCCTGGCGCACCTGGCGCGGCAGGTCCAGCAGGAGGCGCAGCAAGGGGAAGGGGCCGCCCGGCGCATCGCTCACGGCGCCTGACCCCCCGGAAGGACCGTGAGGCGACCGGACGACCCCTGCTCTCCGGGACCGCGGCCGGCGGCTGTTCCCCACCGCACCGCCGGCCGCCGGGCGGGGCGGGCCCCGCGAACCCGGCGCAACCTGTTTCATTCGCGGTCGCGGGGTCCCGCCCCTGGCGCCCGGGCCGGATCCGGCTGCCGGCCCGGCAGGCCCCGGGGAAGAACCGGCACCGCGAGAGGAGGCTCGACGGCATGGCGAAACGACGGCCGATGACCATCACCGAAAAGATCCTGGCCGCCCACGCCGGGGTGGACGAGGTGGCGCCCGGCGACCTGGTGGAAGTCAAGGTGGACTTCCTGATGGCCAACGACATCACGGCGCCCCTGGCCATCCGGGCGTTCCGCGAGATGGGCGCCCGGCGCGTGTTCGACCCCGAGCGCGTGGCCATCGTCCTCTCCCACTTCGCCCCCAGCAAGGACATCCGCAGCGCCGATCAGTGCAAGGTGGCGCGGGAGTTCGCCCGCGAGCAGGGGCTGACCCACTACTACGAGATGGGCGAGGGCATCGAGCACGCGCTGCTGCCGGACCGCGGGCTGGTCCTTCCCGGCGAGGTGGTCCTCGGTGCCGACTCCCACTCCTGTACCTATGGCGCCGTGGGGTGTTTCGCCACCGGCGTGGGCAGCACGGATCTGGCCTACGCCATGGCCACCGGGGAGACGTGGCTCCGGGTGCCCGAGACCCTGAAGTTCGTCTACTACAACCGCCTGCAGCCCTGGGTCACGGGCAAGGACCTGATCCTTTACACCATCGGGCGCATCTCCTGCGACGGCGCTACCTACAAGGCCATGGAGTTCACCGGTGAGGCCCTGGCGGACCTGGGCATGGATGGGCGCCTGGCCATGGCCAACATGGCCATCGAGGCGGGCGGCAAGAACGGCATCTTCAATCCGGACGAGCGCATGCTGCGCTACGTGGCCGAGCGGGCCCGGCGGCCCTACACGCCCGTTTCTTCCGATCCCGACGCCGAGTACGCCGAGATCTACGAGTTCGACGCCTCCACCATCGAGCCCCAGGTGGCCCTCCCCTGGTCTCCCGACAACGTGCGGCCCATCAGCCAGGTGGAGCGGGTACCCATCGACCAGGTGTTCATCGGCTCCTGCACCAACGGGCGCCTGGAGGACCTGCGCATGGCCGCCAGCATCCTGCGCGGCCGCCGTGTGCACCCCGAGGTGCGCGCCATCGTCATCCCCGCCTCCCGGGACATCTACCTGCAGGCGCTGCGGGA
>DATCKH010000069.1:0-13665 GCA_036562425.1 Thermaerobacter sp. | reverse complement strand
GCGTGAAGGAGGGTGAGCGATGATCCAGCCGCAGTCGCGCCTGGTCGTCGCCGACAACACCGGCGCCAAGGAGATCATGGTCATTCGCGTCCTGGGCGGCTCCGCCCAGCGCTACGGGAACATCGGTGACGTGGTGGTCGCTTCCGTCAAGGAGGCGACGCCCGGCGGCGTGGTCAAGAAGGGCGACGTGGTGCGGGCGGTGGTGGTGCGCACGCGTCACGGCCTGCGGAGGGAAGACGGCTCCTACATCCGCTTCGACGACAACGCCGCCGTGATCCTGCGCGACGCCTTCGAGCCGCGGGGCACGCGTATCTTCGGGCCCGTGGCCCGGGAGTTGCGCGAGCGCCAGTTCATGCGCATCGTTTCCCTGGCGCCGGAAGTGCTGTGACGGGCAGGGCCTCGGAAAGGGGGGTCCCCGATGCGTCGCAAGATGAACATCCGTAAAGGTGACACCGTCCTGGTCATCTCCGGCAAGGACGCGGGCAAGAAGGGGAAGGTGATCCGCGCCCTCCCCCAGGAGGAGCGGGTGGTGGTGGAAGGCGTCAACATCGTGAAGCGCCACCAGCGCCCGCGGCCGGGGGTCGTCCAGAGCGGCATTATCGAGAAAGAGGCGCCCATCCACCGGTCCAACGTGATGCTGGTTTGCCCGCGCTGCGGGCAGCCCACGCGGGTCGCCAAGAAGCAGCTGGACGACGGCCGGCGGGTGCGGGCGTGCAAGCGCTGCGGCGAGGTGATCGACCGCTAGCGCGGGCGCTGACGTCAAGCCAGGTCCGGCGCGAACGGCCGGCGGGCAGCCGGCGCGGCGCCGGCGCAGGAGGTGCGACCATGGCGACCGTGGTCAGGAACCTGAAGGAGAAGTACGAGAAGGAAGTCGTCCCGGCCCTGATGGAGCGCTTCGGGTACAAGAGCATCATGGCGGTGCCCCGCATCGAAAAGATCGTCATCAACATGGGCGTGGGCGACGCCATCCAGAACCCGAAGCTGCTGGACGCGGCCGTCAACGAGCTGGCGCTGATCACGGGCCAGCGACCGATGGTCACCCGGGCGAAGAAGTCCATCTCCGCCTTCAAGGTGCGGGCCGGGATGCCCATCGGGTGCAAGGTCACCCTGCGCAAGCAGCGCATGTGGGACTTCCTGACGCGCCTGATCTACCTGGCGCTCCCCCGCGTGCGCGACTTCCGGGGTCTGTCGCCCGACTCCTTTGACGGCCGCGGCAATTACTCGCTGGGGTTGCGGGAGCAGCTGATCTTCCCCGAGATCGACTACGACGACATCGAAAAGGTGCGCGGGATGGACGTGACCATCGTGACGACCGCCAAGACCGACGAGGAAGCGCGCGAGCTGCTGCGTCTCCTCGGGATGCCCTTCCGTCAGTGAGGAGGTGACTCGATGGCTCGAAAGGCCTTGATCGTCAAGGCGAACCGCGAGCCCAAGTATGCGGTCCGCAAGCGGAACCGGTGCAAGATCTGCGGCCGCCCGCGCGGTTACATGCGCCGTTTCGGCCTGTGCCGCCACTGCTTCCGGCAGCTGGCGCACCGCGGCGAGATCCCGGGCATCCGGAAGGCGAGCTGGTGAGGCCTCCTGGGCCAGGCCTGGAAAGGGGGTTCTTCCCATGACCATGACCGACCCGATCGCGGATATGCTGACGCGGATCCGCAACGCGTACATGGTCGGCCACGAGCGGGTCGATGTCCCCGGGTCGAAGGTCAAGCGGGCGATCGCAGACATTCTCAAGCAGGAAGGTTTCATTCACGACTACCAGTGGATCGAAGACGGGAAACAGGGTGTGATCCGCATCTTCCTGAAGTACGGCCCCGGCAAGCGGCGGGTCATCCAGGGGCTGAAGCGGATCTCCAAGCCTGGCCGGCGCATCTACGCCCGCAAGGACCAGATCCCGCGGGTGCTGGGCGGCCTGGGCATCGCCGTGCTCTCCACGTCGCGCGGCATCATGACCGACAAGCAGGCGCGCGCGGAAGGAGTCGGCGGCGAGGTGCTCTGTTACATCTGGTGACCGGGAGGTGGGCCACGTGTCACGGGTCGGCAGGAAGCCGGTCCCCATTCCCCAGGGGGTCCAGGTAACCGTCGAGGGCAACGTGGTGCGGGTGAAGGGCCCCAAGGGGCAGCTGGAGCGGACCGTTCCCCAAGGGCTGACCGTGGCCGTCGAAGACGGTGCCGTCGTCGTGCGCAGGCAGGACGACGAGCGCCGGCATCGCGCCCTGCACGGGCTCTTCCGCACGCTGATCGCCAACATGGTCACGGGCGTGACCCAGGGTTACGAGAAGTCCCTGACCCTGGAGGGCGCCGGCTACCGCGCCAGCAAGCAGGGGCGGAAGCTGGTGCTCAGCCTCGGGTACTCCCACCCGGTGGAGTACACGCCCCCGGAGGGCATCGACATCGAGGTGCCGGCCGCCAATACGGTGATCGTGCGCGGCATCGACAAGGAACTGGTGGGCAACGTCGCCGCCACCATCCGGGCCAAGCGGCCGCTGAGCCGCTTCCGCTACGCGGACGGCCCGCGCGGCATCCGCTACACCGATGAGCGGCCGTCGCTGCGCCCGGCCAAGACAGGGAAGTAATCCTTCGGAGGAACGGGGTGTCCATCATGGCGCGGAAGCCCAAGACGCGCGAGGAAGCCCGCGAGCGGCGCCATCGCCGCGTTCGCAAGAAGGTCCACGGAACGGCCGAGCGCCCGCGCCTCAACGTGTTCCGGAGCCTGAAGCACATCTACGCCCAGGTCATCGACGACGACGCCGGCGTGACGCTGGTGTCCGCCTCGACGGTCGAGCCGGAACTCCGGGAGGCGGTGGGCGGCTACGGCGGCAACGTCCAGGCAGCGCGGGTGGTCGGCCGCGCCATCGCGGAGCGCGCCCTGGCCAAGGGAATCGCGCGGGTCGTCTTCGACCGCGGTGGTTACCGCTACCACGGGCGGGTCAAGGCCTTGGCCGATGCGGCGCGGGAGGCCGGCCTGAAGTTCTGAACGCAAGGTGAAAGGGGGTTACGGCGTGGCGCGTAATCGCAAGCGGCAGCAGGAGGGCGACGAGCTCCAGGAGCGGCTGGTAGCCATCAATCGTGTGGCCAAGGTGGTTCAGGGCGGCCGGCGCTTCAACTTCAGCGCCCTGGTGGTGGTCGGTGACGGAAACGGCCACGTCGGGGTAGGGATGGGCAAGGCGGCCGAGATCCCGGATGCCATCCGCAAGGCCGTCCAGAAGGCAAAGAAGAACATGATCGAGGTGCCGCGCGTGGGCACCACCATCCCCCACCCGGTGATCGGTGAGTTTGGCGCCGGCCGCGTGTTGTTGAAGCCCGCGGGCCCGGGCACCGGGGTCATCGCCGGCGGCGCCGTGCGGGCGGTGCTGGAGCTAGCCGGCATCCGCGACGTGTTGACGAAGTCGCTGGGCACGACCAACCCGGCTAACGTGGTGTACGCGACTATGGAAGGGCTCAAGTCGCTGCGCAGCGCGGAGGAAGTGGCGCGGCTGCGCGGCAAGCCCGTTGAGGAGCTCATCGGCTGACGGACGGAGGGCGGGAGTCATGGCAGGATTGCACGAGCTCAGGCCCGCACCGGGGGCGCGACGCCCGCGCAAGCGGGTGGGCCGCGGTATCGGCTCGGGCCACGGCAAGACGGCCGGCCGCGGCACGAAAGGTCAGAAGGCCCGGTCCGGCGGTGCCAAGGGGCCCGGCTTCGAAGGCGGGCAAATGCCGCTGCACCGGCGCATTCCCAAGCGCGGGTTCACCAATGCCCCGTTCCGCAAGGAGTACGCCGTGGTCAACGTGGAGGCGCTGAACCGCTTCGAGCCCGGCACCGAGGTGACGCCCGAGTTGCTGGTGGAACGGGGCCTGGTCAGGGATCCGCGCGACGGCGTCAAGATCCTCGGGGGCGGCGAGCTGCGAGTGGCCCTGACGGTACGTGCCCACAAGTTTAGCGAGTCGGCCAGGGCAAAGATCGAGCAGGCTGGCGGCAAGGTCGAGGTGATCTGAGGTGCTGGCCACCCTCGGCCGAGCCGTGAAGATCGGTGACCTGCGGGCGCGGATCCTGTTCACCCTGGCCATGCTCCTGGTATTCCGGCTCGGCGTGCACGTGCCGACCCCGGGCGTGATTCCCGAGCGCGTGCAGGCCCTGTTCGCCTCGGGCTCCATCTTCACGCTCCTGGACCTGTTCGCCGGCGGCGCCCTGGCCACCGTCTCGGTCTTCGCCATGAGCATCACGCCGTATATCAACTCGTCCATCATCGTCCAGCTGCTCACCGTCGTCATCCCGCGGCTGGAGGAATGGGCGAAGGAAGGCGAGGAGGGCCGGCGGCGGCTCTCGCAGCTGACGCGCTACGGGACGGTGCTCATGGCGCTGCTCCAGGCCGGCGGCATCGCCTTCTACCTCAACCGCGCCGGGGCGCTGCAATGGCCGGGATTGCCCGGTATGGCCGTGGTGGCCATCACGCTGACCGCCGGGACGATCCTGTTGATGTGGATCGGCGAGCAGATCACGGACAAGGGCATCGGGAACGGGATCTCCCTGCTGATCTTTGCCGGTATCGTCTCCCGCCTGCCCGCCGGGCTCGTCACCCTCACGCGGATGTGGCAGGCCGGCTCCGTCAGCCTGTGGCAGCTGATCCTGCTGGTGGTCATCGGCCTGGCGGTCATGGTGGCGGTAGTCTGGGTGACCGAGGGCCAGCGCCGGATACCGGTTCAGTACGCCAAGCGGGTGGTGGGCCGGCGGGTCTACGGCGGTCAGAGCACCCACATCCCGGTGCGGGTCAACCAGGCCGGCGTCATCCCCGTGATCTTCGCCTCGTCGCTGGTGGCCCTGCCCCTGACCGTGGCCAGCTTCTTCCCGCGGGCGGGCTGGGCGGCCTTCATCACCCGCTGGTTTGACTGGGGGACGCCGCTCAACACCATCGTGTATTTCTGGTTGATCATCGGTTTCACGTTCTTTTACACGGCGATCACCTTCAACCCGCAGGACATCGCCGACAACCTGCGCAAGTACGGGGGCTACATCCCCGGCTTGCGTCCCGGGCGCCCGACGGCCGAGTACCTGGGCCGGGTCGTCATGCGCATCACGGTGGCAGGCGCGCTGTTCCTGGCGTTGATCTCCGTGCTGCCGCTGCTGCTGCGTGGCATCACCAACCTCGGCTCCATCTACTTCGGGGGCACCGCCCTGCTGATCGTGGTCGGCGTGGCCCTGGAAACCATGAAACAGATCGAGGCCCACTTGCTGATGCGGCAGTACCAGGGCTTCATGAAGCGGTGAAGGACCGGGCGGCGGGTAGCGGTAACGGGGAGGGGTAACGTGCGCTGGATCTTTCTGGGGCCCCCCGGAGCGGGGAAGGGCACGCAGGCGGCGCGGCTGGCGGAGCGCGCCGGCGTGCCCCAGATCTCCACCGGTGACATGTTGCGCGCCGCCGTGCGGGCCGGCACGCCCCTGGGGCTCGAGGCCAAGCGGTATATGGACGCCGGGCAGCTGGTGCCCGACGACGTGACCATCGCCATCGTGCGGGAACGCCTGGCCCAGGACGACTGCCGGCGCGGGTTCCTCCTGGACGGCTTCCCGCGTACGGTGCCTCAGGCGGAGGGGCTCGCTGCCGCACTGGAGGAACTGGGCGTCGGTCTGGACGGGGTGCTCTACTTCGACGTGCCCGACGAGGTGGTGGTCGAGCGGCTCAGCGGCCGCCGCGTGTGCCCCGAGTGCGGTGCGACGTACCACATCCGGTTCGACCCGCCGCGGGAGTCCGGCCGGTGCGACCGCTGCGGCGCCGCGCTGGTGCAGCGCCATGATGACCGGGAGGAGACGGTGCGGGAGCGCCTGGCGGTGTATCGCCGCCAAACGGAGCCGCTGGTGGACTACTACCGCCGGGCGGGCCTGCTGAAGCGCGTCGCCGCGGACCGTCCCATCCAGGAGGTCGAGGCGGAGATCCGGCGCTTGACGGGGGTCGCCTGATGGTCGAGATCAAGTCGTCGCGGGAAATCGAGTACATGCGCCGTGCCGGGCAGATCGTGGCCGGCGTCCTGCAGGAGCTGGCCCGGGCCCTGCGGCCGGGCGTGACCACGGCGGAACTGGACCGGCTGGCCGAGCGGCTGATCCGCGAGGCGGGCGGGGAGCCCGCCTTCAAGGGATACCAGGGGTACCCGGCCACCATCTGCGCCTCCATCAACGACGAGGTGGTCCACGGCATTCCCAGCCCGGGCCGGGTGGTGCGCGAGGGCGACATCGTGTCCATCGACGTGGGGGCCCGCTACCAGGGCTACTACGGGGATTCCGCCGCCACCTTCGCCGTCGGGCAGGTGCCCGGCGAGGCGCGCCGGTTGCTGGAGGTCACGCGGGAATCCCTCTACGCGGCCATCGCCGAGGCGCGGCCCGGCCGGCGGTTGGGCGACGTCGGGCACGCGGTGCAGCGGGTCGTGGAGGCGGCGGGCTTCTCGGTGGTGCGGGACTACGCCGGCCATGGCATCGGCCGGGCCATGCACGAGGACCCGCAGGTGCCCAACTACGGCACGCCCGGAACCGGTCTGAGGTTGCGGCCCGGCATGGTGCTGGCCATCGAGCCCATGGTCAATGCCGGCGGGTACGAGGTGCGGGTCGACGCGGACGGGTGGACCGTGCGGACCGCGGACGGCAGTCTCTCCGCCCACTTCGAGCACACGGTCCTCATCACCGAGGGCGAACCGGAGATCTTGACCGCAGGTGCCTTCTGACGGGGATGGCAGGAACCGGCGGCGGAGTGCGGCCAAGGAAGGGGCGGCATCTTGAGGCACTCCGCGCGCCATACTATAAATTGTGGCCGGAGGTGGCTCCGTGCACGAAAGCATCGGGCAGCTGGTCACGTCACGGGCCGGGCGCGATCGCGGCCGACCCTACCTGGTGCTCGGCGTGCTCGATGAGCGGTTCGTCCTGGTTGCCGACGGCGACCAGCGCACGGTCGAACGCCCCAAGCGGAAGAACGTGAAGCACCTGATCTTCCACCGGGCCTGGGCGCGGGAGATCCGGGAAGCGCTGGCGGCGGGCCGGCGGCCGGGCAACCAGGAATTGCGGCGCGCCCTGGCGGCCCTGGTGGCCGAGCATTTCGGGGAGCGAGATGGGCAGCCGGAGGCACAAGGGGGGTGAGGCCGTGGCTCGCAAGGACGACGTGATCGAGGTCCAGGGGACCGTGGTGGAACCCTTGCCAAACGGCATGTTTCGTGTAGAATTGGATAATGGCCATAAAGTCCTGGCCCATGTCTCGGGCAAGATCCGCATGCACTTCATCCGAATTTTGCCCGGAGACCGCGTGACTCTGGAACTTTCTCCCTATGACCTGTCCCGGGGCCGCATCACGTACCGGCACCGGAACTGACGCCCGGCACACGACCGCCAGGCAGGTCGCGAGCGATCCGCGGTCCAGGCCCGACCATTGGAGGCACGAGATCCCACCGGCCTCCTGCCCAGGCAGCGAGACCGTGAGGAGGCTTTCGTCATGAAGGTTCGTCCGTCGGTGAAGCGGATCTGTGACAAGTGCAAGATCATTCGCCGCAAGGGAAAGGTGCGGGTGATCTGCGAGAACCCCAAGCACAAGCAGGTGCAGGGTTGAACCTGGAGGTGTCCTGATGGCCCGCATCGCAGGCGTGGACCTGCCGCGCGACAAGCGCGTCGAGTACGCGCTTCCTTATATTTATGGCATCGGGCTGTCTCGCAGCCGTGAAATCCTCGCCAAGGCGGGGGTCAACCCCGACACGCGCGTACGCGACCTGACCGAGGATGAGATCAACCGCCTGCGCGCGATCATCGAGCGCGACTACAAGGTCGAGGGCGAGTTGCGCAGCGAGGTCCAGCGCAACATCAAGCGCCTGATCGACATCGGCTGCTATCGCGGCTTGCGCCACCGTCGCGGCCTGCCGGTGCGCGGGCAGCGCACGAAGACCAACGCCCGCACCCGCAAGGGGCCGCGCAAGACGGTGGCCGGGAAGAAGCGTCCGGGCAAGAAGTAATCCCGGTACGTCACACCAGCAGGCGAAGCACGAGGGGGCTGGCAGATGGCACGGACTGGCGCTTCGCGCCGGGGCGGCCGGCGAGGCGGCTCGACCCGGCTGCGCCGGAAGGACCGGAAGAACATCGAGCGCGGGATCGCGCATATCCGGTCCACCTTCAACAACACCATCGTTACTATCACCGATATGCAGGGTAACGCCATCGCGTACGGCTCGGGCGGTACCAACGGCTTCACGGGCTCCAAGAAGGGCACGCCGTACGCGGCGCAGCTGGCTGCGGAACAGGCGGCCCGCGAGGCCATGGAGCACGGCATGCGTGAAGTCGAGGTCTGGGTCAAGGGCCCGGGCCCCGGGCGGGAAGCAGCGATTCGCTCGTTGCAGGCCGCCGGCCTGGACGTCACCGTGATCAAGGACGTCACCCCGATCCCGCACAACGGGTGCCGCCCGCCGAAGCGGCGCCGCGTCTGATCCCCGAGCGGCCCGCTGTCGGCGGCTCGACTGGAGGGGTGGAGTCATGCTCGAGATGGAAAAGCCGACGATCGAGACCGTGGAGATCAGCGACGACGGCAAGTACGGCCGGTTCGTCGTCGAGCCGCTGGAGCGCGGGTACGGCATCACGCTGGGCAACGCGTTGCGCCGCGTGTTGCTCTCCTCGCTGCCGGGGGCTGCGGTGACCACGGTCCGCATCGAGGGCGTCCTGCACGAGTTCTCGACCATTCCCGGCGTGGTGGAGGACACCACGGAGATCATCCTCAACCTCAAGGAACTGGCCATCAAGATGCATACGGACGAGCCCCAGATCCTGCGCATCGAGGCCGAGGGCGAGGGTGAGGTCCGGGCGTCCGACATCATCGCGCCGCCGGACGTGGAGATCGTCAACGGTGATCACCTGATCGCTACGCTGGAGCCGGACGGCCGCCTGTTCATGGAGATGACCGTTCAGCGCGGGCGCGGCTACGTCCCCGCTGAGAGGAACAAGAAGCCGGACCGGACCATCGGCGTGATTCCCGTCGATTCGATCTTCACGCCCATTCGCAAGGTGAACTTCCAGGTCGAGAACACCCGCGTCGGCAAGATCACGGACTACGACCGGCTGACGCTGGAGATCTGGACGAACGGCACGGTGGCGCCCGACGAGGCGGCCAGCATGGCGGCCAAGATCCTGACCGACCACCTGGCCCTGTTCGTCAACCTGACGGACAAGGCCAAGGACGTCGATCTGATGGTCGAAAAGGAAGATGAGGCCAAGAACAAGCTCCTGGAGATGAGCATCGACGAGCTGGACCTGTCGGTGCGCTCCTACAATTGCCTGAAGCGGGCCGGCATCAATACCATCGGCGAGCTGGTGGAGAAGACCCCCGAGGACATGATGAAGGTACGCAACCTGGGCAAGAAGTCCCTGGAAGAGGTCGAGCAGAAGCTCGCGGCCCTGGGTCTCTCGCTGAAGCAGCCGGAGGATTGATGCGGCGCTGCAGGCAGGGGGGAAGACCAATGGCGCACAAGTCGCGGTTGAACCGTCCCACCGACCAGCGCCAGGCCATGGTGCGGAATCTGGTGACGGCACTGTTCGAGCACGAGCGCATCCGGACCACCGAGGCCCGGGCCAAGGAGGCGCAGCGCCTGGCGGAGCAGTTGATCACCCTCGCCCGGCGCGGGGACCTGCACGCACGGCGCCAAGCCCTGGCGGTGCTCTACGACAAGCAGGTGGTCAAGAAGTTGTTCGACGTCATCGGGCCCCGCTACAGCGACCGCACGGGTGGTTACACACGGGTCCTGAAGCTGGAGCCTCGCCGGGGCGATGGCGCTCCGATGGCGCTGCTCGAGCTGGTGTGAGCCGGGGAACCGCCACGGCGGGGAGGCCGGGCCCCGTGGATGCACTGATCGAAATCCGGCAGCTGACCCATGTGTTCAACCCCGGTCAGCCCGATCAGGTCGAAGCCCTGCGAGGGGTCGATCTGGCGGTAGGCCGGGGTGAATTGTTGGCCATCATCGGGGCCAACGGCTCCGGGAAGTCGACCCTCGCCCGCCATCTCAACGCCCTGCTGCTGCCCACGTCGGGCGAGGTGCGCGTGGCCGGCCTGCGGACCGACGAGCCCGGCGCGGTGTGGGAGATCCGGCGCCAGGTGGGGATGGTGTTCCAGAACCCCGACAACCAGCTGGTGGCCACCACGATCGAGGAAGACGTGGCCTTCGGCCCCGAGAATCTGGGCCTGCCGCGTGCCGAGATCGCGCGCCGGGTGGAAGAGGCGCTGCGCGCGGTGGGCATGTGGGAGCGGCGTCACGATGCCCCCCACCGCCTTTCCGGCGGCCAGAAGCAGCGGGTGGCCATCGCCGGGGTGCTGGCCATGGAGCCCTCTTGCATCGTGCTGGATGAGGCCACCGCCATGCTGGATCCGGCCGGGCGGGCGGAGGTCCTGGCCACCGTGGGCCGGCTGCACCGGGAACGGGGCATCACCGTCGTCCTCATCACCCATTTCATGGATGAAGCCGCCCTGGCCGACCGTGTGGCGGTCATGGACCGCGGCCGCGTCCTGCTGGTGGCGCGACCGCAGGAACTGTTCCAGCGCGTGGAATGGCTGCGGCGTTACGGGCTGGACGTCCCACCGATGACCGACCTGGCCGACCGCCTGCGGCGCCATGGCTGGCCGCTGCCGCCGGGCATCCTGTCGGTGGCGGACATGGTGAACGCCTTATGTCGATCGTGATCGAAGGCCTGCACCACGTCTACGACGAGCGGGGCCCGGGACGGCGGGAGTCCCTGTGCGGCATCGACCTCGTCATCGGTGACGGGGAGCTGGTGGGCCTGGCCGGCCCCACGGGCAGCGGCAAGTCCACCCTGGTGCAGCACTTCAACGGGCTGCTGAAGCCCAGCGCGGGTCGCGTGCTGGTGGACGGGATCGACCTGTGGGCGCCGGGTCCGGACCAGCACCGCCGGCTGGCCGAGGCTCGCCGGCGGGTCGGCCTCGTGTTCCAGTTCCCCGAACAGCAGCTCTTCGAAGAGACCGTATTCGCGGACATTGCCTTCGGGCCGCGCAACCAGGGGCTGCCGGACGAAGAGGTGGAACGCCGCGTGCGGGAAGCCATGGCCCTGGTGGGGCTGCCGCCCGAGCTGGCCGAGCGGTCTCCCTTTTCCCTGAGCGGCGGCCAGATGCGCCGGGTG
The DNA here is from genome assembly GCA_036562425.1 of Thermaerobacter sp. Taxonomy (GTDB): domain Bacteria; phylum Bacillota; class Sulfobacillia; order Thermaerobacterales; family Thermaerobacteraceae; genus ZC4RG37. Next base: position 2,546 of record DATCKH010000069.1, on the reverse strand, counting down.
GCCATCGCGGGCGTCCTGGCCATGCGGCCCCGCACGCTGGTGCTGGACGAGCCCACCGCCGGCCTGGACCCCCAGGGGCGTGCCGAGCTGCTGGCCCACTTGCGCCGCCTGCACCGCGAGGCGGGCATGACCATCGTCCTGGTGTCCCACGACATGGATGAACTGGCCGCCCTGGTGGAGCGCGTTGTCGTGCTGCGGGACGGCAGGGTGGCCGCCGATGGCCCGGCGGCGGAGGTCTTCGCCAGGCGCGACCTGCTGGCAGCCTGCGCCCTGCGCCCACCGGCAGTGGCCGAACTCATGGCCGAACTGCGCGAGCGGGGCGTGCCCGTGCCGGCGGGCGTGCTGAGCGTCGACCAGGCCGAAACCGCACTCCTGGCAGTCGCACCGCACTTGCCCCTGTTCCGGACCTCGCGGCCGCCGATCAGGGGGGGCGGCGGGCGGTGATGCGCGACCTGCTCATCGGCCAGTACGTGCCCGGCGACTCGGCGCTGCACCGGCTGGACCCGCGCACCAAGCTGGTGCTGACGGCGGTCTACGTGATCGTCTTGTTCACGGTGCATCGCTGGGGCGCCTACGCCGTGATGGCCGCGGCCACGGTGGCGGTCGTGGCGCTGGCCGGCCTGTCGCCGCTCTACGTCTTGCGCGGGTTGCGGCCCATCCTCTTGCTGCTGGCGCTCACGCTGGTGCTCAACCTGTTCGTCGTGCCGGGGGAACCGCTGGCGCGCCTCGGGCCGCTCACGGCCACCCGGGAGGGTCTGGACCTGGGCTTGCGCCTGGTGGCGCGGCTGGTCCTGCTGGTGGCCACCGCGTCGGTGCTGACGTTGACCACCTCGCCCATCGCCCTCACCGACGGCATCGAGGCCCTGCTGCGCCCGCTGGGACGGCGCGTTCCCGCCCACGAGCTGGCCATGATGATGAGCATCGCCCTGCGGTTCATCCCCACCCTGGCCGAGGAGGCCGACCGGATCATGAAGGCGCAGATGGCCCGCGGCGCCGACTTCACTCGCGGCGGCCCCCTGCAGCGGGCCCGCAGCCTGGTACCCTTGCTGGTGCCGCTGTTTATTAGCGCCTTCCGGCGCGCCGACGACCTGGCCCTGGCCATGGAGGCGCGCTGCTACCGGGGCGGCGAGGGGCGGACCCGGTATCGCGAGCTTCGGCTGGGCGGGCGGGACGCGGTGGCCGCCGTGTTGCTTCTGGTCGTCATGGTCCTGGCCCTGGCGGTGGATCGCTAGTACAGGGGGTGGGTGGACCGGTGGTCCTGCCACCCCGGGGAGGCTGGGAAGGTGAACGAGCCGGAGCGCCAGGAGGAACCGGCGCGCAACCTGCGCCTGGTGCTGGCCTACGACGGCTCCGGGTTCGCGGGCTGGCAGCGGCAACCCGGCCGGCGCACGGTGCAGGCCGAGGTCGAGGGCGCGCTGGCCAGGCTGATGGGGCACCCCGTCCGCGTGGTGGCGGCCGGCCGCACGGATGCCGGCGTCCACGCACGGGCCCAAGTGGTCAACTTCCGCACCTCCCGGCCCTTCCCCACGGAGCGCCTCGTCGCCGCCCTGCAAGGCCTCCTGCCGCCGGACGTGGTGGCCGTCTGGGCCGACGAGGTCCCGCCCGGCTTCCACGCCCGCTACAGCGCCCGGCGCAAGACGTACGTGTACCATCTCTGGCGGGCGGAGGTGCACGACCCGCTCCACCGCCGCTGGCAATGGCACGTCCGCCAGCCGCTGGACGTGGCCGCCATGGAGGATGCCGCCCGGCGCTTCGAAGGCGAGCATGACTTCGCTGCCTTCAAGGCATCGGATTCGCCGGTGCGCCGTACCCGGCGGACCCTCTACCGCTGCCGCCTGGAGGAACGCGGTCCCCTGCTTCGCGTCATCCTGGAGGCGGACGGTTTCCTGATGCACATGGCCAGGGGCATCGTGGGCACGCTGGTGGAGATCGGGCGGGGGCGCTGGCTGCCCGAGCGCGTCGACAAGATCCTGGCCACGGGAGACCGCCGCCTGACCGGCCCGACGGCCCCTGCCCACGGCCTCGTACTCTGGCGTGTGGACTATGGAGAACTGAACCCGCCTTTACCTTCCTGGCTTGACAGTTGGGTGGGCGTCGACTAAAATCACGGATGCTGTTTTCAGAGGAACCAGCGGATGCCGATCCCGGCCGGGGCGCCGGAGGATGCCCGCCGCGCCGGCGGGTACCGCCGGGGTCGCGGGGGCCGGGCGGCTCCGCGGGGTTGCGCTCGGGTTTGAGGGAGCCCGTCCCGGGCTTTGCCTGTTTTCTACGCGCTTTTCGTCACGGCGCTCCTGACGGGCTGCGCCAGCCGGCGCGGGATTCCCGCCCTGGCTCGTGGTGCGCCCCGTGGCCGGCGGGTCGCGGGTGGTGCGTCGGCGGGCGGGAAAACCGGCGGCCGGTACCCTTTGGACAAGTCGCGAGCGCGAGCAGCAGCGGGCTACCGGGCGGACCCGCCCGTCCCGGCTATCGCACCATACGGGAGGAACCAGGGATGCGAACCACCTTTATGGCTCGCCCGCAGGACGTGCAACACGAGTGGTACGTGA
>DATCKH010000063.1:0-9529 GCA_036562425.1 Thermaerobacter sp. | reverse complement strand
GGTGGCGGCGGCGCTGGTAGCCGCCGACCGCCTGGCCGCCGAGGGCATCGAGGCGCGGGTCCTGGACATGGCTTCGGTCAAGCCGCTGGACGTGGAGGCCGTCCGCAAGGCGGCCGAGGAGACCGGCGCCTTCGTCGTGGCGGAAGAACACCTCAAGGCCGGCGGCCTGGGCAGCGCCGTGGCCATGGCGCTGGCCGAGACGGTGCCCGTGCCGGTGGAGTTCGTGGCGATCCAGGACACCTACGCCGAGTCGGGCGATCCGCAGCAGCTCCTGGAGAAGTACGGGCTGAGCCCCGATGCCATCGCCGAGGCGGCGCGGCGGGCCCTGGCCCGCAAGCGGGCGGGCGTGGCGGCGCGCTGAGGGACACCGCACGGCTAGGGCACAGGACTTCCTTACCCTTCGGTGCATGCTAGGGCCGCGGGCGGAGGGCGATTCCTTCCGCCCGCGGCCCTTTCGTCCTTGCCTGCACGGCCAAACCCTCAAGGTCCCCGCAGAGCCCCCACGATGGTCTCCACGTTATGGCGCATCATCCCGATGTACGTCTCGGCGCCGCTGCCGGGAGGGCCCAGGGCATCGGCGTAGAGCTGGCCCCCGATCCGCACCCCGGCCTGGGCGGCCAGTTCCTCCATGAGCTTCGGATTGATGGTGGTCTCCACGAAGGCCGGCAGCCCGAAGGCGCGGAGCCGTCGAAAGAGCCGGGCGAGCTGGGCGGCCGAGGGTTCCTCCTCGGTGCTGATGCCCCAGACGGTGTCCAGGATCTCGATGCCGTACCTGCGGCCGAAATACCGGTACGCGTCGTGGGTGGTGATCAGCTTGCGCCGGTCCGGCGGAAGGGTCGCCACGCGGTCCTGAATCCACGCGTCCAGGGCGCGCAGTTCCTCCACCAGCCCCGCCGCCCGCCGCGCGTACACGGGCGCTCCCTGGGGGTCCACGTGGGCCAGCGCATCCCGGATCCGCTCCACGAACAGGATCACCAGGGTGGGATCCATCCACAGGTGGGGATCGTGGTGCCCGGGCGTGCCCGGCCAGGGCAGGGGTTTCACCGGCACCTCCTCCGCCACCCGCACCACCCGCCGGGGGGCGCGGGTGGCCGCGTCCGGGCCAGGCGCCCGGTCCCTGGCCCCCGGCCGCGCGTCGCGGTCCTGCACTCCCGGGCGATCGAGCGCTCCTGCCTCCCGTTCCTCCCCTTCCGCCCCGGCCAGCAGCCGCTCCGCCCACAGGTCCAGCCCGTAACCGTTCAGCAACACCAGGTCGGCGTGGCTCAGGGCCAGGCCGTCCCGGGGCACCGGCTCGTAGGTATGGGGATCCTGGCCGGGCGAGAGCAGGCTGTAGACCCGGACCCGCTCGCCGCCGACCTGGCGGGCCAGGTCGGCCAGGATGGTGGTGCTGGTCACCACCAGCGGCCGCTCGTCGCCGGCCGCCGTCACCGCCGCCAGCCAGCCGCCCCCCGTCCCCACGACGGCCAGCACGCCCGCCAGCACCACGGCCAGCAGGACCGCCAGCGCCCCCGCCCGGCGGCGCACGGCGCCCCTGCCGGCCCTGGCCCGGTCCGGCGGCCCACCGGAGATGCCTGTCACGACGTCCCCTCCTCCGGCTCCCCCGGCTGCTCCGGCGCCCCGGGCCGCTCGGAATGCCCCGGCGCGTCCTGCACCTTGCGCGGCCCCGGCTCTGCCGGCTGTTCGGGGTCCGGCGGCGGCTCGGGCGTGCGGGGTTCCGTCGCCTCCTCCAGCAACACGCGGATGCGCCCCGCCCGGTCGAGGGCCACGGTACGGGACTCATGGGGGGCGGTGTCCTGTCCTTCGGGCCGCAGGCGGATCCCCGCGGCGTCGCGCCCCACCACCCGGATGCGGGTACCGGGCAGCAGGCCGGCGGCCCGCAGTTCCTCCAGCAGGGCCGGGTCCTCGTCGTCCACCCGGGCGATCTCGGCCACGCCGCCCACCGGCACATCACCCAGGGGCACGGCCGCGCGGCCGTTGGGCACTTCACCACCGGGGGTGGGGATGGGCGCGCCGTGGGGATCCCGCGTCGGGTGACCCAGCGCCTCGGCCATCTCCTCGGCCAGTTGCGGCGGCGTCCCGTGTTCCAGCCGGTGCGCGACGTCGTGCACCGCCTCCCAGGGCATGCCCGCCACGTCGGTCAGGTAGCGCTCCCACAAGCGGTGGGCGCGGATAAGACCCCGGGCCCTCCGGACTCCCTCTCCGGTCAGGGTGATCGCTTCCTCCCCGCCGTCGCCGCGCGCCAGGCGGGCCAGCCCCGCCGCTACCAGCGTCCGGGCCGCGCGCCGGACCGAGCGGGCATCGAAGCCCGTGGTCTCCGCCACGGCCGCCACCGTCACGGGGCCGCCGGCCCCGCCCAGTTCGTCCAGCGCCTTGAGCACGTCGTCAGCCACCACGGCCCGGGCCACGCGCCGGCGCTCCAGCCAGCGGGCCAGCAGCCCCTGCTCGGGCGCCGCCACCAGCGCCACCACGAAGGCGGCCGTGGCCACCAGGACCATGGCGGGGCCCGAGGCGATGTTCAGGTAAAAGGAAAGGTAGAGGCCGGTCAGGGCGGACACGACGCCGAAGGCGGCCGCCAGCGCGATCATGGAGGCGAAGCGGCGGGTCAGCAGGTAGGCGGTGGCAGGGGGCGTGATCAGCATGGCCAGGGCCAGAACGATGCCCACCGCCTGCAGGGCGGCGACGATGGTAGCCGAGAGCAGGAACATCAGCAGGTAGTGGAGGAGCCGCACCGGCAGGCCGGCCACCTCGGCGGTCAGAGGGTCGAAGGCCCACAGCTGCAGTTCCTTGAACAGGGCCACCACCAGGCCTACCACCAGGACCGTGACGGCGGCGATCAGGGTCAGGTCGGCGGTGGAGACGCCCAGCACGTTGCCGAACAGGATGTGGAACACGTCCACGCTGCTGCGCGCCCGGCTGAGGATGGCCAGCCCCGCCGCGAAGGCGCCGATGAAGAGCAGGCCCATGGCGGCGTCGGACTTGAGGCGGGTGTTGCGCTCGAGGAAGCCGATGCCCAGGGCGGTGAGGATGGCGGTGACCAGCGCGCCGGTGAAATAGGGCCAGCCCAGCAGGTACGAGAGGGCAACGCCCGGCAGGACGGCATGGGAAATGGCGTCGCCCAGCAGGGACCAGCGCCGCACAAGCAGGAAGCTGCCGATGACCGCGCCCGCGATGCCCACCAGGGTACCGGCCAGCAGCGCCCGGAGCATGAACGGGTAGCGCAGGGGTTCGACGAACACGGCCAGTATGGCATCGGGGCTCACGGGGTGATCACCGTCCTCTGCTCGGCCCGGTCCAGGAAGGTGAGCCGGCCACCGTAGGTCTGGCGCAGGTTCTCGGGGGTGAAGACCTCGGCCGGCGGTCCAAAGGCGATGAGGCGGCCGTTGAGCATGGCCACCAGGTCATAGCGGTGGACGGAACTGAGGTCGTGGTCGACCACGAGGATGGTCTTCCCTTCCCGGCGCAGGCGCGTCAGGAGGGCGTGGATGGCTTCCTGGGTGGCGGCATCCACCCCGGCGTAGGGTTCGTCCAGGAGGAGCAGGTCCGGTTCCTGGGCCAGGGCGCGGGCGATGAACACCCGTTGCTGCTGGCCGCCCGACAGGGCGGCCAGGGGGCGGTCGGCGTACGCCGCCATGCCCACCTGTTCCAGCGCCTCCAGCACCCGCTCGCGGTCGCGCCGGCCGGGCCGGCGCAGCCAGCCCAGGCGCGGCACCCGGCCCATCATCACCACATCCAGCACGGTGGCCGGGAAATCCCAGTCGATCAACTCACGCTGGGGCACATAGGCGATCCGCTGGCGCTGTCGCTCGACGGGCTCACCGAAGACGCGGACCGAGCCCGACGCGGGCTTCACCAGGCCCAGCACGGCCTTGAAGAGGGTCGACTTGCCCGCGCCGTTGGGGCCGATGAAGGCGGCCAGCACACCGGGTGGGCAGCTCAACCGGACTCCCCGCAGCACTGGCCGGTGCTGGTACGCCACGTAGAGGTTGCGCGCTTCGACCGCCGGTACCATGCGACGTCCCACCCGCCCCGTTCCGAGTCGCACCCCCGCGGCCGCGGGCCGCGGTCAAGTAGCGGCCCCTGCCCGCGTGCCCGCGACCGCCGGCCGGGCCGGCCATCCACCCGCCGGTAGCCGGCCGCTGATGCGCCGTTCGTCCAGGATATTTGCCAACCACAAGAAAGTTGTATTGATGCAAATTCTGCGTTTGAAAAAGCCGGTGTTTTGAGCCACCGGAAAACTTTTGCACTATGACAACTTTACTGGCTTCTAGCGTATGCCACTGCCCCGCGGGATGTCAACCGGCCCGGCCAGCGGCCGCTTCCCCGCCCGCTCGCCGTGGTGCCAGGAGCCAGGCCGGCAGCAGGCGGGGACCTCAGGAAGGCAGCGGGCGCCCGCGCGGCATCCCATCCTGTGGGGCGGAACGACCGGACTCCCCCTGGCCCGGCTCCGGCGGCCGCGCCTGGGGACGGGGCACCTCGACCACGCCGATCTCCATCCAGCGCCCGTCCTCCCACGTGTTGGCGTAAATCAGGTCGGGCTGGCCGTCGGCCTCCAGGCGGGGATACAGGTGGAACCGCAGCCCGGCCACATCGGCCACGTTGTAGAAGCCGGAGTAGTAGAGGATGTCCAGCACCTGCTCGGCGTAGGCCAAGGCCTGCGCCTCATCGGGGCGTATCACCGAGCCGTCTTCCCGCAGCGTGGTCTCGAGGAAGATGCGGGCCAGATCCCGCAACACCTGGGGGTCGTAAGGGTGGTCCCGTCGTGGAGCCTGCCGCGCGCCCTCGTGATCTTCCGGCATGCCGGGTCCCTACCCCGCCTTCCGGTTTCCTGGACGAACCTAATCATACCACAAAGACCTGCTCGGCCATGGCCTCCCCGGACACCCCCGCACGGGCAGCGGGACGCAGGGCCGCCGGCGCCAGCATCGCGTGCAGGTAAGCGGCTCCCCTGTCCATCCCCTGAGCGCCCAGGAGTAACAACAGGTCGCCATCCCGCAACGGTTTGAGACCCGCGGCCACGGCATCAGGAAGCCGCGGGTACAGGGCCGGCCGCATGCCCGCTGCCGCCATGGCCCCGATGCAGGCCTGCCATTCTTCCGGACGAACCGTATCGCCCTCGGCCGTGTCGCCCTGGCTGGCGGTGACGATGACGGCGGCGCCCAGGCGCCCGGCCTCGCGGGCCAGCACGCTCCCGTTGGCCGCGTTGACCTCCACGCCCCGGCCGCCCCGCACGGCGTAGACCACCACGATGCGGCGATGGGGCAGCGCCGCGGCGACCTCCAAGGCGGCCGCGATGCTGTCCGGATGCCCGGCGGTGTCGTCGATGACGGTGAAGGGCTCCCGCATCAGCACCTGGGTCCGGCGCCGGGGTGGCGGGAAGAGGGGCAACGCAGCCGCGATCTCTTCCGGTGACACGCCCAGGCAGAGAGCGGCCGTCACGGCCGCCAGCACGTTGGCGGCGTGGTGCGGGCCCAGGAGCTGGGTCCGCAGTTCCAGGGGGCCGGCGGGGAACGGCTCGCCCGCCCCGGGCAGCGGCCGCTGCACCGTCACGTAAAGCCGGGTCGTCCATCCGTCGATGCCCTCGCCGGCCAGGCGGACATCGCTGGCAGGGGACCGGCCGAAGATCACCACCGGCGCCCGCGCCGCGGGCGCCAGGCGGGCATAGGCCTCCCCCTCGCCCATCAGGAGGGCTCCCCGGGGCGGGATCATGGCCACGAAGCGCGCCTTGGCCGCCACGTAGTCCTGGTAGCCCGCGTGATACTCCAGGTGCTCCAGGGGCGCCAGGTTCGTCACCACACCCAGGTCGAAGTCCACGTCGTTGACACGCGCCTGGTCGACGCCCTGGGAGGAAACCTCCACCACGGCCTCCTGCAGGCCGGCCCGGACCATTTCGTCCACGTAACCGTGAAGGTCCAGGGGATCGGGGGTGGTCAGCCCGCCGGCGAGCCGGCGCAGCCCCGTGTCCACGGCCAGCGAGCCGATCAGCCCCGCGGGCCGGCCGCTGGCCGCCAGCAGGTGCCGGAGCAGCAGGGCCGTCGTCGTCTTACCCGTGGTGCCCGTGACGCCGGTCACCCGCAACCGTGTCGACGGGCGACCGTAGCGGTTGGCCGCCAGGCGGGACAGGGCGGCGCGGGCGGAGGGTACCATCAGCCATGTGACCTCGTGCAGGGGGGTGCCGGCGGGCGGCGGGACCTCCGACACCACCATGCGGGCACCGCGGCGCACCGCCTCCCGGACGAAGCGCGCGCCGTCAAACCGGTGGCCCGGGACGGCGACGAACACGTCCCCGGGCCCCACCGCCGCGGAATGCGTGCGAATCTCGCTCACCCACGGCGGGGGCGGCGCGCCAAGGCGGTGGTAGGTGATGCCCCGCAAGAGGGACTCCAGGGGAAGGGCCATGACACCGTGCACCCCCTCATCGGGTTTCCCCCTAGGCGTATGTCGTATGCCGGGGGCGGGTGTCACGGCCCGCTCACTCTCGTGTCCCGTCGCGGGGAGGCGACCGTCCCGTCAGCCTGCCAGCCACAGGATGAGGGGCGGTGCCAGCAGCGACAGGGCCAGGCCGTGGAGAAAGGCGAGGGCGGTGGTGGGCACGTCCGTGGCCGCGGCGATCACCGGCAGCGTCGTGTCCATGGTCGTGGCTCCGCCGGGAAGAACCAGTAGCCAGCGGCGGGCGCGGCCCAGGCGCGGCGCCAGCAAGGGTATGGCCAGCACCGCCAGAAGTTCCCGGAGGACGTTGGCCAGGAAGGCCAGGGCGCCCGCCGCGGGCCCGGCCAGGCGGTCGACCAGCACGCCCGCCAGGCTGTACCAGCCGAAGGCCGCGGCCGCCGCCAGCGCCTCCCGCGGGGGCGTGCCCGTCAGCCACCCCGCGGCCAGGCCTCCGGCCAGGGTGCCCAGGCCGCCCGCCAGGGGCACCAGGAGCAGCCGCCAGCGCGCCGAGAGGATGAAGGCCCGCACCGGCCGCCATTGCCGGCCGAACTCCCGCCCGTAAAGCGCCAGCAGCGCCAGGAGGAGGGCCGTGGCCGCGGGCTCCAGGAACTCGGCGGCGCCTCCGATGCCGCTGGCGAGGCCGGCGCCGCCCGGATCGCCGGAGTTCCCTGACGCCCCCGGAGCAGCCCCGCCAGCGGCGGCCGTGGCGGCCATGGCGGTTCGTCCGAGAACAAAGCCGGCCCCCACCGCGGCCGCGGCCAGCAGGCCCATGCGGAAGGCCTCGCGGGTGCCTGCCGCGTGGCCGGGCTCGCCGGCCACAGGGGCCGGACGCGGCTCGCCGCTCCCCATGGGAAGCCCCGGCTCGCGGGGCCCGCCGGCAAGCCCCGGCTCGCGGGCTGCGGTGGCCGGCTCCGGCAGCACCGCGGTGCCCGGCGCCAGGGGTGCGAAGATCGCCGACCCCAGCCACCCCGCCAAGAGCGCTCCTCCGGCCGTGGCCACCGCAAAGAGGGTCGCCCGCACGCCCAGGGGCGCCGCCGCGGCCGCCACGCCGGGGTCGGTGCCGAGGCGCAAGCCCATGACGCCCAGCAGTGCCAGCAGGGCCACGCGGGACAGCCCATCCCACACGCGGCCGGGCAGGACCCGATCCCACCCCGCGGCACCGGCCGCCGCCCCCGCCAGCAGCGCCAGCAGGATCGCCGTCAACGCCGGTCTCCCGCTCCCTGCCGGCTGCTGGCGGTGCTACGGGCCGGGCGCCACGACCCGCCGCTCGCGACCTGGCGGGCCGGGACGCGGGGTGCCCGGGCTGCTCCTGGCCGCCCGGCCGCCTGCCCCGCCGGTTCTTCCCGCCCCGCCGCTTCCTGCGGACCCGAGCCGGCCCGCATGATCCAGCCCAGCACGGCGAACAGCGCCCCGGCGACCAGGATCACGCCCAGGAGGACGGCCAGCGTGGACAGCAAGAGGTATCCCGCGCCACCGCCGGTCTGCCGCTGCCACAGGTAGGCGATCACGGCGAACATCAGCAAGAACGCAGCCCGTGCCACGGGCTTGAGACGCTCGCGCACCTGATTCCCTCCTAATCGTTTCTTCCCATCATTCTGTACCCGCAGCCATGCCCCTTTCGGCCGGCCCGGAGGCTTCCGTGACCGAGATGCTGGAGGTGCTGGCCGCCACTCTCGGCTGAAGACACGGTCCCGGGCCGGGCGGGTCGTTGACCCCCGTCTCCCCAGGGCGGATACTGGACTCAGGACTTCCCCTGTTGCGGAAGCGGTTCCCCCGAGGAACCGGCGACAGCGACCGGCGATCTGGAAGAACCGCATACCGCCAGGAGCACCGTGGGGGTGCTGGCGCACACGCCGGCTGAGACGGGCACGAGCCCGAACCCCTGGAACCTGATGTGGGTAATGCCACCGGAGGGAACGGTGCGGCCCTTCCATCACGGCGATCGCTGCCTGGGCCGCGGGCTCCCCGCGGCCCGCTGCATACCCGCGAGCACCCGCGCCCGCCGCCCACCGTTTCCCGGAGAGGCAAGAAAGGAGCAGGTCCCATGACGGACCCGCAAGCGCCCCGGCCGCCGGCCTCCGTTCCCCGCGCCATGACCATCGCGGGGTCGGATAGCGGCGGCGGGGCCGGCATCCAGGCCGATCTCAAGACCTTCAACGCACTCCGCGTGTTCGGCACGTCCGCGCTGACCGCCCTCACCGCCCAGAACACCGAGGGCGTGCAGGGCGTACACCTGGTTCCTCCCGAGTTCGTGGCCGCACAGATCGACGCCGTGCTGGACGACATCGGCACCGACGCCGTCAAGACCGGCATGCTGGCGACGGCGGAGATCGTGTCGGCCGTGGCGGAACGGCTCGCCTACTGGCGACGCCGCCTGGGCCCCTTCCCGCTGGTGGTGGATCCCGTGATGATCGCCAAGAGCGGGGCGCCGCTGCTGGACGAACCGGCCCGGGCCACCGTCCGGGAGGTGCTGCTGCCCCTGGCCACCGTGGTCACGCCCAACCGCCACGAAGCCCAGCAACTGACGGGCCTGCGCATCGCATCACTGGACGACGCCCGCCGCGCCGCCGCCGAGATCAAGGCCATGGGTCCGGCCTGGGTGGTGGTGAAGGGCGGTCACGTGGACGAGGACGGCAGCGAGGTCGTGGACGTCCTCTACGACGGCCGGGAATGGCGGGAACTGCGGGCCGAGCGCCTGCGCACCACCAGCACCCACGGCACCGGCTGCACCTTCTCCGCCGCCATCGCCGCCTACCTGGCCCGGGGCGAGGACGTGCCGGACGCCGTCGCCCGGGCCAAGCGGTATATCACCGGGGCCATCCGCCACGCCTTTCCCCTGGGACGGGGCCACGGCCCCACCAACCCCTTCTACCCCTGGGACGAACCCGGCGACGGGGGCCCGGCGCCGGGCGGCGCGAGGTGACGGACTCCATGCGCACCCGGCGCCTGGTCCTGGCCGCGCTCCTCGTCGCCCTCGGCACCTGGCTGGCGGGCGCCCTGGTGGTGCCCGTGGGGGTGGCGAAGGCAACGCCCGTTCAGCACGCCATCAACGTGCTGGCCGCCGTGTGGCTGGGGCCGGGCTGGGCGGTGGCGGTGGCGCTGG
>DATCKH010000056.1:0-3213 GCA_036562425.1 Thermaerobacter sp. | reverse complement strand
TCCCCCTCCCGGCTGCGGATCGTGATCGACCCGGGCCGGATGAACCTGCCGGGGTGGGCGGCCGCCACGCCCCTGCGGCGGGTCGCCACCGCCGACTGGCTGATCCGCCGCTTCGATCGCGCCATCACCGCGGTCACTGGCGGTGGGGCGCGCAGGGGGAGCGGAAAGAGCGGCCTGATCGCCATCGACCGGCCGGGCCAGGAGGTCCTCCCCCGCACCGCCTGCGTGGTCGACGAGCGGCGTGTCGAGGTCCGCTTCTTCGCCGGCCTGCCCGCGGCCGGCCGCCGCGTGCTGGGGAAACAGGCCATCGAGATGCTGTGCGGGGACATCCCGCAGCTGGTGGAACGGGCACTGGTCCTGCGGCCGGGCGACGAGGCGGACCTGCAGCGGCACGTGAACACCGTCGAGGACCAGGCCGCCCTGCGGGAAGCCCTTGAGCCGCTGGGGCTGGTGGCCTTCGTCGGTGACGGCGCCATCCTCCCCAGGGAGAGCGGCGTCAGCGACCGGCCCCTGCGGGGTCCCAACGTCGTGGCCTTTGAGGCCCCCAGTTCCCTGGCCGTCGAGATCGACACGCCCCATCGGGGCCGGGTGCGGGGCATGGGGATCCCGCGGGGGGTGACCCTGATCGTCGGAGGCGGCTACCACGGCAAGTCCACCCTGCTGCGGGCCCTGGCCCGGGGCGTCTACGACCACATCCCCGGCGACGGCCGCGAGCTTGTGGTCACCGACCCGACGGCGGTGAAGATTCGCGCCGAGGACGGCCGCCGCATCGAGCAGGTGGATATCAGCCCCTTCATCCGCAACCTGCCCTTCGGGGCCGACACGCGCCGCTTCCGTACGGACGAAGCCTCGGGCAGCACCAGCCAGGCCGCCAACATCATGGAAGCGCTGGAGCTGGGCACCCGGCTGCTGCTGATCGACGAGGACACCAGCGCCACCAACTTCATGATCCGGGACCGGCGCATGCAGGCCCTGGTCAGCAAGGACCGGGAGCCCATCACGCCCTTCATCGACAGGGTACGGGCGCTGTACCGCGACCGGGGTGTCTCCAGCATCCTGGTCGTCGGCGGTGCCGGCGACTACCTGGACGTAGCCGACACCGTGATCCGCATGGACGCGTACCGGGCCTTCGACGCCACGGAAGAGGCTCGCCGTGTGGTGGCGCAGTTCCCCACTGGCCGGCTGGAGGAAGGCGCCGGGCCCTTTCCCCCCGTTCCCGAGCGGGTGCCGCTACCCGAGAGCCTGGACCCCCGCCGGGGGCGCAAGGTCAAGATCCGGGCCCACGGCGTGGACGAGATCACCTTCGGGGTCGAGGAGATCGACCTGCACGCGGTGGAACAGGTGGTGGACCCCGCCCAGACCCGGGCCATCGGCGCCATCATCCGGTACATGACGGGTCGTTACCTGGACGGCCGGCGGTCGTTGCGAGAGGCCCTCGAGGCCCTTTACGAGGAGCTGGCCACCGCCGGTCTGGACCGGGTCTCGCCCTATGACACGCCGACCGGCGATTTGGCCCTGCCGCGGCTCTTCGAGGTGGGAGCGGCCATCAACCGCCTGCGGTCCCTGCGCGTGCGCATTCGGGAGAGCACACCGGTGTCCCGGGCCTGACCCGTGACGGGTGCCCCGGGACCGGCCCATTTCTCCAGGTTGACCGATTTCGACGGACTTCCCGCAGGCTGTCACCATATGCTGGTCCAAAGGAGTGACAGGCCCCAGGGTGGCTGGCGGCCGGCCCCCTGCCGGTCGCGGGCCGGACAACCGCCGGAGGTGTTTCCCGGTGAACCTGCGGGAAGTAGCCTGGATGCGGGCGGCCAGGCCCCGCCTGGAGCGCCAGTTACGGCGCCAGTTGCTGGCCCTGCACCGCATGCCGCGGTGGCTGCCCGCCTTCGCGCGGCGGCCGGTGCTGGCGTGGCGGTACCGGTTCCGGCGCATCCCCGTGATCGTGCAGACGGCAGGTCATTGCCAGGGGGAGGACCGGGACCGGCTCTGCGGGTGGCTACGGTCCCGGGGGTGCCGGCAGGTGCGGCGGCTCGACCTGGTAGGTTGCGTCGCGGCCGAGATGCCGGTAGCCGCCGTTTCGCACGTGGCGCAACGGTCCGAGGTGGAGCGCCTGTTCTTCGACCGGGAAGTCCGGGCCCTTCTGGACGTGGCGGCACCGGCGGTCGGTGCCAGCGCGCTGCACGAGGCCGGCTTGACCGGCCAGGGTGTCACCGTGGCGGTGCTCGATACCGGCATCCACCCGCACCCCGACTTCCTGGAGCCCTCGCCCCGGCTGGAAGCCTTCCATGACGCGGTGAACGGCCGCACCGACTTCTACGACGACCACGGCCACGGAACGCACGTGGCGGGCATCATCGCCGGCAACGGCACCCGGTCCGGCGGCCGGTTCAAGGGCATCGCCCCGGGCGCCCGGCTGGCCGGTGTGAAGGTCCTCGACGGCCGAGGCTCGGGGCGGATGTCGACCGTCATCGCCGGTGTGGAATGGGTGGTCCAGAACAGGGAGCGCCTGGGGATTCGCGTTCTGAACGTCTCGCTGGGAGCGCCGGCCAGCAGTTCCTACCAGGACGATCCCCTGGCCCGCGCCTGCGCCGCCGCCTGGGAGCAGGGCATCGTGGTCTGCGTGGCGGCAGGCAATGAGGGCCCGGCCCCGCGCACCATCGCCTCGCCCGGCTTTCACCCCGCGGTGCTGACCGTGGGTGCCAGCGATGACCGCACCACGCCGGAACGGGGTGACGATACGGTGGCCGACTTCTCCAGCCGCGGGCCCACGGTGGATGGCCTGTCCAAGCCCGACGTGGTGGCACCGGGCGTGGAGATCACGGCGGTCAACGCGCCGGGTTCGCTCCTGGACCGGCAGAGCGGCCGGGGCGCGGACTACATCACCCTGTCGGGAACATCCATGGCCACACCCGTGGTCGCCGGCCTCGCCGCCCTGCTGCTGGAACGGAACCCCGACCTGCGCCCCGACGACGTCAAGCGCCTGCTGATGGAAACCGCCACCGACCTGGGTGCGGACGTGAACGCTCAGGGCCGCGGCCTGGTGGACGGCCCGCGTGCCCTGGAAGCGGCGGCTGGCCGTGAGGAAGCCTGCCCGGGTTCCTGACCTTCCCCTTGCCCTTGTGATCTTACGGTGGCACCCGCCCCGGATACCGCCCATGGCCGCTTCCATCCCGCCCGGGGGCGGGCGCCCGGCCCGCCCCCGGATGACGGCGG
>DATCKH010000053.1:0-2924 GCA_036562425.1 Thermaerobacter sp. | reverse complement strand
CGAGGTTCCCCAGCCGGAGCCGGGGCCGGGGGAGATCCGCCTGCGGGTGCGGGCTTGCGGTGTGTGCCTGACGGATGTCCACACGGTCGAGGGTGACCTGATCCCGCCCGCCTATCCCGTCATACCGGGCCATCAGGTGGTCGGCATCGTGGACGCGGTGGGTCCCGGCGTGGAAGGGGTGCGTCCCGGCGAGCGGCGGGGAGCCTTCTGGCTCCATCGCGCTTGCGGCCACTGCCCGGCCTGCCGGCGGGGCGATGAGAACCTGTGCCCGGATGCGGCCTTCACCGGGCTGCACGTGCCCGGTGGGTACGCGGAGGCGATGGTCGTTCCCGCCGCCTACACGGTTCCCATCCCGGCGGCCTTTTCCGATGCCGAGGCCGCACCTTTGCTCTGCGCGGGCGTCATCGGTTACCGCGCTCTGCGCCTGAGCGGCCTGCAGCCGGGCGAGCGCTTGGCCCTCTTCGGGTTCGGTTCCTCCGCCCATCTGGTGATCCAGGTGGCCCGGCACCAGGGTTGTGAGGTGGTGGTGTACACCCGTAGCGAGAGACACCGCCGCCTGGCCCGGGAGCTGGGCGCCCGCTGGGCCGGTGGTGCCGAGGTGCTGGCGGGCGGCGGACCGGGCGATGAGCCGGGTTGGGGCGGGTATCGTGCGGGTACGGCAGCTCAAGGAACCGCTGGGGATACGGGATATGCGGGAACTTCTGCCGGTGGGGCGGGTGAGGGCGGGGACCCCGCGGGTGCCGGAACACCCCCGGTGTGTGACCGGGCGATCATCTTCGCCCCGGCGGGAGAACTGGTGCCGCTGGCACTGCGGGCCGTGCGGCCGGGAGGCACCGTGGTCATCAACGCGGTGCACATGAGCGACATCCCATCCTTCCCCTACCGGCTCCTGCACGGGGAGCGTTCCGTCCGCAGCGTGGCTCACGTGACCCGGCGGGATGCGGAGGAGTTCCTGAGGCTGGCCGCCCAGATCCCGCTCCGGGTGAAAACCAGGCTCTATGCGTTCGACGAAGCGAACCAGGCGCTCCGTGACGTCAAGCATAGCGCGGTGGACGGAGCCGCCGTCCTGATCGTGCCCTAACGCCGCGCTCCCTGGCGCTGGCGGAGGAGAGGGGGCGGGGCGGGGCGAATGCGGGCCGTCGAGCGGCCGGTATCCCCGGCGCTTCCTGTCGACAGAGCCGTCCGCACATTTCCCGGGAAATCGACGTCGCCCGTGGTCATGTCGGCTCGCGTTGCCGGGTACGGCGGGACAGGCGGGAAGCAGCCGGGCGAGAGGCAAGCTCACGCGGGAGGGAGGCCAGGCGTGGAAATCACTGAAGTGGTGCCGGGCATCTACCGGGTTCCCATTCCGATCCCGGCACCGCTCCGCGAAGTCAACTGTTACGCTGCCCGCGGAAAGTGGGGCTGGACCCTGGTGGACACGGGCTTTTACACGCCTGCCGCTGAGGAGGCCTGGCGGCGGGCTTTCGGTCAACTGGGCATCCGGCCGGGTGACATCGAGGCCATCATCGTTACCCATTTCCATCCGGACCACTACGGAGCGGCGGGATGGTTGCAGCAACTCAGTGGCGCCCCCGTGTACATGCACGACCGGGAGGTGGCCGTCGCCCGCAGGGTGTGGCGGGAGGCGACGATAAAGGACCTGGAGGCCTTCGCCGGCCTCCAGGCCGTGCCGGGCCACCTCCTCCCGGCCCTGGTAGAGCGCCGCCAGCAGGTGCTCTCCTGGGTGCAGCCACAGCCCGAGGTCACGGCCGTCTCCGAAGGGGCCAGCCTGGCCGTCGGGGACCGGCCTTTCCGGGTGCTCTGGACGCCCGGCCACACGGACGGCCTCATGGTGCTGTGGAACGAGGCGGAGGGCATCCTGCTGGCCAACGACCTGATCCTGAGCGACATCTCGCCCAACATCTCCGCGGGGCCGCTGGCGGCACCGGACCCGCTGGGCCGTTACCTGGCTTCCCTGGCGAAGGTCCGGGAGTTGCCCGCCGTACGCGTCCTCCCGGGCCATCGCCGGCCCCTGGCGGACCTGCGGCAACGGTGCGACGAGCTCCGCGCGCACCACGAGCGCCGCCTGCAGGACGTGCTGGACATCGTCCGCCGGCGCGGCGAGGCCACGGGGTGGGAGGTCGCCGTGGATCTTTTCGGCCCGGTGATGAACTCCAGCGCCAATGTGGAGTTCGCCCTGGGTGAGACGGTGGCACACCTGGAGTACCTGGCGCGCCGGGGCGCGTTGACCGTGACCGGCGAGGAAGGGGCGGTTCGCTACCGGCTACCGCGGTAGGCCGGACGCAGCTCTCCGCGTGCCCCTTGCTCATCGCCAGGCGGGCGGCCGCGGCGGCTGCCTGCCTGGCTGCAGATCTGGATGGGCTACCGTCTACATGGGTGCGGGCCGGGTCCCTACAAGGACGGCGCCAGGTCGCCACCATCGACCTGGCGCCGTCCTTCAAACCCTTCTTCAAGGCTCTCATCCATCCGCGGCATTACCGGAATGCGACTGCGCCGCTCGCATCGCCCCTGCAACCGCCGCGCCGTTCGCGTGGCCGCCCGGCCCGCTCACCGGCTGGGTGAGCCATGGCGGGTGGCCCCACGATTGGCTGGCTTCACCGCGCCGCCGATCCCAGCACTGCCGTCCGCGCCGCCACGATGCGCCGCCACTCTTCATCCGACAGCGGCCGGTCGAAGCTGCGGAGTTGCGCCAGCCGGAACCCGTGCTTGCGGGCCAGTTCTTGTAGCCAGAGGATCGTCTCCAGGTTCAAGTCGGAGCCCAGGCTGGTGTGCTCGTAGTGATGCTCGAGGGCGAGCATCATGGTCTCCGCCATGCAGGCATAGACCAGGCCGCGCTCGAAGCCGAAGTTCCAGCCCATGGACGGCCGCCCCGGCACCTCGATGACGCCGCCGTCGATCACCAGCACATCGGGGCGGGCGTC
>DATCKH010000036.1:0-4672 GCA_036562425.1 Thermaerobacter sp. | reverse complement strand
GGCCCGGGTCGGGGAGCGGCTGGCGGGCGTGTTCGAGCGGGCGGGTGTGTACTATTGCCCCGCGCCGTCGTACCTGATCGGCCTCCAGGCCTTCGTCTGGGGATCCCGGGGTACGGACCTGGCCGCCGGCCCGCGGCGGGCCGAGCCGGCCGGGTTGCGCTGGTACACACCCGAGGTCCACAGAGCCTCCTTCGTCACCCCGCCCGCCCTGCGCGATCTCGTCCCGGCCACGCGGTAAGCCCAGCCGCACCCGGGGCACCCCGCGGCCGGCGCGGGCGGCACCCGCACCGGTGCGGGCAGGGAAAAGCCAAACCATCGGGGGCCGGTCCTGCCGGCCCCTCTTGCTTTCAACCGGCGGCCCGCACCGGCGGCCGCCGAACAACACGTCCCCTGCCGTCCCCCACTGGCGCCCCGCGCTGCTTGCTCCCCACGCGCGCCTGCCGCCCTTTTTCAGCACCGCGCCATGGCCGCGGCACACCGGCCGCGCGGCCCAGGAAATACCGCGGCAGATCGGGTTATCCCCGCTCCGACCCCGTTCACTCTAGCGGTAGACCCACGCCATCGCGACGGGTTCCGCCACGTCGCGATGGCGATGAACCGCGAGGTGCTGACGGATGGCCGGCCACGGGGGCCTCACCGCGGGCCAGCTGGTCCTGCTCGCCTTTGGAACCGTCATCGGCGGCTCCTTCTTCTTCGGTTCCGCCATAGCCATCCGCGCCGCGGGGCCGGCCATTCTGCTGGGGTTCGTGCTGGGTGCGGCCCTGGTCTATATCGTCCTGGCCGCCCTGGCCGAGCTCACCACCGCGGATCCTCATCCCGGCTCCTTCCGCCACTACGCCGAACGTGCCTACGGCCCCCTGGCGGGGTTCGTGGTGGGGTGGGTCTACTGGGCCGGGTTGACCCTGGCCATGTCCAGCGAGGCGACGGCGGCAGCGGTGTTTCTCCGCTCCTGGGTGCCGGCGTTACCGGCCCCCGTGCTGGCCACCGTGGTCGTGCTGGCCGTGACGGTCCTGAACCTGCTGGGCGCCCGCCAGTTGGCACGGCTTGAAGGCATGCTGGTAGCCATCAAGGTCCTGGCAGTGTTGGGGTTCATCGCCGTGGGCGCGGCCCTGATCCTGGGGCTGATCCCGGGCCGGCCGGCGGTGGGGTGGGGCGCGCTGGCCGGCGAGCCCTTCTTCCCAGCTGGGCTGCGTGGGCTGGCAGGCAGCATGTTGATCGTCATTTTCACCTATGCAGGCTTCGAGGTCATCGGCCTCGCCGCCCCCGAGGCGCTCGATCCCGCGCGCACCGTGCCCCGGGCCAACCTGCTGACGACGCTCGGCCTGACCGCTCTTTACATCGTCGCCATCGGCGTCTTGCTGCCCCTGATCCCCACGGCGCGCCTGACCACCGCGGCAAGCCCGTGGGTGGCCGCCCTGGAGGCGCACGGGATCGCGTGGGCGGCCCGCGCCATCAACGGCGTGGTCGTCACCGCCATTCTGTCCACGATCCTGGCGGCCCTCTTCGGTCTCGGGCGCGTGGTGCGCTCCCTCGCCGAGGCCGGGTACGGCCCGGGGTGGCTTCGCGATCCTGGCGAGGTGCCGCGGCGGGGGATCCTGTTCTCGGGGGTCGCCATGCTGGCCGGCGTGAGCCTGGGGTACGTGCTTCCCCGGCAAGCGTACCTGTTTCTCGTCAGCGCCGGCGGCTTCGCCTTTCTTCTGGTCTATCTCGCCGTCGTGGCCGCCCAGCTCCGCTTGCGGCGCGTGGCGGGCTGCCCGCCCCCGGCGCGCTGCCAGGTCCCCGGGTATCCCTACACGTCGTGGCTGGCCCTGGCGGCGCTGGCCGCCATCACGGCCAGCATGCCGCTGGTGCCCGGCCAGGGCAGCGGGCTCGTGGCCGGCCTGGTCCTGACGGGCGCCACCGTGGTGGCTTTCTGGCTGCGACGGCGGGTAGCCGGAGCGCGACCGGTTGCGCCGGATCCGGTCGTGCCGCCACGTGTACGGCCGGCCTGGGAGGTGGCAGGCGAACTGTCGCCCCGCCGTCCCCGGGCATCGCGCCGGCAGGCGGCTCCCCCGGCCACCGGCCTGCAGGGGGGCTCCGAACACGGGGCCGGCCGGGAAGAGGATGGGCGGCGCGGTGGTCGCCCCTAGTTCCAGCTGGCACTCCCCGCCCATTCCCCTTGTTCCGCCCCGGCGCCGATCTTCCCGCTGGCCCCCTGGATGGACCGCTGCAGTCCTCCGTCCCCCCGCTCCTCCGGCCCGCCTCCGTCCCGGGTCGGAGGCCGGTTCAACCCGCCGGCGCATGCGCTGCCTGCCCGTCACCCGCTACCCTCGTCTCAGCCCTAAGCCGTTCCGCCGCCGCTGCTCGCCTCGCCGACACGGCGCCAGGACCGATGGCGAGCCACCGGCGGCATGGCCAGCTGCGGCTGGAGACCTACCGCGAATGGAGGGTGGGATCGTGCCGGGAGGAACGGACAAACGGGCGGGCGCGCCCCGCGTGTGGCTCATCACCGGCGCCAGCCGGGGACTGGGCTACAGCGTGGCCGCGCGGGTCGCTGCCCGCGGCGATGCCCTGGTCATCTGTGCCCGGGACGGCGAGGCCCTGGGGCGCGCGGCGCGCCGGCTGGCGGCGCGCGGTGGGGCGGTGGAGGCCCTGGCTGGCGACGTCAGCGAGCCGGCCTTCGCCGCGCGGCTGGTAGAGGCTGCGCTGCGCCGCTTCGGCCGAATCGACGTGCTGGTCAACAACGCCTCCACGCTGGGACCCAGTCCCCGGCCGCCCCTGGACGAATACCCGCTGGAGGCTCTGGCCCGGGTCTATGCCGTCAACGTGCTGGCGCCGCTCCGGCTCATCCAGCTGGTGCTGCCCCACTTTCGCCGGCGGCGCAGCGGGACCATCATCAACGTGACCTCCGACGCCGCCGTCGAAGGCTACGCCGGCTGGGGCGGGTACGGCTCCAGTAAGGCCGCGCTGGAGCTCATCACACGCACGCTGGCGGCGGAACTGGCCGGGACCGGCATCCGCGTGGCGGCCGTGGATCCCGGCGACATGCGCACCCGCATGCACCAGGAGGCCTTCCCGGGCGAGGACATCAGCGACCGGCCCCCACCAGAGGTGGCGGTGCCCGCCATCCTGTGGCTGGCCGACCACGGGCCCGAGCCGGGTTGCTGGCGCTACCGGGCCCAAGGGTGGAACCCGCCGGCAGGGGACGCCGTGGCGGCCGGGGGCGCCGGCGACGCCCCTCCGGCCTCCGGCCCAGGCGCGGGCGGGGGTATGCAGCCATGAACGCCAGCGCCCTGCGCTTCGAACTGCCCCCGTACCTGGAGGCGGCGGTGCCGCCCGAGGCCCGGGGGCTGCCCCGCGACGGCGTTCGCCTGCTGGTCCTGCGGCGGGCCACGGGGGAGGTCGAGCACGCCACCTTTCGCGACCTGCCGCGCTTCCTCCGCCCCGGCGACCTGCTGGTGGTCAACAGGTCGCGGACGCTGCCGGCATCCCTGCCGGCCCTGTGGCGGGACCGGCCGCTGCGCATCCACCTGTCCACGGAGCTCGGTGGCGGATGCTGGATCATCGAACCGCGGGCGGCCGACGGCAGCCCTTGGGGGGACGAACCGCTGACGGCAGGCGCCGTGCTGCGGATTCCCGGAACCGGTACCGCGGTGCGGGTTCACGACCGTTACCGGGGGTTTGCCCGGCTGTACCTGGCGTCGGCGGCCGGCGACCTGCGGGCCGCCGCCGAAACCGCCGGCGAGCCGATCCGCTATGGCTACGTGCGGGGCCGGTGGCCCCTGGCCTACTACCAGACGATGTTCGCCGCCGAGCCCGGCTCGGCCGAGATGCCGTCGGCGGGGCGCCCCTTCACACCGCGGCTGGTGCGGGCCTTGCGGGCGCGGGGCGTCGGCCTGGCGGGCATCGTCCTGCACACGGGCGTCTCCAGCCACGAGATCACCAGCGCGCGTGTGGAAGAGCACCCCGTTTACCCGGAGTGGTACACGGTCCCGCCGCGGACGGCAGGAGCCGTGAATGCCACGCGCCGCCGCGGCGGGCGCGTGATCGCGGTGGGGACGACGGTCGTGCGGGCGCTGGAAACGGTAGCGAACCAGCAGGGACAGGTCCGCCCCGGCAGCGGCTGGACGGAACTGTTCATCAAACCCGGGGACCGGCTGCGGGCGGTCGACGGCCTCATCACGGGCCTGCACCCGCCGTTGACCTCCCACCTGGCCCTCCTCGGTGCGCTGGTGCCGCCGGAACTCCTCCTGGGGGCCTATGCCGAGGCGGTGCGGCGGGGGTATCTATGGCACGAGTTCGGCGACGCCAACCTCATCCTCTGAGGCCGGGGCGGGCCCGCGCCCGCCCCGGCAGCCGGTTCATCC
This sequence comes from Thermaerobacter sp., assembly GCA_036562425.1. Taxonomy (GTDB): domain Bacteria; phylum Bacillota; class Sulfobacillia; order Thermaerobacterales; family Thermaerobacteraceae; genus ZC4RG37. The sequence continues at coordinate 326 of DATCKH010000036.1, read as the reverse complement.
GCGAGTCATCTCGCTGCTCCGCCGGCGGCCGATGGCGCCGGCGGCCCGTGGCCCCGCCCTCTGTCCCAAGGGGTGACCCCTACCCGGAAGCGACACGAGGTGAACGGCTTCCTGGCGCTCAACGAGGCGGCACCATCAGCAGGATGAAGGTGGTTGCCTCGGCCCCCGGGTTGGACAGCACATGGTCGGCGTCGGCCGGGATCGCCGCGGCGTCGCCGGCTGCGAGGTGGAGGCGCTGGCCGCCGGCTTCGACGACCAGTTCGCCCTGCAGGACAACAAATACCTCCACCGTTCCCGCCTGGTGTGCGGGGAACGGTCCTGCGCTC
>DATCKH010000031.1:0-25453 GCA_036562425.1 Thermaerobacter sp. | reverse complement strand
GATTTCGATGTCGTCCGCGACGGGTCGGCGGTCACGCGTGATCGCCACCCGGCTCACCTCCAGCGCCGCGGCAATCCCATCTTAATCATCTCATCCCGCCGGGCCTCGCGCATACGGGCGGTAGCCCGGCACGGCGGGCAGGTACACGGGTCCCAGCAGGGCCGGGTCGTCCCCTCCCGCCGCCAGGCGGGGCATCGCCAGGAGGCACACGGCCGCCGCGCACGGGCCGGGGTCCGCCAGGCGGCGGGGCCCCGCACCATCGCCCCCGCCCGCGGCCTCCAGCGCCTCCCACAGGCCGGTGTCGCCGGCCGCCATCCACCACCAGGCGGTGAGAGGCTGCGGCGCGATTTCCGGCAACCGTCGCAGGAGCTCGGCCGGTGGCACCGCCTCGGGCCCCCAGAGGCGGCGGGGTGCCCGGGCCGGCCGTTCCGGCGGCACGCCGGCCCCGGTGGACCCCGCACCCCCGCCGGGCGCTACCGGCTCGTACACCGCGGCGTAGACCTCGTTGCGGCGGGCGCGCCGGGCAACCAGCAGGGGCCCGCCGGCGGCCGGTGCCCCGGGCGCGGCGCCACCGGCGCCCACGCCCGCGCCGCCGGGTCCGGCCACCCCTGCCACGGTGGCGGCGGCCGCCTCCAGCGAGTCGATCCCGGCCAGGGGCAGATCCAGCGCCAGGGCCAGCCCCTTGGCCGCGGCCAGGCCGATGCGGAGGCCGGTGAAGGAGCCCGGGCCGATGGCTACGGCCACGCCCTCCAGCTGGCGGGGCCGGATGCCGGCCTCCCGGCAGAGCCTGTCCACCGCCGGCATCAGGGCCCGGTTGGCGCCCGGCTCCATGATGCGTTCCTCGCCCACCACGCGCCCGTCCCGCGCCAGGGCCACGCCGCACCAGGTGCCCGAGGTGTCAAGCCCGAGGATCCACCCCACCGGGCTGCCCCCCTCCTTCCCGGTCCCCACCGTCATCAGCAGCCTTGGCCCGAAGGGCGGCCAGCAATTCACGGGCCCGGGGCCCCCGAGCCTCCACGGCGACGCGACGCCCGGGCTCGCTGCCCGGCCCGCTGATGGCCACCCAGAGGGCATCGGGTGCCAGCCAGTCCGGCGCCCGGTCCGCCCACTCCACGGCCACCGCGCCCTCGGCCGCCAGTTCGTCCGGATCGGCTACATCCGCCAGCGACAGCGCGCCCTCCAGGCGGTAGAGGTCCAGGTGAAAGAGAGGAATCCGGCCACGGTACACATGCATCAGGGTGAAGGTCGGGCTGGCCACCCGGCCGCCCGCACCCAGGCCGCGGGCGAGGCCGCGGACCAGGGTGGTTTTGCCGGCCCCCAGGGGGCCGGTGAGGGCGATCCAGTCGCCCACCCGCAGGACGCGGCCGATCCGGGCTCCCAGGGCCTCCATGGCCGTGGCGTCCGGGACCCGCGTCACCCAGCGCTCCCCTTCCCGGGGATTCAATCGAACAACCCCCCTGGCCTCTCACCCGCTTCCACGGGTTCGGTGTGGCCAGACCGCGGCGCCGGAGCCGGTTCCTCCCCCAGCTCCCGCTGCGGGGAGGGATCCGCGGCGGCCGCCGCCTCGCGCGTCGCGGCAGGCGGGTGGTGAGGGGTGTAATGGTTGGGGTCCACCAGTTCCCGGTACTTGTCGATGACCAGCTTGAAATCGTGCCACGCCTCCCGCTTCAGGGAGGGGTTGCGGAGCAGCGCCGCCGGGTGGTAGGTCGGCATGTACCAGACCCCATCGCGCTGGATCCAGCGGCCCCGGGCTCGGGTGATGCGTGCCGCCGGGTCGATCAGCGCCTGCAGGGCGGTCGAACCCAGCAGGACCACGATGACCGGGTTGACCAGGCGCATCTGGGCGCGCAAGTTGGGCAGGCAGGCCGCCCGCTCATCGGGCGTGGGCGTGCGGTTGCCCGGGGGCCGGCACTTGACGATGTTGGCGATGTAGACGTGGCGCTGGCGCTCGAAGCCGCAGGCGGCCAGGATGCGGTCCAGCAACTGGCCGGCCCGGCCCACGAAGGGTCGCCCGAGCCGGTCCTCGTCGGCACCCGGCCCCTCCCCGATCAGCATGACGCGCGCCCGCGGGTTGCCATCGCCAAAGACGACGCCACGGCAACCCGCCCGCAGGCGACAGCGCGTGCAGCCCTTCACCACCCGTTCCAGGGTGTCCATGTCGTCGATGCGCAAGAGTTCTTCCTCAGGGAGCGCCATGGGATCCCCCTTCCTCCATCCACGTCCACGGGGTCGAGGGCCGCCATCACTCCTCGCCGCCGGGGTCGCCGCCGGCCGGCTGGGCCTCCGCCAGCGCCCCGGCGGGGCGGATCTCGCCCACGACCTCGCCCCGCACGCTGCGCACGGGCCGGCGGCCCCAGCGCGCCACCAGGTCGCCGGCGCCGGGGGGCAAGAGGCCGAGCCGCCGGAGGATGGCGATGACGGCCACCGGCCGGGCGCGGTCGCTCCCGTCGGCGATCTTCAAGGCGAGGGCGTGCCCGGAGGCCAGGGCCGCGGCGTAGAAGCCCTCGGCACCCACCTTTCCAATCCAGGCACCGCCGGTGGCCCGGATCACCTCCGTGTCGAACTCGCCGTCGCCCCGCACCATCTCGGGGTGGGCCACCATAGCCGCCCGGATGCGGGCCAGCGCCGGGCCCAGGGGCTCGGGCAGCCGCTCGGGCCGGGCCAGGAGCGAGAACAGGCGCGCCGCCGCCACCAGCGGCATCCCGAAGGTGACCACGCCGCACCCGTCCGTGGCCTCGATCAAGCCCCCCGGACCGGGGCTTAACCCGGTCAGCCGCGCCACCAGCCGGCGGAGCTCCTCCTGCACGGGGTGCTCCGGGTGCTGGTAACCTTCCGGGGCCCAGCCGCGGTGACGGGCCAGGGCCAGCATCCCGGCGTGCTTGCCGGAGCAGTTATTATGCAGCACCGTGGGCTCCTGCCCGGCCTCGCGCAGGGCGCGCCGGGCGGCCGCGGACACGGGTGCGTGGACCCCGCAGGCCAGCGCCTCGGGCCCCAGCCCGATCTTCTGCAGCATGCCGGCGGCCCGGCGCACGTGGACCGGCTCGCCCACGTGGGAGCCGCACATCAACGCGATGTCCGCGGCATCGAACCCGAAGCGGTCGGCGGCGCCCGAGGCGACCACGGCCAGCGCCTGGAAAGGTTTCAATGTCGAACGGAGGAAGGTGACGTGTTCCGGATCACCGAAGGCCGCCACCAGGCGGCCCTCCCCGTCCACTACCACGGCATGTCCCCAGTGGCGGCTCTCCACGTAGGCGCCCCGGGTGACCTCGACCAGCAGTTCCGGTCCCATGCCTGTCCTTCTTCCCTCGCCTGTGGGTTCGTCCGGTGTTTCTTCCCCAGCGGTGGTTCGTCCCCTGCCTCTGGCAGGTCAGGGCTCGCGAAGCCCGAGGCTGATCTCGATGGCCACGTCGACCTTGCGCATCACGCCCTGGTCGAGATGGGCGACCCGTTCCAGCAGCCGCTGCTTATCGATGGTCCGGATCTGCTCCAGGAGGATCACCGAGTCGCGCTCAAGGCCATAGGTCCCCGCCGGGAGTTCCACGTGCGTCGGTAGCTTGGCCTTGTTGATTTGCGAGGTGATGGCCGCGACGATCACCGTCGGGCTGTAGCGGTTGCCGATGTCGTTCTGGATCACGAGGACCGGGCGCACGCCGCCTTGTTCGGACCCCACGACCGGGCGCAGGTCGGCGTAGAAGATGTCCCCGCGGCGCACCTCCACGTCAACCGCCCTCCCCACCCCACTCCCAGCACCGGGGCTCCAGCTCGCCCGGGACCCACTCCTCCGCCAGCCTCCGGTTGAGGGGGCCCATTTCCTGGTAGCCGCGGCGCAACCGTTCCTCGCGGGCGGGAGCCCGGCCTCTTCCCCCGGCTCCCCACCCGCCGGGCGCCGCTGCCACCATCGACGGCCGGCGACCTTCTTCCACCGCTTCCCGCCTCCTTGCCGTGTCCCCGCCCGGTGCGGGCGTACCGGCACGGCGCCGCCAGGCTGGCCGCGGAGCGGGCCGGGTCACAACAGATGCCCGACCGGCGTGCTGGCGATGGGACGTCCTCCGCGATAGTAGATGCGGGGGACGCGGCGGCCGATACCGGTGACAACCTCGTAACCGATGGTATCCATCCAGCCCGCCATCTCGTCGGCGGTGATGCGCTCGTTACCCTGGGCACCGATCAGGACCACTTCGTCCCCTACCGCCACCGGACCGGCATCCGTGACGTCCACCATCACCTGGTCCATGCAGACGCGGCCCACGATGGGCGCCCGGCGCCCGTTGACCAGGACCTGGCCGCGGTTGGACAGGGCGCGCCGCAGGCCGTCGGCATAACCCACGGGCAGGGTGGCGATCCGGGCGGCCCGGGGAGTGACGAAAGTGGCGCCATAACTGATGGGCGTGCCGGCGGGGACCTCCTTGACCAGGGCGACGCGGGTCTTCCACGCCAGCGCAGGGCGCAAGTGGAACTGCTCGACCGCGCCCGGAAAGGCTTCCAGGCCATACAGGGCAATCCCTGGACGAACCAAGTCGAAGCGAGCCTCCGGCAGGCGCAGCAACGCCGCACTGTTGGCCGCGTGGCGGAACAAAGGCCGCACGCCATGCCGGGCCAGGAGGCCCACGGTCTCCGCAAAGGCGGCCAGCTGCCGTGCGGTCAGTGGCGCCGCGGGGTCGTCGGCCGTGGCCAGGTGCGTGTAGACGCCGACGACCTGCAGGTTGCCCAGGGACGCGATGCGGCCGGCGATCTCGCCCAGCCGGGGGTCGTCCGCCCGCAGCCCCAGCCGGCCCATACCCGTGTCAATCTTGAGGTGGATCTTGGCCCGCCGCCCCTCGCGCCGGGCCACCTCGGCCAGGGCCCGGGCTTCGGCCTCGCTGCTGACGGTCAACTCCAGGTCATACCGCAGGGCCAGCCCGTACTGCTCGGGGGGCGTCCAGCCCAGCACCAGCACCGGGCAAGCGATGGCCGACTGGCGCAGGTGCACGCCCTCTTCCACCACGGCCACGGCCAGGCGGCGAGCGCCGTGGGCCAGGGCTGTCTGGGCCACCATCACGGCCCCGTGGCCGTAGCCGTCGGCCTTCACCACGGCCATCACCTGGGCCGGGGCGGCCACCTGCTGCAACTGGCGCAGGTTGTGGGCAATGGCATCCAGGTCGATCTCGACCCAGGTCGGTCGTAACTGCATGCGGCGGCCCGGCCCTTCCACGACGGCACCTCCCCTCCGGCTCTGCTTCAACGTTCGCCGCCGGGGAAGGGTTGCCTCCCGGGGATCACCGGCGGCCGGAGCCATGCCACGCCTGGGACGGGTCCCGCCACGGCGCCGGGACCGCCGGGCAGCCCGCGGGCGCACCAGGCGACGGCCTGCGGGAGCCGCTCGATGAGATCACCGGCTGTGAACCGGGCAAAGGCGCCGCAGTCCCCGGCCGGTGACTCCACGGTCCCGGCGGGCAGCCCGGCTCGCGGGGCCGGGTCACCCGGCGTCGCCAGCAGGTAGTCTCCAGGCCCCGCCGGCACGGCCAGGGTGCCAGGCGGCCATCCGGCCGCCCCCAGGTCGCCGGCCAGCGCGTGCAGGTAGACGCCCAGTACGGCGGCCTCCAGCGGGCCCAGCCCCTGGGCCAGCAGCGCGCCGATCACCCCGGCCAGGACATCCCCCATGCCGGCGGTGGCCATGCCGGCGTTACCGCGGCTGCAGAAATACAGCCGGCCGCCCGGCTCGGCCACCAGGGTCCCGTGTCCCTTCAGGACCACGATGGCCTGGCACAGCTGGGCCAGCCGCAACGCCGCCCCCGGCCGATCGGCCTGGACCTCGCCGGTCCCGCACCCCAGTAGCCGCGCCGCCTCCCCCGGATGAGGGGTGAGCACCAGGGGAAAGGAGCCGGGCCGCTGCCGCAGCCGCTCCGGTCCCGCCGCAGCCACCAGGTTCAGGGCGTCAGCGTCCAGCACGGTGGGCGGCACATCTCCCTGTCCCGCCTGGTCGAGAAGTTCGTGCAAGCAGGCCGCGGCACCGCGTCCCTGCCCCAGACCCGGCCCGATCACCCGTACCCGCCGGGCGGGACGCCCCGCCTCCAGGGCCGCCACGGCCGCTGCGGCGCCTTCGCCCATCTCGCCGTCGCGGTCGGGCAGGGGCAAGGTCATGAGCGCCGCCTCCTGCGCCGCCACCTCCGGGCGCACGGAGGCGGGCACGGCCACGGTCACCGTCCCGGCCCCCGCCCGCAGGGCGGCACGGGCGGCCAGCAACGGGGCTCCCGCCTGGCCGGCCCGGCCGCCGATCACGGTGACGTGCCCGGCCGTCCCCTTGTGGGCGTCGGGTGGGCGCCGGGGCAACAGGTCGCGGGCGAGCGCGGCGTCGATGACCCGAGCCGGCGGGGGGCTTCCCGCGTGCCCGTCCTTCGGAGGAACCAGCCCTTGCGACCAGCCGATGTCCACCACCAGGACCTGCCCCGCGCGGGAGGGCCCGTCCCGCAGGACCAGCCCCCACTTGGGAGCCCCGAAGGTCACGGTCCAGGTGGCGCAGGGCGTCTCGGGCGCTGCCTCTCCGGTGTCGGGGTCGAGCCCCGACGGCAGGTCCAGGGCCAGCACCGGCGCCCCACCCGCGGCCAGGGCCCGCAAGGCGGCCGCCGCCAGCGGCCGCAAAGGACCGCGGGCACCCACGCCCAGCAAGGCGTCGACGGCGACCAGGGCCCTGGTCGCGTCCGCCCGCAGGGCGGCCAGGAAGCCCTCCTCACCGGCCGGTCCAACAGTAGCGGCTCCGTGCGCCGGGCTTTCTGGCGAGACCTCCGCGGTGCTCGTCACCCCGGCGGTCCCGTCGCCCCCAGGCCAGCAGACCGGCACACCCTCCAGCTGGAGGAGCCGCCACTGCACGGCCGCCTCGCCGCGCAGCCGTTGCGGGTCGGCCAGCAGGTAGACCGCCACCGTCCCGGGGCCCGCCCAGCGCGTGAGCCACCGCGCCAGCACCATCCCGTCCCCGCCGTTGTTGCCTCCTCCGGCCAGGACGACGACGGGGCGGCGCCGATCCGGCACCCCCGCAAGGCGCAGGAGCACGGCGGCCGCCGTTCGCCCCGCGGTCTCCATGAGCGCCAGTCCTGACAGCCCGGCCTCCATAGTGTCGCGGTCGGCACGCCGCGTGGCCTCTGTCCCCAGTAACCACATCCTGCCTCCCCCCGTGTCCGCACGCGGAAAAGGCGGGGTCCGGCCCCGGCGTCCGGGCCTGCTACCCAGCCGCGGGAAACCGGCCCCGCACGAGCGTCAGCAGGTATCGCGGCCCTCCAGGATCACCTGGGCGACCGCCCACTCGGTGTCGTGGGAGAGACTCAGGTGCACGCTCACCACGCCGGCGGCCCGCGCACGCTCGGCCGCGGCCCCCGCCAGGTGGAGCACCGGCCGCCCGCTGGGGTCCCGGCGGACCTCGATGTCGCGCCACCGCAAGCCCCGAACCCCCGTCCCCAGGGCCTTGGCGAAAGCTTCCTTGGCCGCCCAGCGCGCGGCTAGACGGCGCCAACGGTGGGGGCCATCGCCGGCGTCCCGCTGTTCCGCCGGCGAGAAAACGCGGTCAAGCCAGCGCGCGCCCCGGCGCTCGAAGACGTGGCGCACCCTGTCAACTCTGACCAGATCGATTCCGATCCCGACGATCAACGCTTGGGTTCGCCTCCATCTACCCCGCTTCTACCCCGGTGGGCCTGGGCCGGTCCCCGATTCCCCCAGCCCATCGCTTCTAGTCTCGCATAGACGTACCCGGGCGCGAATCTCCCATTGCAGCGGTAAACAAGCCCCGTGCGCCGGCAAAGCAAGCCCCTCCAGGCCCCGTGCTCACCGCATGACCGCGGGCCGGTCTCCTGGTGTACGGAGCACCGAACCCGTTGCGGCGTTCCCCTCCCGTTCCGTGGGCAGGGGTGTCGCCCCTGGGAGGTCGACGAGCGCGCAAGCTCTGCTGGGTCTTTCGCCATCGCACCTGCGATTCATTCGCATCATGTTCATTCGCACCATGCCCTCTAGCCGTCCCGCCTGCCTACGTGCCCGCGGCGCACGCTGGCCGTGCTAAATGACCAACCAATTTGATTCCACTACAAGCAAAGAATGCGGAACACCTTCTTGTGATTTTCTCAGCCAATCATGTGTTGGATTCTTCACACTTTCCTGTAGACTAAGTAATGGAAGGACTTAAGGTGGGATTCTCAACATGGCTATCGCTTTGAGTCACTTCCTCGATAAGTTCCCTCTGTTCCGTCCCTTGCCCAGGAGCCGGCTTGAGGAGTTAGGAGAATATGCTTTTGTCCGCCGCTATCAGCGAGGGCAGGTCCTTTTCATGGAGGGTGACCCGCGGGACCGGATCTACTTGCTGGTGGAAGGTTACGTTCGGATGGTCAGTGTGAACGAAGACTGCACAACCCAACTTCTCATCTACGAAAAGCCCAATAATATTTTCCCCTGCATTGGGTTATTCAAGGACGAGCATTACCGCTTCTCCGGCGAGGCCGTAACGGATATCGAGGTGGTCTACTTCCCCACCAAAGTCTTCGAGCGCATCATTCACGATATCCCCACGCTGTTGATCAGCCTGATTCGTATCATGGGCGACAAAATCCACGACATCGAAGTGCGCTATCAACGACTTACGCAGGCGCATGCCACCGATCGCGTACGGCACCTGATCGGGATTCTCATCAACGATCTCGGAGAACCGCTGGACGCCTCCACCATCCGCATTCCGTGCCCCCTGACCACCAGCGACCTGGCAAGAATGGCGGGAACGAGCCGGGAAACGGTCAGCCGGGTCCTGCAGGAATACAAGGCCGCGGGCAAGCTGGCGATGAAATCGAAGATCATTACCGTCACCGATCCCCAGTTCTTCATCACCTAATTCCGCCCATCATCACCCTTCACCCCTTGAGCAAGGTGTAGCGGTCGCTGTTGAGCGTGCCGAACCCTTTGTGCAAACGCCTTGCCAGGATGGTCATGATCACCACGGCAAATACGGCATCGGTCAGGATACCCATCTCCACCGTTTCAGGAGCGTTGTACGCGGTCAGCGCCAGGGTCAGGTGAGAACCGTTCTCCATCAGGCAAAAACCCAGGATCTGCTTAAGGGCATGCTTCTGGGTCAGAATGGCGAGCAGCCCCAGCAGGAAGTGGGCAATGGAGACGGCCAGCGCCACTTTGACCTGCAGGATGGCGTATTCTTGAACCACCCCGACGACCCCGAAGGACAACGCCACCAGCAGGGCGGCGATGGTGGTGGACACCGGGGTGCTGAAGGTGCCCTCGATTTCTTCCTCGCCGATGAACCGGACCGTGCGCAGGAGCAGATATGGGACCAGAATCACTTTCGTCAGGAGGGCCGTCAGTGACCATATGTAAAGCGGCTCCGCATCCATCACGATCGCCAGGGCCAGAAAAATCGATGCCAGGACAAGCGACTGGATGGCGTACATGTACGCCGCGGTCCGAAGTCTTCTCGCTTCCACCACCAGCAACGAGGTGACGAGCAGGAGCAGCGCCATGCTGGGAATCATGCCACTCGCCGGCACAAGTTCTCCCTCCCGGCACGATCACGAATTCAGCGCGTAATAGACGAGGGACAGCAACGACAGGCCGAACACCAGGCCGGTGACGATGGGAACCCGGTACAGGTGGAACCTCGCCATGCTGTTCTCCAGAACGGCCACGATCAGGTAAATGGCCGTAACCTTCGCCAACCACGCCACCATCGCCAGCACCACGGGCCCCGGCGCCGGCGTCACGGCGGTACCAAAGGGGAAGAACACCGCCAGGAACAGGGCAACGACCACCAGCTGCTTCACGCCCAGGCCCCACTTCAGAAGCGCTAGCGACGGCCCGGAGTATTCCGTCAAGGGCCCCTCCTGGATCTCCTGCTCGGCTTCCGGCAGGTCAAAGGGCAACTTCCCCATCTCGATGAATGTGGCGATGGCAAAGGCGAGGGCTGCCAGCCAGAACGAGGGACTGTGGTAGGCCAGGTCGCCGTTGACGACTTTCGCGGTGATGGTGCCCAGCTCGGTGGACCCGGAAAGGAGCGCGACGATGAAGAGGACCAGGATAATGACCGGCTCCACAAGGACGCCGAGCGCCATTTCGCGGCTGGCACCGACTCCCGCGAACCCGCTGCCCGAGTCCAATCCCGCGGCGGCGAGGACGAACCGCACGATGGTGAACAGGTAGACCACGAGGATGAGATCGCCGACCATGGCCAGCGGGCTCCGGACCGTCAACACCGGGACGATCATAGCAATGAGCAGCGTGGTGCCCAGGATCACGTAGGGGGCGACGCGGAACACCCAGCTGGCCTCGCTGGGCACGACCTCCTGGCGTCGCATCAGCTTCCAGATGTCGCGGTAGTCCTGGAGAATCCCGGGGCCCCGGCGCGAGTGCATTCTGGCTCGCAGGATCCGCGCCAAGCCGGTGAACAGCGGGGCCACCAGCAGAATGAACAGCGCCTGGAGCAGGCCGAGCCATATCCCGCTACCGCCGTTCATCTTGTCATCCTCCTAGCGCGCAGCACTCAGGAGCAGCACGATCAGCGCCACGATGAGGTAAAGCCCGTAGACGCGCACGTTGCCCATCTGGAGCGACTGCACGCGCCGCCCAAGCCAGAGGGTGCCACTGGCCACGGGGCGATACAGCCAGCGCTCCCACACCGGCTCGACCCGCTGGAGGAAGCGCATCGTCCCCGTGCCCAGCACCTCCAGCCTGGCTAAGAGACTGCGGGCGGCCACCTGGAACGAGTACGGCGAACGGAAGAGAACGCGGAGCGGCTGAGCAAAGGCTGCGGAAGTGTAGGCCATCCGGTGGGAGTACGCGTAGCCACACGCCCACGGCGATTCATCCACCCGCCGGCCGGATCGCGAGCCGCCCGGAAGGACCGCCACCAGCACGGCCAGGGCCGCCAGCACCCCCAGCAAAAGGGCCACCAGCGGGGTGGAGATGACGGGTCCTGCCGCGGCCCCCGGCACCACCGCCAGTCCCGCCCGGATCGTAATGGGTGCCGCTTCCACCACCGTTGAGGCTGCTCGGGCCAGATACGGCCCGACCGCCGGGGCACCCAGCCCCAGCACGGCACAACCAGCAGCGAGAACGACCATGCCTGCGACCATCGCGCCGGGCACCTCGCTGGCCTGGCGTGCCCGCTCCCCGCGGGCGGGGCCCGTGAAGGTGATCCCGAAAGCCTTGACGAAGGCCATGGCGGCCAGCGCGCCCGCCAGCGCCAGGATGGCCGCGGCCAGGGGCGCAACACCCTTCACCAGGGGGCTGTCGGAGGCTCCGGCGGCGAACAGGGACTGATAGACGAACCACTCGCTGACGAATCCGTTCAAGGGCGGGATGGCCGAGATGGCCATGGCGCCGGTGAGAAACGCCGCCGCCGTCCACGGCATCCGCTTGATGAGCCCGCCCATGGCTTGCATGCTGGCGGTCCCCAGGCGGCAGGTGACCGCCCCCGTGCCCAGGAACAAGAGGCCCTTGAAGACCGCATGATTGACCAGGTGAAACACGCCGGCCAGAATTCCCAGCCCTGCCAGCACCCCGTTCCCCGTGGCGGCCCCGATCATGCCGGCGCCGATGCCCATCAGCATGATCCCGACGTTTTCCGTGCTGGAGTAGGCCAGCAGGCGGTTGAGATTGTTCTCATTCACGGCATACAGGGCGCCCAGGAGGGCCGACAGGCCGCCGAGCGCCAGGACGAACAGCCCCCACCGGTCGTCATGCACCCGCAGCACATCCAGGCCCACGCGGACGAAAGCGTATACGGCCACCTTCGACGACATGAGGGCCGACATGGTTGCCGGCGCGGCGGCATAGGCCGGCGGCAGCCAGAAATGGAAGGGCACCACACCCGCCTTGACGCCAAATCCCAGCAACGTCAAAGCGAAGACGACATGGCGGACCGCGGGCGGGAGCTGGGCATCGCGGATGGCCGCGAAATCAAAGCTGCCGGCGTGGAGGAACAGGATGACGAAGGAGACGATCAGCGCCGCAGCGGCCACGTGGCCCACGGCGAAGTAAAGGATGCCGGCGTGGATGGCTTCCCGATCCTGCCGGTATGCCACGAGGAAGAAGGAAGCCAGCGTCATGATCTCCCAAAAGACGAGAAAATAAAAAGCATTGGCGCTGGCGACGACCAGAACCAGCGACAGGATGAACACGTTGTTCAAGAAGCCGAGAACGCCGGCCCCGGCCCCCGCGAACTGGCGATCAAAGGCCAGCGAGTAAATGGCCGTAGCCGCGGCGAGCAGGGATAGAACCGCCAGCACCAGGGCCGACAGAGCATCCAGTTCGACGCTGAAGCGAGCGAAAGGAACCACGCTGGGGAACTCGCCGGCGACAGCCTGCCCGCCGGCCAGCACCGTGGCGGCCGCCCCGAGGCCCGCCAGGGCCGCCATGAGGGTACTCGCCGCTGCCACGTAACTCCCTAGCGGCCGCGCCTTGCTCCAGGTCAACGAAAGGACCGCACCCACGGCGTACAGGACGATCGACAGCATCAACAGCTGCAGGGCCGCCATCATTCCACCTCCACGGCCTCACCCGCGCCCCACCCCCGCCGACCCGCCTGGGCCGGAGAGCGCGGGGCGCGGCAGGAGGGGCAGGGAGGCCCATCCCGCCTCCCCACCCCTCCTGTGCCTCCCGGAAGGGCTCACCGAGCCCGCGAAGAAACCGCGGTAGCACGCCGCCGCTCCGCCGCGAACTCCGCCACCGTCATGTAGACCAGCGCTCCGGTCGGGCAGGCGCGCACACAGGCCGGGATGTCGTCCTCCCCCTGCATGCAGTCGCGGCTGCACTTCAGCGCCACCCCGTCACCCTGGGCAATGGCACCGAACGGGCAGGCCACGACACACATCCAGCAACCGATGCACTGGTTGACGTCACAGACCTTGATGTCGTTGTCGGCTACGTACATCGCGCCTGTGGGACACGCGGTCACACAGGGCGCGTTCTTACACTGCCTGCAGACCGTCGGGGCCTTGAGCCCGTCGAACTGGTCGACCCAGATATACCGGGGCGGGCGCTCCCCGCGCAGGGCGGCGGCGACCAGATCCCTATCGGTGGTGTGGCTGACGGCGCAGGCCAGTTCACAGGAGTGGCAGCCCGTGCACAATTGGGGACGGATAAAGATCTCCTTCTGTTGTTTCGCCGCTTTTTGTTTCACCGCCGTTGTCACCGCAGCACACCCCCGGGCACGCTCAAACCGAGCCGGGCCCTGCGCTCGTCAATGGCCGCCAGCAGCTTCTCGGCAGCGGCCTCGGGACGGGTTTCCACGATGAAGTACCCGCCCGTCAGGTCCTTCGCCGTGTTCGTCAGCAGGTTGGTCACGAACGGGCTGCCGACCACAGGCAGGGTGACGCCCACGTGTACGGGCAGGCCGAGCGTTACGGCATAGGTGCCGATGGCGACGGCCTTCTCCGCCGTGGCCTCGGGAGCGGAGGCGACCACCGGCAGCTGATCCAGGTCCACGCCCAGGCGGTTGGCGACGGCGACCGCCAGCGCTACGGCCCGGCTGTTGTCCACGCACGAGCCCATGTGCAGGACCGCCGGCAACGGCCCGCCCAGCCCGTTGGCCTCACCGATGGCCTTCAAGACAGCCTTGAGACCGTCGCCGCAAAGTTCCTCCACGTTGGCCGGATCCATGAAGCCGTGGCGCATCAGCGCGCCCGCACCACAGCCCGTGGCCACCAGCAGCACGTTCTCCTTGAGGAGCCGGCGCGCCATGGTGATGAAGTTGCGGTCCTGCTGCACCTTGACGTTGTTGCAGCCCGCAAACAGGCACACCCCGCGGATGTTGCCGGCGGCGAGCTGGTCGATGAGCGGCTTGAGAGGGTCCTCGGGATTCAGCTTGGCCAGGGCGTTGACGATCGCCTCCACGGAGAAGCCGGCCACCACCTTGGACTTCCGCTCCGGGATGTCCACCGGCCGGCCCCGGCGCCGGGCGAAGTTCTGAATGGCGAGGCGGAGGATCTCCCGCGCATGCTCCGCGGCCCGTTCCTCGGTGAACTCCACGTGCACGGCCCCGGGGATGCGGGTGATGTCCGTGGTGGTGATCAGGGTGGTACCCATGCACTCGGCCACCGTGGCCAGGGAGGGCATGATGCACTGGTAATCCACCACCACGGCGTCTACCGCGCCGGTGATCAGGGCCATCTCCTGGCTCAGCGAATGGGTGCAGGCGGGAATGCCGTGGCGCATCAGCACCTCGTTGCCGGTGCAGCAAATGCCCACAATATTGATGCCGGTGGCACCCGCCGCCCGGGCTTCCTCCTCCATCTCCGGGGCCACGGTCACGATCACGTCTGAAAGGACCGGGTTGTGACCGTGGACCGCCACGTTGACGGCGTCCGCCTTTAACACGCCCAGGTCGGCCTCGGTGACCACCGGCTGGGGCGTGCCGAAGAGGATGTCGGAGATGTCGGTGGCCATGTAGGAACCGTCGAGGTCGCCCAGTGCGCACCGCATGCCGGCCCGGATCAGGTTGGTCGCGTCGGCGTCGGCGCCATAATGGGTGCGGTGCATCACGTCGGCGATCTCGTAGTCGATTCCCTTGGGCAGCAACCCTTTTTCAGATAGAAGCTCAAGGCGCTTCTCAGGGAGCGTGTGGGCCAGCCAGGCGGGCGGGGTTTCGTTCTCCTTGAAGTCTTCCAGTGCCCGTTGCGCCAGGTCCAGGGCGATCTCGGTATCACTCCGCCCTTCCGTGGGAATACCGTTGCGCTCGGCGACGGCATGCAACTTCGCCCTGTCCTTGATGGCATAATCCGGCGCGGAACCTTCCGCCAGTTTCTTCATGGTGTGCGCCAGGTGCCGTGCATGCCCGGAGTGGCCGGCGGCTCCGGCAGCGATGGCGCGATCCACACCGCGGGCCACGATGACGTCGGCGGTCGCCCCGCAGATCCCCTTCTGGGGGCCGTCGCCAAAGGGGTCGATACGGCACGGGCCCTGGAGGCAGTGCCGGCAGCACAACCCGGTTTCCCCGAAGCCGCACTGCGGCAACATGGCCTGATAACGATCCCAGACCGTTTCCACGCCCAGCTCCCGAGCTTTCTCCACCATCTGGCACACTGCCGGGTCCATGGACGCCGCGCACGGCTTGATCATGTGAGTCCCTCCCTTGATTCCCATGGCCTCTCCCATCGGCCCTCCGCGCCCGAACCCTCGCCATCGCTTCACAAGCCGCGCGTTCCCGCGCCTTTTCACCCTCGATCTCCGCTTCAAGTATAGGGAGAGCATCGTTTTGTACATTGTGACGCCTTTCACAAATTGCTTGACGACTTTGCCACAGCAGGTTCGGGCTGACGGACCCGGTCGCCCGGCCCCCGAAAAACCGAGAGGCGCCCTCCCCATGACGGGGAGCGCGCCTCTCCAGCATCCGGCTGTTTCCTGGCGTTGGGTTTCCTTTCCTCCCAGCCGCCGCGCCTTACCAGACCTCGAAGCCCGGCGACGAGAAGGGCGACTGCCACATCTGCCACAGCATCGGAGCCCAGGCCAGCACGGTCAGGACCACCGTGCCCACGACCCACGGCGTCAGCCGGTTCAACCAGGCGGGTACCGGCATGCCGCCGTCCAGAGGCTCGGCCACAGGCACGTCCTCGCGCTCCGTGGCCTCCGCGCCCCGCACCGTGGCCACGATCACGCCCACGTAGAGCAGCATGCTGACGAACAAGAGTACGCCGCCAATGGCCGTCAACACGCCGCCGGCCTCGGAACCGGCGATCTGGTACGAGGCCTGGGCCCACCAGGTCCGCCGCGGCACGCCTTCCAGCCCCATCCAGGCCAGGCCGCGGCCCATCAGGGCCATGCCCAGGAACCACAGCCACGCCTGCGCCAGGGCCACGCCCTTGCCGCGCAGCGCCTTGCCGGTCAGCTGGGGGATGAGCCAGTACGTGATACCCATGAAGGTCAGGCTCACGGCGGTACCGACGGTCAGGTGGAAGTGACCGACGATGAACAGCGTGTTGTGCACCAGCAGGTTCATCGCGTAGGAGGCGTTGATCAGCCCCGACGCGCCACCCAGGGTGAAGAGCACCATGGCCAGCAGCTGCGCCGCCACCGCCGGCTCCTTCCACGGCAACTTCAGGATCCAGCCCAGCCAGCCCCGGCCTCCCCGCTGCCGGCCGCCGATCTCCAGGGAGGCCACCACCGTGAAGGCCGTGATCAAGCTCGGAACGAAGACCACGAAGGTCAGGAAGGCGTGGACCGCCTTGATCGTCTGAGCCACGCCCGGATCCACGTACATGTGGTGGAAGCCCACCGGGATCGAGAAGGGGATGAACAGCAGGAACGCCAGCCGGGCCATGGACTCACTGAACAGCTTGCCGCCAGCCTGCCGCGGCAGGATGAAGTACCAGGAGATGTAGGCCGGCAGCAGCCACCAGTAGACGATGGGGTGCCCGGTGAACCAGAACAGGCTCCGCGTCAGGAGCGGGTTGACCCCCTCCCGTAAGCCCAGGGCCCACGGGATCAAGAAGACCACAAACTCGATCGCCACGCCGACCGTCGCCAGGGTCCACATGGCCAGCGTGGTCAGGGTGGCAAAGGCCAGCAGCGGCGTCTTCTCACCGGGATGATCCCGCTTCCATGCCCGGTACGTCTTGAAGACGTTGGCTGCCAGCAGCCACGGCCCGATGACGACAAACAGCGCCACGCCGAGGTAGAAGGTCCAGTGCGCGCGCAAGGGCGCGTACGCGGTGAACAGTACCGTGGCCCGGTCGGTCAGAATCGCCCACAGGGTGAGCGCCAGCCCGAGCCACATCACCGCCAGCGTCGCACGGCTGAGGAACGGGCTCGCCAGCGGCCGGCCGAAGCCCCGCACTGCGGTAAAGGTCAGGAACCCGACAATGAAGAAGCTGGTCCAGATGAAGGCCAGGGCGACGCCGTGCAAGGTCAGCCCCTGGTAATAGGACTGCAGCAATGGGACGGAGTCATACAGGTTGATCCGGGCCTTGTCCAGGGCCTGCAGGGGTCCCATCAGGACGCCCAGGACCAGCCCGAAGAAGATGGCCGTGTAGAGATGCCAGCGGACGTAACGGTATTCGTCGCGTACCTCCGCAGGTACGATGCCGGCGCGCAATGCGATGGCCTCCTTTCTACCCGTGACCCGTCGCGGTCACCTACTGCCCGGCCGGCCGGTCAACGCCCCGCTACTGCACCACGATGCGCCCCGCCATGACGTGGTGACCCGCACCGCAGTACTCATGGCAGAAGAACGTGTACTGGCCAGGGCGATCAAAGGTGTAGCTGAACCGCGTCACCTCGCCCGGGACCACCATGGCGTTGACCGTCGTACCCGGGATGCGGAAGCCGTGGATGACGTCCTTGCTGGTGATCACGAAGTCCACCGTCGCGCCCCGGGGCACGCGAATCTCGCTGGGGTTGTAGCCGAAGACCTGGGCGGTCATGATCGCTTCATAATGGTTGGGCCCGACCTGGCGCACGCCCGGCGCCGTGAAAGGCGGGTCGTTGGCGGTCACGGGCGCCGAATAGTCGGCGGGCGCGCAGACAAACAGCGGCCCCGGTAGCGTGATCTTCAAGCCCAAGGACGTGTAGGCCAGCACGGCGACCAGCAGCAGGAGAAACGCCGCGCTGACCACGATCCATGCCTTCTCGTACCGGTCTACGTGCACCACTGTCGCCCCCTGCCCACCGCATGCGGTGGCCTCCTCGCCCGTGGCCACCGCGCGGCATCAAGCGCTCCGCAGCAGCGTGAGATACATGAACCCCCACATGGCGGCGACCATGAGCAGGAACAGGAAAGTGATCAGAACCGTCCCCTTGGGCGCCTGGATATCATCCGGCTGTGCCGCGGCCCGCACCTCCGGGACGGTAGCCCGTTCTTCCCGCCGGGCTTCCAAGCTGGTCGCCATCGGCTCCACCTCCCAGCCATCCGGTGCTCCGCAACCGGCGGCCACCAGCCGCCGGTCTGCACGCTCGGGTGCGCATTACCACTTTTCGGGACAAACCTGAATGCAAGCTGAGTAAAAGCTGATTCCCAGCTGAGAAAAGGAGCGGCATTCCGTTTATGGATGGTGGCGCAGGTCTTGAGGCGGGGCACTGCGGGGGCCGCCGACCGTTTCAAGCTTGACAGGAGGTGAGGCGGAGAGCATATTGAGGGCAGTAGTTAAGAAACTACTTAGTGAGGGTCGTGCCCGCCTCCCTCGGCTTGGGCCCCCCTGAGGAAGCGATCCTCCCATGACCGGGAACGAAACGGATACCGAAAAACAGTTGCTGGAGCTCCAGGCCCGGCTGTGCCACGTCCTGGCCAACCCCAAGCGCCTGGAGGTCCTCTACACCCTGGCCGGCGGTGAGATGACGGCCGGGGAACTGGCCCGTGCCGTCGACACAACCACGGCCAATCTGTCCCAGCACCTGGCGCTCATGCGCCAGTTCGGCCTGGTGGAGTCGCGCAAGGAAGGGCTGAACGTGTACTACCGGCTGGCCTCGCGCGAGATCCTGGAAGCGTGCCAGGCCGTCCGCGCCGTGCTCCTCGACCACCTGCGGCGTAATGCCCTGCTGGCCGCCCGCAGCGGGGGGAACACGGACTCGGACTCGCCGGCCTGATCCCGTTCCCGGGCCCGGCCGCCGGCGCACCCGGTGCCGGCGGGACCCGGCGCATGAGCGGCTCCGCACAGGGTGGATGGTGCATGCCGAACAAACCCCGGGAGGGATGGTCCATGGCCCAGCTGGACTACACCGTGGCCACAGACAAGCCGCTAGACGAGGCTATCCAGTCGTTGCAAGAGGCACTGGCGGAGCGCAAGTTCAGCGCCCTCTGGCACCTGCACGTCAACGAGAAGCTGCGGGAAAAAGGGTTCGACCTGGAACCCGACTTCCACATCTTCGAGGTCTGCAATCCCGCCAAGGCCAAGCAGGCTCTGGAGACCGATCAGAAGGTCGGTTACCTCCTACCGTGCAAGATCGTGGTCTACGCCGACCGCAACGACGGCAATCGCACCAAGATCGGCCTGCTGCGCCCGCAGGCGCTGATCGACTTACTGGGCAACGAGCGGTTGCGCGACCTGGCGAGCGAGGTGGAACAGGAGCTGCGCGCGGCGGTGGACGCTGCGGCCCGCTGAGGCCGCCGCGAGCCGTTTCCGGGACGGCAGGTCGCTCTGGGGAACCCCGCCCGGAGGAGGCGGTGAGGAAACCATGGCTCGAGGTAAGCGGTTGGTGGTGGTCGGTGGCGTCGCGGCGGGTATGAGCGCTGCCTCCCGGGCCCGGCGTCTTGCCCCCGATCTGGCGATCGAGGTATTCGAGCGCAGCGGTTTCGTCTCCTACGGCTCTTGCGGCCTGCCCTACTTCATCAGCGGGATGGTCCGAGAAGCGGGTGAACTGGTGGTTTACACGCCCGAGTTCTTCCAGCGGAAACGAAACATAGCCGTCCATGTAAGGCACGAGGTCACGGCCATTCACCCGGACGAACACTACCTGGAGGTCCGCGACCTGGCCACCGGGCGTGAGCGGCAGGTCGAGTTCGACACCTTGATCCTCGCCACCGGTGCCCGCCCCGTGAAACCGCCCATTCCCGGGCTCGACCTGGAGGGCGTGCATTTCCTGCGGCTAGTAGAGGACGGCATAGCCATCCGCGAGCGGGCGCGGGCGCTCGTGGCCCAGGGGCGGCGCCAGGCAGTGATCATAGGCGGCGGGTATGTCGGGCTTGAGATGGCCGAGGCCCTGACCGCCACCGGTATGAATGTGGCCATCGTCGAGCGGCTGCCCCAGGTGATGCCCAATGTGGACCCGGAGATAGCGGCGTTGATCCATGACGAGTTGCGCCGTCACGGGGTGGACCTGTACCTGGGCGAGGCGGCGCGGGCCGTGCTGGGTGACGGCGGCAGGGTGCGGGCCCTGGAGACCAGCGCTCGCACTCTACCCGCTGATCTGGTGCTGGTGGCCGTGGGCGTGCGGCCCAATTCCGAGCTGGCAGCAGAAGCAGGCATCGAGCTCGGCGCTGGGCGGGCGATCCGGGTCGATGAGTACATGCGTACTTCCCACCCCACGGTCTACGCCGCCGGTGACTGTGCGGACACCGTGCACCGGCTCACCGGGGAGCACGTCTACGTCCCCCTCGGCACCACGGCCAACAAGCAGGGGCGCGTGGCCGGCGAGAACGCCGCCGGTGGCAGCGCCCGCTTCCCCGGCGTTCTGGCTACCGCGATCGTCAAGGTCTTCGACCTGGGCGTAGCACGGACGGGCCTTACCCTACGCGAAGCGAAGGTGGCGGGCCTGCAGGCCGAGGCCACCACTATCCGCCACGGCTCCCGGGCACACTATTACCCCGGTTCCGGGAAGCTGCACGTACGACTGGTGTATGGAGAGAACCACCGCCTTCTCGGTGCCCAGATGGCGGGACCGGTGGACGCGGTGCTGCGCATTGACACGCTGGTGGCGGCGATCGACGCCGGCATGACCGTGGAACAGCTGTACGATCTCGACCTGGCCTACGCACCACCCTTTGCACCCGTGTGGGATCCGGTACTCATCGCCGCGCGCCAGGCCGTGCAGGCCCTCCAGGGGGCGACCGCGGGCTGAACAAGGCCGGCGGGAAAGACAGAGGGTCCGCGGAGGCGCGGATTCCCGGGGAGGTGAACCATGATGCAGATCTCCGCCCAGGATCAACGGGAGATCCGAAGGCGCTTCGAAGCGCTCGAAGACCCAGTAGTCCTGAAACTGTTTGTCCGCACGGACCGGGACGCCTGTCCCTACTGCGAGGACACCCGCGAGCTGCTGGAAGCGCTGGCGGAGCTGGACGACCGGGTGACGGTGGAGATCCACGATCTCGACCGCGAGCTGGAGGTGGCCGAGCGGTACGAGGTGGACAAGGCTCCGGCCATCGTCTTCACGCGGGCCGACGGGAGTGACACCGGCGTGCGTTTCTACGGAATCCCGGCCGGTTACGAGTTCGGGACTCTGATCGACGACATCGTCGACATCTCCCGCGGCTCGACCGGCCTGTCGCCGGAAACGGAGGATTTCCTCCGCTCACTGGAGACCAACGTGCATTTGCAGGTCTTTGTGACGCCGACGTGCCCGTACTGTCCGCGGGCGGTCCGCCTGGCTCACCGAATGGCTCTCACCGGTGATCGTGTCCGGGCCGATGCCATCGAGGCCATGGAGTTCCCCGAGCTGGCCAATCGCTTTCAGGTCTTCGGCGTTCCCAAGACCGTAGTCAACGGCGTGACTTCTGTCGAAGGTGCGGCGCCCGAAGGGCACATCGTCGCCCTCATCAAGGAGGCACTCAGCCGGGCTTGAGCAGGTAGCCGGGGGAAAGGAGCCCCCGGCTGGATTACACGCGCCGTCCACACCCTCTCTCCGGCCGGGGAGATCGGCGGGAAGCGCTGGCGGGGGGCCGGCCATGCCGGGCCTGCCCCCCGCATTTCCCTCCCCGTCACACGCCCGATCCCGGCCACACGCCACTCGAGCCCCATTGTTCGGTTACAGCAAGTCAAGCGCAGTGAGGTCGTCCCGCTCGCCGTGCCTATGGTCGTTTGAGCAGGAAGGCGTATTGCTCGTGCTCCGGATAGGCTCGCGCCCGGACCATCGTAAAGCCCGCCCGCTCCAGCCAGCCCACCAGGGTTCCGCGGGCGATGCACTCGTCCGGCTTGGGGCCGATGGCAGCCGGGGCGTCGGGGTCGAACTCCGCCACCAACATGCGCGTGCCCAGAGCCAGCCAGCGGTAAAGTTGCCGCACGATCCGATCGGGTTCGCCCGTGTGGTGGAAAACGTGGGCCAGCACCACCTTGCCCACCGACCGCCAGTCGATCGCCCGCAGCAGTTCCTCGAAGCCGATGTCCGCCACTCGAGGCCGGCGGGGCTCCAGCAGGCTGGGAGCTCGCCGTCTACCAGGTATATATGGGATGCTTGCCCAGGGCACCCGGTCCTGCGAAACTGTCCGCAGCGACGGGACGCCGGTCGGTGCGATGACCGCGCCGACCATGAAGGAGCCGGCCACGATGGAGATAGCTACTCCCAGTGGCATGGGCTCACCCGGCTAAGCCATGAGTGGCAAGGAACGCCAATGTCCGCTGACGGCCCGCAGGTCCTCCCGCCTGGCTCCACCGGACGACGCACCAGCGCACATGGCTGTTCCCATCAACATGGAAGCCGGGGGTCCTCACGAGGGAGGTGGAGCAGGGCGGCAGCTTGCTCGCGGGCCAATACCTGCTCCACGGAGTCCGATAGCGGTCCGGCCCCGGGTCCGGTCTCTGACCCGCCCGAAGGGGGGCCGACTTCCGAGGGGCCCCCCCCCGGCGCACGCACCCCCTCCAACTCCGCCGCCGCGAACGGCAGCGGGCCGGCGTCGGGTCTTGCTCGCCAGCCGGCGCCCTCTTAAGATGGGGACTAACATCCTGCGCCGGGTATCCCGCACCGGGGAGGTGCCCACCATCACCGCAACCGTGATCGGCACGCGCGGCCTGCGCAAGGTGTTCCCCGTGGTTCGCCGCGCCGAGGGCGGCTGGCAGCGCCTGCGCTCGTATCTCCGTCCCCGCGTCGACCACATCGTGGCCGTAGCCGACGTCACCTTCGAGGTATCCCGGGGCGAGGCGGTGGCGTTCCTCGGGCCCAACGGCGCGGGTAAGTCCACGACCATCAAGATGCTGACGGGCATCCTCGTGCCCACGGCCGGTGAGGCGCAGGTGCTGGGGCTCGTGCCCCGGTAGCAGCGGCGCGAGCTGGCCTACCGCATCGGCGCGGTGTTCGGCTAGCGCAGCCAGCTCTGGCTCCACCTACCGGCGGCCGATACGTTCAACCTACTGGCGCGGATCTACGACCTCGAGCCGCGGGAGTACCGCCGCCCCCAGGAGGAGCTGGTCGAGCGCTTCGAGCTGCGCGACCTGCTGCAGGTTCCGGTGTGCAAGCTGTCGCTCGGCCAGCGCATGCGCTGCGAGCTGGCAGCGGCCCTGCTCCACCGGCCAGAGGTTTTGTGCCTCCACGAGCCCACCATCGGCCTCGATCCCGTCGCCAAGGCCGCGATCCGCGACCTCTGATCCACGAGGCCAACCGTGACGGAACGCGATCCAGGCGAAGATCCGGTCGGGAGACGTGGCGATCCACTGGGGGCGGCCGATCGACTACGGGCTGTGGCACCTGGCGGGTTTCCTGGGCGCGGCGGTGGCTCGGGCTCCCCTTACGTTCGCGGTCGGGGCAGCGATCGTGTGGCTCCGCACGGGTGAACCCGCGCTCAGCCCCGGGTCCCTCGTGGCGTTGCCCAGCTTCGCGCTGGCGCTGGTCCTCACGTTCGCGGTCGAGCTGGTGGTCGGCCTCAGCGCCTTCTGGACGGAAGACGTCGCGGGCTGAAGCCTGCTGGTGGCCATGTCCCGCCTGCTCGCCGGCGGCGTGCTGATGCCCCTGGAGATGCTGCCCGGCTGGCTGGCCGAGGCCCTGCACTGGTTGCCCTTCCCCGCCATGATCTACGGGCCCGCGCGGCTGCTGGCCGCCCCCGCCCCCGCGGCGGCCGCGGCGTTGCTCGCGACCCAGGCGGCGTGGCTGGCCCTCCTGGGCGGGCTCGCAGGCCTCATGCTCGCCGCCGCGCAGAGGAGGGTGCTCGTCCATGGCGGCTGAGCGCCGCGGGGGCCTGGCTCCCTTCGTCGCGGCCTACTGGCGGGCCAACCTGGCTGCGGCGGCCGAGTATCGGTTCACCTTCGTCACCCAGGTGCTGTCGATGGTGGTGAACAACTCGACCTGGCTGGCCTTCTGGGGGCTGTTCTTCGCCCGCTTCCCCGAGGTGCGCGGCTCGACGTTCACCGACACGGTCGCGGTGTGGACGGTGGGGGCCTCCGGCATCGGGCTGGCCAGCGTGCTCTTCGCCGGCGCGCGGGAGCTGCCCCGCCTGATCGAGGAGGGCAGGCTGGACCTCTACCTGCCCCAGCCCAAGCCCGTGCTCCTACACGTCCTCGTCAGCCGGACCCATGTATTCGCCTGGGGAGACCTGCTCTGGGGCGTGGGCGCCTTCCTGGCCCTGTACCCCTGGTCACCGGTGCACCTGGCCGCGTTCGGGCTCGCCGCCGTCGCCGTCGCCCTGCTGCTCACGGGGCTGCTGACGCTGGTCGGCTCGCTCGCCTTCTGGTTCGGCCGGTCGCAGGTGCTGCTGGAGCAGGTGTATCTGTCGGTTATCACCTTCGCGACGTGGCCACCCATCGCCTACAGCGCCGAGGTGCGCCTGCTCCTGTACACGGTGCTTCCCGCCCTCCTGGTGGGCTGGGTGCCAGCCAGCTTGTTGCGGGAGCCCTCCCTGCCGCTGCTGCTGCAACTCGCGGGGGCGGCCGCCGGATTCGCCGTGCTCGGGGCCTGGGCCTTCGCCCGCGGGCTGCGGCGCTACGAGTCAGGGAACCGCCTGGCGATGCGGGATTGAGCGGCTGGGCGGGCGGCGGTCCGCTCAGCGCAGGAGGACCAGGGCCGCCGCGCGACGCGCGGACCGGCATCCGCGGGGAAAGCGACGCCGGATAGACCGAGGGGCGGCCACGGTGACCGCCCCTCCATTTTGATTTCGCCGCGGTGCCTGTCACATTCCTGTCAAACACTTCACCACGCCGCCTTTTCTCGTGTACCACGATGCCCCAGAACGGTTAGCGCTTCTGGGCTTTTTGGCTGTGGGCGCGGGAGGACTCGAACCTCCGACCTCTTGAATGGGTCTCAACCACAGCCGGGGGCCTTAGCAAGATCACGTTCTCGGCGTGGGCAAGGAACCTGGCCAGCTCGTGGATCTGCCGCGTGTCGATCGACGGCTGGTCCCGAAGTCCTCCAGCGTCTTGGGAATGGGTAGCCTCGCAAGTTCGCTCCGGGTGTCGAGGCAACGCCGACGCCGCACAGCCAGCTTCCAACAGTCCCACAAGGAGTCGGCATGAAGGACCTCCTGCTTGGCCGCGTATTCGAGACGAGCGTCGAGAGCCTGAGCCGCATCCTTGAGCCCGAGGGCAAGCAGGTGCTGCTCTTTGCTCTTAAGCATCCCGTTGCCGGTCCGGCACGGTGCGGCAGGGACTGTAATGAAGAAGTCCGGTGAGAAGGCCGCTATCTCGATCGGAGGGTCAGGGCCGGTACGATATGCCGGTCTCCGAATACCTCATCAATACAGCGATGCCCGATTTTAACACGGCCCATTGGGAGAACACATCAGGCTATGAAGAGAATCATCGAGGCGTCCCTCGCACGGCCTTGCGCAAGGATTCCACGCGTAGGAAGTGGTACGTTGGTCCTGGGCAGGCAAGTTCTGGATCGGAGGTGTTCCTATGCGTATAGGGAGCACCCGGCTGGCAGTCGTCGGGCTGGCCGTGGCTCTGGCCCTGACTGGCTGCGGGTCTCCGGAACTGAAGGCGGAAGCGGAATCAGCGGCGGTCTTCAAGTTCCTCGACGGCACCGAGGCCCGTGGCCAGCCGGCGGTGTGGGTGGAGGAGGCTATACGTGCCTGGCGCAGGGCGCTATCGCATTCATGGAGACCGGCTTCTGTCAGCGAAGCGTCGGCCATAACGGGTTTTGACCTTGC
>DATCKH010000062.1:0-5433 GCA_036562425.1 Thermaerobacter sp. | reverse complement strand
GCCCCTTTAAACTGGTCCCGTGAGGCCGGTAAGGAGCTTGCCATAGCGACGGCCGCACCCGCGAGCTCAAGCCGAGGCTCCCGGGCGCGCCGCGAGCGGTGCAACTTCTTGCCGGTGGCAAGAAGTTTTTTTGTGCCCACGGGACGGGGCGCATCGGGAGGGAAACAGGTTGCTGGTTCATCCCGAGCAGACCGCGGTCCCCGTCGAGCCCGTGGAGTATCCCTTCACGTCCACCCGGTCCCGGCGGCAGCATCCCACCGGCGGCCGGGCGCTTCCCACCACGGCGCGGCCGGTCACCCCGCCCGCCGTCCCTGCCGGCGGGTGGCCTTCCCGGGTCCGATCCCTGACCGGCATCGCCGGCCTGGCCCGGCCGGAAATCGAGGAGCTGCTGGACGAGGCGGCGCGGATGAAGGATCGCCTGCGCCGCATCCGCGCGGGCCTCTCCCCCGCCGCCGCCTTCGGTGGCGCGCTTCCCCTGGCCGGCCGCCGCGTCCTGACCCTCTTCTTCGAGAACAGCACCCGCACCATGCAGTCCTTCCACATCGCCGCGCGCCTGCTGGGTGCCGATGCCCTGGACCTGCCCGTAAGCCGCAGCAGCGTCGCCAAGGGAGAGAGCCTGCGCGACACCGCGCGCACCTGCGAGGCCATGGGGGTCGACGCGGTGGTGATCCGCCACCCGGTCACCGGGGCAGCGCGCTACGCCGCGGCAGTCCTGGACGTGCCGGTGATCAACGCCGGCGACGGCACGGGCGAGCATCCAACGCAGGCCCTGCTGGACGCCCTGACCATCCGCGAGCGCCTGGGGCGCCTCGAAGGGCTGCGGGTGGCTATCGTCGGCGACGTGCGCCACAGCCGGGTCGCCCGCTCGAACGTGCTGTTGCTGACTCGCCTGGGGGCGGAGGTGCGGCTGGCCGGGCCGCCCACGATGCTGCCCGCACTGGGAGCCTTCCCCGGCGCCCGCGTCACCTGTGATCTGCGGGAGGCGCTGGATGGTGCCGACGTGGTTATGGCCCTGCGCATCCAGCGGGAACGCCAGGCGGGCCCTCTGCTGCCCGACCTGGGCGAGTACCGGCGGGGCTGGGGCCTCGACGCCCAGCGGCTGCGCTGGGCGAAGCCCAACGTCCTGGTGATGCACCCCGGCCCGGTGAACCGGGGGGTCGAACTGGCGCCCGAGGTGATGGAGCTGCCCAACTGCTTGATCGAGGAGCAGGTGACCAGCGGGGTGGCGGTGCGCATGGCCGTACTGCGGTGGCTGCTGGCCCCGGCCGGCGGGGAGGCGAGGCCATGAACGAGGCCAGGGCGACCATGAACGATGGCAGGAAGGTGCTCATTCGCGGCGGCCGCGTCATCGATCCCGCCCAGGGGCTGGACGGTGTGTGCGACGTGCTGCTGGCGGGCGGCCGGGTCGAGGCCATCGGCGAGGGGCTCGGCGATGGGCTGCTGGCCGGCCCGGCGGAGACGGCCACCGATCCCGGCCTCGAGGTGATCGACGCCCGCGGCCTGTGGGTCGTACCCGGGCTGATCGACGTCCACGTGCACCTGCGCACACCGGGGGAGACCCACAAGGAAACGCTGGCCACCGGCACCGCCGCCGCGGCCGCGGGCGGCTTTACCAGCGTGATCTGCATGCCCAACACGCGGCCGCCGCTGGATGATCCCATCCGGGTCGAATGGCTACGGATGAAGGCCGAGCGCGAGGCCCTGGTCCGGGTCTACCCGGCCGCTGCCGCCACCCAGGGTCTGGCGGGAGAGCACCTCACTCCCTACGGCGCCCTGCGGGAGGCGGGAGCCGTGGCCGTCACCGATGACGGCCGGCCCATCGCCCGGGCGGGCCTCATGCGGCGGGTGCTGGAGTACGCGGCGGCCCACGGCTTGCCGGTGCTGGTGCACGCGGAGGAACCGGAACTGAGCGCCGGCGGCGCCATGCACGAAGGGGCCGTGGCGGCCGCCGCGGGCATGCCCGGCATCCCCGACACCGCGGAGTCGGTCATGGTCGCCCGCGACCTGCTTCTGGCCGAGCGGGCGGGGGCCCACCTGCACGTGCTGCACGTCAGCGCGGAGAGCACCGCCAGCCTGATCCGCTGGGCCAAGGCCCGTGGCGTACGGGTGACCGCCGAGGTGACGCCCCACCACCTGCTGCTCTGTGACGAGGACGTAGCCGCCGCCGGCTTTGACCCGAACTGGAAGATGAACCCGCCCCTGCGCTCGGCGGCCGACCGGGAGGCGCTGCTGGAGGCGGTGCTGGACGGCACCATCGACCTGATCGCCACCGACCACGCGCCTCACCACGCCAGCGACAAGGACCTTCCCTTCCCGGAGGCCAGCTTCGGCATCGTCGGCCTGGAGACGGCGGTGGGCCTGCTGCTGGATGCCTTCGTGCCCGACATCATCAGCCCCGCGCGGCTGGTGGAACTCCTCTCCTTGCGGCCGGCGCAGGTCTTCGGGCTGCCGGGCGGGACGCTGCGGCCCGGCGCTCCGGCCGACGTCACCCTGATCGACCCGGACTGCCAGTGGGTCATCGACCCCGCCGGCTTTCAGAGCCTGGGGCGGAACACGCCCTTCGCGGGGCGCCGCGTGCGCGGGCGCGTCGTGCGGACCCTGGTGGGCGGGCGGACGGTGTACGAGCTGGCCGTAGCGGGAGCGTGCCGCGGGTGATGGCGATTCAGTGGCGTCCGGTTGCCCTTCAGGCACGCTTGTATAATATTGATGATTATCAGAATATTTATGCAACCGGTGCCCGGCCGAACGGTCCGGTGCGTCCCGGCGCCTTGCCAGCTTCAGTGACGGCCCGCACCACGACGTGCGGCGAGGCGCCGTCGAGGAGGTCACCCGTGGCAATGAATACGATGGAATCCGTGGGCGAGCCCGAGCCTGCTCCCCCTACCGGGCCCGTGGCTGTGCGCCTCGTGCTGGAGGACGGCAGCGAGTGGCATGGACGGCTGGTCGTTCCCGGAGAGCCCGGTGGCGGGCCAGGGCTTCAGGTCATGGGCGAGGTCGTCTTCAACACCAGCATGACGGGCTACCAGGAACTGGTGTCCGATCCTTCCTACGCCGGCCAGATTGTGGTCCTCACCTATCCCCTGGTGGGCAACTACGGGGTGCGGGAGGGTGAGGACGAGTCGGACCGCCCCCAGGTCAGCGCGCTGATTACCCGCGAGCTGTACGATGCCACGGCCGTGGGGCTGGCCGCGTTCGGTCCGCGCCTGGCGGCGGCCGGCGTGCCGGCGGCGGACGGGTTCGACACCCGGGCGCTGACGCTCCACCTGCGCCGCTACGGGACGCTGCGCGGGGTCCTGACCAGCGACCTCACCACCCCCGCCGCCACGCTCGCGGCGCAGGCGGCGGCCTGGCGGCGACCGTCGGCCTTCGACGTGACCACGGCCTCACCGTACCGGGTGGAACCGGTAGCGGTTGCGGGCGCCGCTCCCGCCATCGCGGGGACCGGCGGCAGCGGCGGCGGGCGGGAGGCGGGCCGGGGCGGCCGCAAGCCCGCGCGGCACGTGGTGGTGGTCGACTTCGGGGTGAAGCGCAACATCGTGCGGGCCCTGGCCGCGGCCGGATGCCGGGTCACGGTGGTCCCCGCCACCACCACCGCCGCCGACATCCTCGCCCTGGCTCCCGACGTGGTGCTGCTGTCCAACGGCCCCGGCGATCCCCGCGACCTCGCTCCCATCCTGGGGGAGGTGCGTCGCCTGGCCGAGAGCCTGCCCACCTTCGGCATCTGTCTCGGCCACCAGCTCCTGGGCCTGGCCTTCGGCGCCCGCGCCTACAAGCTGCCCTACGGCCATCGCGGGGCCAACCACCCGGTCAAGGACCTGATCACCGGCCGGGTGGCGATCACCTCCCAGAACCACGGTTACGCCCTGGACGGCGACTCGGTGGAACGAGCGGGCCTGGTGGTGTCCCACGTCAACCTCAACGACGGCACGGTGGAAGGGCTGCTCCACCCGGACCTGCCGGTGCGCGGCGTCCAGTTCCACCCGGAGGCGGCGCCGGGCCCGCGGGACGCGGCCTACCTGCTGGCGGACTTCCTGGCGGTGACTGGCGTCGTGGAACGGCCCGCGGCCGGCGCGGTCCAGGAGCCTGCAGCCGCCGCGCTAGCCGCCGTCGCGGCCAACGGCGTAGCGGGCGGTGGCGCCCGCTACCGCCCGGGCGGCGCCGTGGGGGCGGCGACCGGCGGCAGGGAGGGCGTGATGCCCGGTGCCTGAGCCCCGCGGGATCCGCAAGGTGCTGGTGATCGGCTCCGGCCCCATCGTCATCGGCCAGGCGGCGGAGTTCGACTACTCGGGCACGCAGGCGTGCCGGGCGCTGAAGGAAGAAGGGCTGGAGGTCGTCCTGCTCAACTCCAACCCGGCCACCGTGATGACCGATCCGGGTACCGCCGACCGGGTGTACATCGAGCCCCTGACTGTGGAGTTTGCCGCCGCCATCATCGAGCGGGAGCGGCCGGACGCGGTTCTTCCCACCCTTGGCGGCCAGATCGGGCTGAACCTGGCCATGGACCTGGTGCGGGCGGGCGTCCTGGAGCGCTACGGCGCCCGCCTGCTGGGCACGCCGCCGGAAGCCATCGAGCGGGCCGAGAACCGCGATGCCTTCAAGCAACTGATGGTGGAGATCGGCGAGCCCGTGCCGGCCAGCACCATCGTGCGCTCGCTGGACGAGGCCCGCGCCTTCGCCCGCCGGGCCGGCTTCCCGGTCATCGCCCGGCCCGGCTACACCCTGGGAGGAACGGGGGGCGGCATCGCCCGCGATGAGGAGGAGCTGGCCGGCCTGGTGGAACGGGCCCTGGCCGCCAGTCCCATCGGCCAGGTCCTGCTGGAGGAAAGCCTGCTGGGCTGGAAGGAGATCGAGTTCGAGGTCATC
Source organism: Thermaerobacter sp. (assembly GCA_036562425.1). GTDB lineage: Bacteria > Bacillota > Sulfobacillia > Thermaerobacterales > Thermaerobacteraceae > ZC4RG37. Next base: position 570 of record DATCKH010000062.1, on the reverse strand, counting down.
CGGGACGGCGCCGGCAACTGCATCGCCATCTGCAGCATGGAGAACGTGGACCCGGTGGGGGTCCACACCGGCGACAGCATCGTCGTCGCGCCCGCCCAGACGCTGACGGACCGGGAGCTGCAGCGCCTGCGGTCGGCGGCCCTCAAGATCGTCAGCGCCATCGGCGTGGAGGGCGGCTGCAACGTCCAGTTCGCGCTGCGGCCCGACGGGCGGGAGTACCGGGTGATCGAGGTTAACCCCCGGGTCAGCCGCTCCAGCGCCCTGGCCTCCAAGGCCACCGGCTACCCCATCGCCAAGGTGGCGGCACGGGTCGCCCTGGGCCGGCGCCTGGACGAGATTCGCAACCCCATCACCGGCACCTCCGCCCTGTTCGAGCCGGCGCTGGACTACGTGGTGGTCAAAATCCCCCGCTGGCCCTTCGACAAGTTTGCCACCGCCGACCGGCGCCTGGGCACGCAGATGAAGGCCACCGGCGAGGTCATGGCCATCGATCGCAGCCTCGAGGGGGCGCTGCTCAAGGCCGTGCGCTCGCTGGAGATCGGCCTCGATGCTCTGGAGTGGCCGGAGGCC
>DATCKH010000060.1:0-2398 GCA_036562425.1 Thermaerobacter sp. | reverse complement strand
CACGCCAGCGCGTTGCCGGCGAACGTCGACGAGTGCTTGGTGGCGAACTCCTCGGTGTAGACCTCTTCCGTGCAAAGGAGGGCGCCGATGGGAACCAGTCCCCCGCCCAGGGCCTTGGCCAGGGTGATGGCGTCGGGCGTGATGCCCTCCTGCTCACAGGCGAACAGCGTTCCCGTACGGCCCAGGCCGGTCTGTACCTCATCCACGATGAACAGGACGCCGTGCTCGCGGCACAGGCGCTGGGCCTCGCGCAGGTAGCCCGGCGGCGGCATCACGATGCCGCCCTCACCCTGGATGGGCTCGACGATGAAGGCCGCGTACTCGCCCGGCCGCGCCGCCAGCGCGGCGGCCAGGGCATCGATGTCCCCGTACGGCACCTTGTCGAAGCCTTCCACCGGGGCGAAGAAGGCCTTCTGGTAGCTCTCGCGGTGCGTAGCCGACAGGGCGCCCAGGGTCTTGCCGTGGAAGGCGTTGTCCGCCGACAGGATGCGGCGGCGTCCGGTGGCGGCGCGGGCCAGCTTGATGGCGGCTTCCACCGCCTCGGCGCCGCTATTGGCGAAGGTCACGTAACGCATGCCGGGCGGAGCCAGCTCGATCAGCCGCCGGGCCAGGGCGCCGGCGGCGTTGAGGCTGGACGGCTGCACGAAGGACGGCTCGCCGCTGGCGCGCACCGCCTCCAGGGCGGCCCAGATCTCGGGCGGGTTGAAGCCGAAGGGAAGGGCGCCGTAAGCGGCCACGAAGTCCAGGTAGCGCTCGCCGTGTTCATCCCACAGCCAGCAACCCTCGCCCCGGACGAAGGTCTTGTCCATACGGAGCTGTTCCAGCAACTCGCCGAGATGGGGATTCACATACTGCCGGAAAGGATGCATGCCTCGACCTCCCAGTCAGGTCGCCTTCAGGTGACGCACCAGCTGCCGGATCCGTTCGGGATCCACGTAGCGGTCTTCCGTGATGGGCGAGACGCCGATCTGGATGCCCGTGACCCGGTCCGGCCCCAGCAGCGCTTCCACCAGGCGGATGCGCATGTCCGAGCCGAGGAAGATCACGTGATCCAGGTCCCGCGCCTGCGCGATCAGCATCATGATCTCGTTCAGCAGTTCCTCGCCGCTCTTCTCCGCCACGAAGGCGCGGCGCTCGGCGTCCGTCAACAGCCAGACGAAGTCGATCCCCTCGGCACGGGCCAGTTCCTCCAGTTCCTGCCGGTTCTTGACGGGAAAACCGATGAGACCGAGTTTCCGGCCGCGCCGCACCTCGCCCACGCTCTCCAGCCGCGAGACGAGCGTGCGGTCGATGCCGAGTTTCTCCGCCACGTCCTGCTGCGACAGGCCGGAGGCGCGCAACTCCAGGATCCGGTCCACTACCCGGTAGATGCGGTTCCGGTCCACCACCTTGTCGCCGATGCGGATCAGGTCCATGGGCAGGGAGCCCGCCTCCGGCCACTGGTTTTGTGCACACGAGTGTGCTCAAGGCTACAGTATACCAGAGGTGGCGAGAATTTGCCCTGCCATCGGAGGCGAGAAAGTGCCGGCCATAGGCAACGGCGAATCGCGAGCGGCAAGGGGGGTGTCCAAGCAAGCGGGGTGGCCCGGGCGCAAGGTCCCCGGCCACCCCGCCCCCGCGGGCGCGGGTCACTCCATCGGGTGGCTGTAGTGCATTTCCAGCTGTTCGATCTGCTCGCCGTCCAGGACGAACTGCGCTGCCGGGCTCGTGATCCGGATCAGGCGGTTCTGCATGTCAAACTGGGTGTCCCCGGCGTGCAGCTCGAACTTCCGGCCGGACGCCAGGGTCACGATCACCTCTCCCCAGCGCTCCAGCTCCGCCTTGACGTGCTCCAGCCGCACGCGCCGTGCACCTCCTTCCGCCGCGCTCCACGCCGGCGCGGGCTTCCCGGGCGTCCCGTCCGGGTGGATTCCTGTCCCTCTCATAGAGATCCCGATGGGTCCCTCTATAGGGATCCCGGTGGGCCGTGGCAGCATACGAAGGCTCCTTGATCGGGCACAGGGCGCGCGATGCAGCGCGAGGGACTGCCCGCGGGCGGCCAGATGCGCGGCAGGAAGGGAGAGCGGAGGCCGTCCCGCCACGGGGACTCGGTATCCGTGCCGGTGCCGCTACGAGCTTGGATGAGGTGGCGGTCGCGGTGCGGTCGCCGGTCCGGACAAAAAAACGGCTGGCGGCCGCCGTTCGTTTGCACCGGCGACCGCCAGCCTGCGGGCGTTGCTTGTACTCTCTGCGGGCTTTGCTTGTGCCTTGCCTGTGCTGTGGCCCCAAGGGGAATCGAACCCCTACCTCGGGCTTGAAAGGCCCGCGTCTTAACCACTCGACCATGGGGCCCCGTGTCGACCCGCTGCACAAAGGATAAGCCCGAGGCTTGCCCCCAGGCAGGCTGATTATAACACCG
>DATCKH010000257.1:0-1672 GCA_036562425.1 Thermaerobacter sp. | reverse complement strand
TGCCGGCCCTGTTCTTGAGCGAATCGGCGGCTGCCGTCGGGATCGCGGTGATCAACTCGATCGGCAACCTGGGCGGCTTTGTCGGGCCCTATGTGGTCGGCCTGCTGAACAACGCCACCGGCTCCGTCACGGCGGGCCTGCTGTTCCTGAGCGCGTCGCTCCTGGTGACGGGCCTGCTGGTCTTTGCCATCCGAAAGGGGCACGCGCACCCGGTGCCTGACACCGCGGCCGGATTGGGCTCGTGAATCCGCACGAAACCCCGCCTTCACAGCCGCAGAAGCTGGAAGGGTAGTCCAGAGCGGGCAGGACAGGGTAGGATGGGGAACGGGGTAATCCGGGCGACGGGTAGGATCCTCCCCGGTCGCCAGAGAACCATCCCGCCACCAGGTGGCACCAACCGGCGACCAGCACCCCGCCGGCTCCCGTGGGCGAGCCCGTGGAGGTGCCCGGCAGTGCGGGCTGGGGGCGGGAGAGAAAGGAGGCCTTCCCATGAGCCGTCTCGTCCGCCATGACCGGAACCGGCCCTATGAGGTCAAGCCGGAAGACCCCAACAAGAGCATCTGGATCTGCGCCTGCGGCCTATCGAAGAACAAGCCCTTCTGCGACGGTTCGCACAAGCGCACCCGGGACGAAAAGGAGGGTGTGCTCTACATCTACGACGACGAGGGCCGGGTCGAGGTCCGTTCGGAGTACTGAACCAGGCCCGCCGAACGCCCGTGCGGGTCACGCAACGTGCGGGTCACACCATTGGAGGGTGACGTCATAGGAGGCTGGCGATGGCACAGATCCATGCCTTTCTGGGTCCCATCGTATTCGTTGTCGTCGTGTTGCAGGTGATTTGGACGGGCTACCGCATGCTGACCGGCCGGTCGCTACCCGCCGAGCGGCCGCTGACCGGCCTGTACATTGGGCTCCTTGATTTGCAGGCGCTGCTGGGCTTGATCCTGCTGGCGACGGTAGGTGCAGGGCGGGTGTCCCTCATCCACCCGGTGCTGATGCTGGTGGCGGTAATCGACGCCCACATCGGCCTCGTGTTGTCACGGCGGCCAGGAGCGCCGGCCGCACTCCCCTTCGCCTTCGCGCTCAGCACCGCCGCCATCGTCGCGTTTGCGTACCCGGCCCCGTAATGCCAGCCGTGCTGGGACATGGAAGGCGCCGGTCACCTGGCCGGCGCCTGGTGTGTGCTTCCGCCCAACCCCCTGAGGAAGTTCACCCCTCCGAGAATGCAGCCGTGCACCACTCCAGTCACAATGTCCGATGGGGAGGAACGCCCGGAGGGGCAAATGGTCCGGAAAGCCTGGGGTGGCAAAGGAGAGGAACGCCTGGAGCGGCAGGAAGACGAGAGCAACCCAAACCACCAAAGGTTCGGCCTGCCCGGCGGAGGTGTAGCCCTTGACGAGAGTCCTAAGGACCCTCTACGGCGTCCTGATGGCAGTCTGGGTAGGGGCCATGGCCTACTTCAGCGCCCTGCTCACCCCCACGCTCATGCGGGTTTTCCCGGAGCGGTTCGGAGAGATTGTCGCCGCGCTCTTCCCTGGATACTTCCGGCTGGGCGAGATCCTGGCGGGCGCCGCCGTCCTGGCCGCGGTCGCGGAATGGCGGGCGGTAGGCGGGGCTGCGGAAAGGAAGGGTGCCCTGTGGCGCTTGCTGATCGCCGCCGTGGCGCTGGGCG
>DATCKH010000256.1:0-1992 GCA_036562425.1 Thermaerobacter sp. | reverse complement strand
GGGGTTCTCCTCCCAGTCGTTCTCGATCATGTACTTGATGGCCGCGCCCATGGTGCCCACGTGGATGATGATCCCGGTGGAGGTCAGCATCGAATCCCCGGCGGCGTTGTAGAGGGTGAAGCACAGCTCGCCCTCCTGCTCAACGATCGGCGAGGCCGCGATCCGCTTGGACGTCTCCCGGGCGTGCACCACGCCGGCGCGCAGCCGGGAGAACATCTTGGCATAGAGGATGGGGTCGGACTCCTTGAGCTCCAGGCGGGTCAACCCCGCGTAATGGCCGGTCTCCCGCGTACGGCGCAAGACCTCGTGCCGGTGCTCCTTCAGGGTCTTGCCGCCGAAGACGATGCCGCGCCGTTCCCTCTCGCGGACCTCCGAGACAGGCATGGCCATGACGGCTTCCCCCTTTCACCCGCTGTGCAGGTTCGTCACCGGACCTGCCTCAAGTGGAACAGCCGGTGATTGTCCAGCTCCGTCTCCCAGTCCTCCGGCACGACCAGGGTCGTGGCCGGCGACTCGATGATGGCGGGGCCGGTGATGCGGTTTCCGGCCCGCAGGGCCTCCATCTCCCACACGTCGGCCTGCAACCAGCGGCCGCGCCGGAACACGGGGCGCCGCCCCCGGTAGGCCTCGTCCGGCGGGGTCGCACCGCTCCACGGTTCCTCCGGAATCCGCGGCTTGGTGCTGGGCACCGTACCGCGCATGATGGCGCCGGTGATGCTGAAGCCCAGCTCCGGCGAGCGCGCCGACTTGGCGTACACGCGGGCGTAGGTGTTCTCGAAGGCTTCCACCAGCCGGTCCCAGTCCCGGGCGCTGGAGACGGCCAGCAGGGGCGACTCGATCTCCAGGTCGTTGAGCTGGCCCCGGTACTGCATCCGGAACCCCGGCCGCAGCGTGACGTCCTCGGGCTTGAAACCGTTCAGGAGGAACTCGCCGATCACTCGCTCGGCCAGTTCGTCCCACGCGCTCTGCAGCACCCGGACGGCCGCGACCTTCTCCTCGTCGCTGGCGTCCGGGGGCACGTTGATGTCCAGGCTCTTGTCGTAGCGGTACTCGAACTCCGCCGCCGCGCAGCCGAAGGCGGAGAAGCCGGCCGCCCAGGCGGGGATGATCACGTCCTGGAAGCCCAGGCCTTCCGTGTAGCCGTAGGTGTGGAGCGGCCCGGCACCTCCGTAGGAGAAGCAGACGAAGTCGGACGGCACGTACCCCTTGGCGCTGATCATCGACCGCAGGTGGTCGCGCAACCGGTACTCCAGGAGCTCGATCACGCCCGCGGCGGCCTCTTCCACCGACAGGCCCAGCGGCCGCGCGATCTGCTCCTCCACCGCCTGCCACGCCCGCTGCCGGTCCAGCCGCACCTGCCCGCCCAGGAAGTTGTCCGGGTTGATGTAGCCCAGCACCACGTGGCAGTCGGAGATGGTGACGGTGTCCACGCCGCCCTGGGGCCAGCAGACGCCGACGCGGTACCCGGCGCTGTCCGGACCCAGCCGGATGGCGCGCGTGTAAGGATCGATGCGGACGTAGCTGCCGGCGCCGGCACCCACCGAATCCATGGCCACCAGGGGCAGCGACAGGACCAGGCGGGCCATGTCGGGGTCGTGCTGGATGGTGAACTCGCCCTGCACGATCAGCGCCATGTCGAAGCTGGTACCGCCGATGTCCGTGCAGGCGATGTTCCGGTAGCCCAGGTGCTCGCCCAGGTAGCGGGAGCCGATGACGCCGCCGATGGGACCGGACACCAGGGTCCGCGCCAGCTCCTTGGCCTTCCAGCTGATGGTGCCGCCATGGCTGGCCATCACCCGCAGCTCGAAGCGGGCGCCGGCCTCCTTCAGACGCTCGTTGATCCGGACCAGGGTCTTGCGGGAGGGCTCGGCCGCGTACGCCTCCAGGATGGTCGTGTTCGTCCGGTGGGACTCCTTCCGCACCGGGTAGTAGTCGGAGGATGCGAACACCGGGATCTCCCGGCCCGCCTCCCGCACGACCTCGAGCACGATG
>DATCKH010000206.1:0-5010 GCA_036562425.1 Thermaerobacter sp. | reverse complement strand
TAACTGGGAACCGGACATCGAGACCTTCTACCGCGACTGGCTGGGCTGGCCGGTCCCGGAGCGGGCGGAGGCGCCAGCAAAGCCGGCCGAGAAGTAAAAGCGGCGGCGGGGTGGCAGGCGTGGCGAGCTACGGGCTCCGCCTGTGCTGCCGCCCCGCCATGCTCGTTTACCGGGCCGCCGTGACGGGCCGGGAAACGGGTTCTTCCCGTGACATCCTTCCTCGCGGCGGAGACCGGGTTGGGGGGTTGATCGGTCGTGCGCCTGGGATTGGAACCCTCCCCCCAGCAGCAGCAAAGGCTCGTCCTCACACCGGGCCTCCGGGAGGCCCTTACCGTTCTCCAGTTGCCGGCACTCGAGCTTGAACGGTACGTGGAACAGCAGGTGGCGGAAAACCCACTGTTAGAGGTGCCAGAAGAAGCAGAAGAAGAATCCCACGAGCTTGTCCAGGAGGCCGGCCGGGTAGAACTGAGTGTAGAACTGAGTGAGGAAGCAGGGCCGGAGGAAGAGGATGAATCCTGGGCGTTCGTGGACCGGGAGGGCGGGGCGGGCGAGGGAAAGGATTCCCCCGCCATTCCCGCCCCTGCTCCCACGCTGCACCAGTACTTGCACGACCAGCTCCGCCTCCTGCCTCTCTCTCCTCCGGTGCAACGAGTGGCCCGTTTCCTGGTCGACAGCCTGGACGAGAATGGGTACCTGACCCTGGACCTGGAGGAGGCGGGGCGGGCTTGTGGCCAGCCCGTAGCGGTCGTGCGGGAGGCCATGCGTGCCGTCCAGGGACTGGATCCGCCGGGAGTGGGCGCGCGGAGCCTGGAAGAGTGCTTGCTGATCCAGTGGGAGGTGGTGGGGGACGGTAACCCGCTGGTGCCGGTCCTGATCCGCGAACATCTCGCCGATGTAGCCGCCGGGCGGTTCCAGCGGATCGCGAGGGCGTTAGGGACGACCCCTGCACAGGTTCGGGCTGCGGTCGTTGCCCTGCGTGCTCTGGACCCCAAGCCGGGTCGCCGGTTCGCAGGCCGGGATCCCGTCCCTTACATCTACCCCGACGTGACCGTGCAACGCGCCGGGCCGGAGTGGGTGGTGCTGGTCAACGAACCTCCCCGGGCCCGTCCCATCGTCAGCCCAGCCTACCGCGGCCTGCTGGCGGCCGGAACCGACTTGGACCCGGAAACGCGGAGTTTTCTCGAACGCAAGCTCCGCAGTGCCTTGTGGTTGCTCAAGTGTCTTGAGCAGCGACGGGTCACGCTGCGGCGGGTTGTGGAGGGTATCGTGGAGTGGCAGCAGGGCTTCTTCGAAAAGGGCCCGCGCTTTCTCCGCCCCCTCACCCTGCGCCAGCTGGCTGAGACCTTGGGAACTCACGAATCGACGGTGTCGCGGGCGATCGCCGGCAAGTACATGCAGACCCCCCGCGGCCTCTTCCCGATCAAGTACTTCTTCGCCAGAGGCGTGGAGAGCGATACAGGAGGACTGTCCGCCGAGTGCATCCGAAGCCTGATCGCGGACCTGGTGGCGGCCGAGGATCCCGGTAAGCCTCTCAGCGACCAGGAGATCGCCGACGCCCTTGCCCGGCAAGGAATCCACATTTCGCGCCGTACCGTGGCCAAGTACCGGGTGGAGGCAGGTATCCCTTCCTCTGCCCACAGGCGGCGGCTGGGATGAACGTCTCTGCGGGTGACCCAGCCCTCCCCGTCCCCGACGTCCTAGCCCGCCAGTTCGCCCACCACTTCCCCGGTTCGGCTGGTGTCGTAACCGCCCAGGGCGGTGAGCTGCGCCCGCACCCAGGGGTCGCCGAGGGTGCCCAGGAGGGCTTGCACCGCCGGTTCGTCCAGGTATTCCTTGCGCACCACCAGGTCATAGCGCACGGCCCGCAAGGGTACGAAGCCAAGGCCGAAGGCAGCCGCCACCGACGCGGTGCTGACGCCGGCATGGGCCTGCCCTCCAGCCACCGCGCGAGCCACCTCCAGGTGTCCGGACACCTCACGGTCGAACCCGGCCACCGCGGCCGGCGGCACGCCCTCCTGGGCCAGGTACTGCTCCAGCAACAGGCGGGAACCGGCGCCCGGCTCGCGGTTGACGATCTCGACGCCGGGACGGGCGAGATCGGCCACCCCGCGCAGGCCCAGGGGGTTTCCCGGAGCCACCACGAGCCCTTCCTCCCAGACCCCGAAATGGATGAGCACGGCCGGCTGTCCCCCCAGGATTCGGCGGGCGAAGGAGGCGTTCTCCTCCCCCGTCTCCGGGTCCACCAGATGGACGCCTGCCGCGTGGACGGCGCCCTGCCTGAGCAATTGAAGGGCGGTCACGCTGTTGGTGACCAGGCGCCGAACCCGCAACCCCGGGTGGGTGGCCTCGGCGGCCCGGGCCCAGAGGGAGAGCTCCGGCGAGCAACCGGCGATGACCACCGTGCGGGCCAGATCTTCCGGCCGGTCCAGCAGGCGTACCCGCCACCGGCTACGGGACGGGCCGGGACGGGCCACGCCGTCGGCCGGGACCAGTTCCGTGGCAAAGGCTTCCTCTCCTTGCAGGGGGTGGGCCACCCAGCGGCCCCCGACGCGGGCCAGGGCGCAGCGGAGGGGGCCCGGTCCCACCTGGCGGGGCCTCAGCTGCACCACTTCGGCCTCGATCTCGGGCGCATCGTCGTCCAGCCAGAAGAGATCCTCTACCCGGCAGCCCAGTGCCCGGGCCAGGCGCAGCGCCACCGCCGTCGACGGGGCGAAGGCTCCCGCTTCGATGGCACCGATGGCCTGCCGGGTCACGCCGGCCCGCGCCGCCAGTTCCTGCTGGCTGAGCCCGAGGCGCAGTCGGGCCTCGCGGACCCGGTTGCGCAGCCGCCCGCTCACAGCCACACCCTCCGTTCCGCAGCCTGCCCGCGGCCCGGGCGGCGCCAGCGGATCCCCGCCCACAGGGACAGGGCCGCCACGGCGGTCAGGAGCAGGGCCAGCCGTGCCGCCAGGTCTTCCCGGCCCGCCTGCACGGCACTGTAGATGGCCAGGGAGAGCGTCTGGGTGCGTCCCGGAATGTTGCCCGCCACCATCAAGGTGGCCCCGAACTCGCCCAGGGAGCGGGTGAAGGCCAGGAGGATCCCGGTGAAGATGCCGGGCCAGGCCAGCGGCAGGGTGATGTAGCGCAGGTGATCCCAGCCGGTGGCTCCGTCGATGGCGGCCGCCTCGTGAACCTCGGCGGGGATCTCCTCCAGGGCCGCCCGGGCCGGTTGTACGAACAGGGGCAGGCCCACCACGGCGGCGGCCAGGACGGCTGCCGCGGGGGTGAAGATCAGGGTGGTCCCCAGGAGTCTTTGCGTCAGCCAGCCGATCGGGCCCGTCCGGCCGATCAGCTGGAGGAGGTAGAAACCCAGGACGGTGGGCGGCAGCGCCAGCGGCAGGGTCACCAGGACGTCCACCAGCCCGCGACCCCGCCACCCCGGCCGGGCCAGCGCCACCGCCAGCGGCAAGCCGGCGGCCACCACCAGCGCCGTGGCGCCCAGGACGATGACCAGGGAAATCCGTAGCGCCGTCCACACTTCCGACATCAAGTCCATCGTCTCACCTCGGGTCCGCGCTCTCACCCCGGGGGGAGGAACCCGTGGCGCCGCAGCACGCTCCGGCCTCGCTCGGAGGTCAGGAACTCGGCCAGCTTGCGCGCTTCCTCCGGGTGAGGGGCGGTCCTGGGCACGGCGACGGGGTAGACCACGGGCGGCTGGCTGCCGGCCGGTGGCTCGGCGACGACCGCGACGCCATCCGACGTGGCCGCGTCGGTCCGGTAGACGATGCCGGCCTGGGCCTCGCCCGCCGCCACGTGATGGAGCACCTCCCGCACGTCCTGGTCCAGGACCAGCTTGGTGCTTACCTTCTCCCACAGGCCCAGCTGCTCCAGCACTTGCCTGGCGTACTGGCCGGCCGGCACGTGGGCGGGGTCGCCGATGGCGATGCGACGGACGTCCGGGCGGCTCAGGTCCTGCCATCCCCGCACGCTCGCCGCCCCTGTCCGGGGGACGATGAGCACGACCTGGTTACGGGCGATGACGTGTACGGCACCGGGGTCGACCAGGCCCTTCTCCACCAGCATGTCCATGGGCTGCCGGCCGGCGGCGATGAAAAGGTCGACCGGTGCGCCGGCCGCGATCTGCTGGGCCAGGGCGCCGGAGGAGCCGAAGTTAAACCGCACCGCGATCTCCGGATGCTCCCGGGCAAATTCCGCCGCTGCCTCCCGCATGGCGTCCTGGAGCGAGGCGGCCGCGGACACCAGGATCTCCACCGGTTTTCCTCCGGCGTTACTGCTCTCCTCCGGCGCTGGCGACGGGCCGGGCAGCGCCCGGCAGGCCGCCACGCCCATGGAGGCGAGGAGAAGGATGTACGCCGCTGCCCGCGCCGCCCGGGAGCGGAGCCGGCGGGACATGGGGATCCCCCCTGCTGTGCGTACCGGGAGAGGCCGAGTTGTCTTCGTTGTAGCAATTGAAGATGTCAAAACGCAAGTATCGATTGCGTAGGGCGGTCGGCCGGCCGCAAAGGCAGTCGGCAAGCTGCCAAGGCAGGCGGCAGGCTGCGAAGGCAGGTGGCCGGGGGGACATCAGGCTTCACCGCCAGGTTCCCCCTTGACCCGCCGGGCACGCCCTGTTACCTTACAACGTAAATTCAAATCAAACCAATCTGAAAATAAACAATTCCGCTCTGTGAGCGGTGGCCAGTCAGGAGGTGTGGGCGCCATGTCCCTGTTCCTTGTGGAGTCCGTGCCCCCCCGCAGCCACGGGCGGGAGGAAGTCCGCCAGGCCCTGAACCGGGTGGCGGAGGCGGCGCGAGCGGCCGGTGGCGACCTCCTCGAGGTTCAGGTGGCCCAGGATCTTTCCAAGGTGTTTGCCATCCTCGAGGCTGGTGATCTGGAGGGGGCCAAGAAGGTCTTCCTCGCCAGCGGGTTGCCCGTCAACCTGGTCAAGCCCGTGCGGCTGGTCGGCCAGGACCCGGAAGCGGCTCGGCGCAGCCGGGGTCATGTGGACTACGTGGTGGAGTGGAACTTCCC
>DATCKH010000203.1:0-3354 GCA_036562425.1 Thermaerobacter sp. | reverse complement strand
TGTTCGCCGCCCGCCACAAAATGGAGATGTTCCACGACCAAATCGAGCAGTTCAAGCGTGGCGTACTGGGTGACAAGCCAGAGCAGTATCCGTATGCCTACGTGCTGCCGGCGGGGCCGGATCAGGCGCACCCCAACGTCGCGGCCGACGTCGTGGAGGCCCTGCTCGTGCACGGCATCGAGGTCCATCAGGCCAAGCAGCCGTTCACCGCGGGTGGCACGACCTACCCCGCCGGTTCCTACGTCGTGCTGATGAACCAGCCGCTGCGCGGCTTGGCCAACACCTTGCTCTGGGAAGGCGAGGACATCAGCTACGACATTCCGGCGATGTACGACATCTCGGCCTGGCAGCTGCCCGAGTTGTGGGGCTTCAAGCGGGTTGCCATCGAGGAACCCTTCACTGCTCAGCTGGTGCAGGTGCAAAAGGTCAAGCGCCCGCAGGGCAACGTGCAGAATGCGAACGCCGCCTATTACGTCATCCCCAACGACAACAACAACGCCATCCGGGCGGTCAACGCCCTGCTGGAGCGTGGAGCCGAGGTCTGGATGGCCCAGGGGGCGCTTCCGGGATTCGGTCAGGGCGCCTTCGTGGTCCGCGCCGACGGCCAGCGGCAGGCGGTCAAGGACCTGGCGAAGGACCTGGGCCTGACCATCACGGGTACCCACAGCGTCGGCGGAACCCTCAAGCCGCTACGCCGTCTGCGTGTCGCCGCACTGGGCCAGGGCTTTGCGCTGGGCCGGGGCTATGTCGACTTCACGTTGCGCGAGCTCGGCTTCGATGTGACGCCCGTCACCGTCAGTGACGTGGCTTCGGGCCGGCTGGCGGACTTCGACGTCTTCGTCAACCAGGTGAACAGCTCCAACGGCGCCTTCCAGCAGGCCATACGCGACTTCGTCGCCCAGGGCGGTGCCTACATTGGCATCGGTGCTAACAGCGCCGCCCTCAACCAGCAGCTAGGTCTGTTGCCCGTGGTTTACAATGCGGGCAAGCGCGACGACAACGGGGTCGTCCGGGTCGTCAACAACACCGAACACCCCGTGATGGCGAACTACCCGGCCCACGACTACAGCTTCGTCTACCACCCGGCGTGGTTCACCAGCACCGGCGAAGGGGTTGAGGTCATCTCCCGGTTGCAGGCCGAGAACTTCTTCATGGCAGGGCACTGGCGCGACCGGAAGGATGCCGCCGGGAGCGCGGTGGTGGTGGGCGGCACTTACGGCAACGGGCGGGTGGTGCTCTTTGGCACCGATCCCCTCTTCCGGGCCCACACCCGCGGCCTGTTCCGCTCAGTGGCCAACGCGCTGTTCTACGCCGCGCAAGACTGACCTCCGTCGCTCCCGATCCCCATCCATGACGTGGAACCCGGTCCTCGCTGGACCGGGTTCTTTTCGAGACCGCTCTTATGGGCGGCTTTGCGTACGAGGGGGGCGGGCCCCGGAGGCCCGTCCCCCTTGGCCAGCCTCAGCCTTGCTTTCTCTGAACATGGTCTGCTCGTTCCCTTAGTGCACTGCAAGATACACTGCACAAGCGGTCGGTCAAACCCGCTCGGGGACCCGACCCCGCTCCCGCGCCGCCTTCCGTTGACGCAGGTCGCCCGGCTCACCCGTCCCGCCGGCGCCGGCGCGGGCGCCTTCATCCCGAACCTCGGATTCCTCCACCCGTGCGGCCCAGGGGTCCCGGGCGGCCACCGGCACGAGAGGCGAGAACGTCGTCCGCGCGACCCGCACATCTACCAGCGCGGGCCCATCGTTGCGCAGCGCCCGCTCCAGAGCCTGGCGGAGATCCTTCGCCCGCTCTACGCGGATTCCCATGCCCCCCGCAGCCTGGGCGAACGCAGCGAAGTCGGGGTTGACGAACCGGGTCCCGTAGGGCTCGACCCACGCCCGGACCTGCAGTTCCTCCTCCTCGGCGTAGCGCTCGTCGTTGAAGACGATGACGGTGATGGGTAGACCTTCTCGTACCGCCGTGGTGAACTCGGCCAGGGACATGCCCAGGCCGCCGTCACCGGCCAGGGCGATCACCCTGCGGCGCGGCGCCGCCAGCGCCGCCCCGATGGCGGCGGGCAGGGCGAAGCCGACGGTGCGCCAGTGCCCGGACAGCAAGACGGTTTGCCGGTCGGGCACGAAGTAGCGGCCGAACCAGTAGGTGTGCTGGCCGGTATCCAGGCAGATCACGGCCTCCGGGTCGGTGACCCCGGCCAGGGCGCGGAGCACGCTGGCGGGATGTACCCGGTCCCCGTCGGCATCCGCCCCGGCTTCCGCCCGCCCCAGTTCCTCCTTCCACCCAGCCCGCGCGCGCTCCCAGAAGGCCTTCCAACCGGGTCGTTCCTTGGCCTGCAGGCCCTCCAATAAGGCCTGCAGCACCTCGTCCGCCTGACCGGGCAGGGCCACCTCCACGGGGAAGGTCAGGCCCAGGTGGTTGCGACGGTTGTCGATCTGGATCACCTTCAGGCCGCGCGGGACGAACTGCGGCTGCCACCAGGTGCTACCGATGACGACGGCTACGTCGGCCGCGCCCAGCACGTCGGCCGCGGCCTGGGTCCCCGCCTCGCCGATCACCCCGCAGTAGTGGGCGTGGTCGCCGGGCACGACGCCCACACCCGGCAGCGTGCAGACGATGGGAGCATCCAGTCGCTCCGCCAGGTCCAGCACGGCCTGGCGGGCCGGGCGCGCTCCCCGCCCCACGAACAGCACGGGCTTCTCAGCGGTGCGCAAGAGATGGAGGGCGGCGTCCAGGTCCCGGGAATCAGGTCGGGGCGTGCCGGACAGGTAGCCCGGGCGACCGGTGGCCTTGGCGTCCGTCACTTCCTCCCGCTGGAGGTCCACGGGCAGGCCGACCCGGGCCGGGCCCGCCTTCTCGTACGCGGCCCGCAGGGCGGCGGGCAGGATCCGCGTGGCCTGCTGGGCCGCCGTCAGGGTGTGGTTGTACACCGTCGCGTCGGCGTACACCAGATCGAGGTTGGCGTCCTGCGGCCAGTGGGTGGCCATCTTCTGCGTGGGCAGGCCGCCGCTGAGGACTAGCATGGGCACCCGGTCCATGGCGGCGTCGTAGACGCCGTTGAGGAGCTGTACGGCCCCCGGCCCGGCGTCGGTGACGCACACCGCGGCTCGCCCGCTGAGCTTGGCGTAGGCCGAGGCCATCAACGCGGCCGCTCCTTCGTGGCGTGCGGTCACGAAACGGAGCCGCCCGTTCTGCCGGAACGCCTCAAGGAGCGGGATCACCGTGTCGCCCGGCACCCCGAAGGCGCATTCCACGTCCCAGGCCGCCAGTTCGGCGGCCACGTAGTCGGCGACCGTCATCCTGGGCGCAGACACGGTCTCTTTCCTCCTTCACGGGCCGGTGTCTCTTTCTCGG